>AQOF01000061.1 GCA_000565345.1 Salinivibrio costicola subsp. costicola ATCC 33508 = LMG 11651 | reverse complement strand
CGTGTTTTGACTGAAAAGTGAAGACACACCAAATTTTGCTTGGCGACCATAGCGCTTTGGACCCACCTGACTCCATGCCGAACTCAGTAGTGAAACGAAGCAGCGCCGATGGTAGTGTGGGGTCTCCCCATGTGAGAGTAGGACATCGCCAGGCTTTGATTATAAATTGCGCCTATTGCTTGTGATTTTTGATAGCTGCGATGCTCATGTATTGGCATACATTGTGCGTCTCGCTTCAAAACTCCCTGCGCATAGCTCGCAATTTAATCATCAAAGCGAATATGCGTAAGACTTTGATGAGTAGAAATACGAAGCCCTGACCTAACGGTCGGGGCTTTTTTGTATCTTTAATCTTTGATGAAAAACCAATAAAGCCCTAGCCTGACGGTCAGGGCTTTCTTTTTTTGATCGAGTGTCCCCGCCGGCGCGTATTAGTGCCTTAGGAGGTACCATTATGGTAACTGTGTTCTATGACAGCATGTGTCCTTTGTGTGTGAAAGAAATGCGTAAGCTCTCGCGTTGGGATGGCGACGATGCGCTGCGATTGGTTGATATCCACCAAGCGGATTTTTCCATTGATTTTCCCAACGTTGATCCCAGCTCGGCGAATCGTATTTTGCATGCACAAGATAGTGACGGGCAAATGGTGTATGGTTTAGATGCAACCTATGTATCGTGGGATGCGGTTGGAAAAGGCGCTTGGGTGAGTTGGTTACGCTGGCCGGTTATTGCGTGGTTTGCAGACAAAGCCTATCTTTTCTTTGCCCAGCACCGTTATCGGATCTCGGCGATTTTGACGGGCCAAGCACGCTGCCAACAATGTCAGATTAAATAAGGAAACCCATGTCACTGAGCGTGTATGAGAAAGAAGCCATCGTTGCGATGGAAAAACGCTACCGTGCGACTTTTGTGAACAGCTTATCAGGATTTAAATCAGCCAACTTGTTGGGCACAAGCGATACAAACCAACAAACCAATTTATGTATTGTGAGCTCTGTGTTTCATCTCGGAGCAAACCCTGCGTTAATGGGGGTGATAATCCGCCCTGATACTGTGCCGCGTGATACGTTGGAAAACATTAGAGCGACGGGGTTTTATACACTTAATCACGTACAAAAAGAGATGATTGTGGCGGCTCATCAAACGTCAGCGCGTTACCCTCACGATATCTCTGAATTTGATCAGGTTGGTTTGACGCCTTTATGGCGTGAAAAGTTTGGTGCGCCTTTTGTACAAGAAGCCGCGATCCGCCTTGGTCTTGTTCTCCGTGAAGAGCACACCATGGCGATCAATGGTACTCACTTGTTAGTGGGGGAAATAATCGAAGCGCACGTGCCAGACAGTTGTGTCAGTGAGGATGGTTTTGTCGACATTGAGCAAGCAGGCACCGTTGCCTTGAGCGGATTAGATTGCTACCACACCTCCAGCCGTGTTGGCCGTCTGAGTTATGCTAAACCTGACTGCCAGCCAGAGTGGCTTGATTAGCGGGTACGAGCCATATATTGGTTGGGTTGTGCGTAAGTTTCACGTTTCGTCCGGGCATCAGCGGATTGGTTCTGGCTATTCTAACTGAAGATCCAGCGGCGTTTTACTTGCTCGGCCACCGGTTTCCCGAGTCAGTCGAGGGACTAAATAGCCGGAGAGCTGCTCGATAATCTCCTGCATTAAGGCGCGCGCTTCATCGTCTGAGACTAAAAAGTGAGCGGCGCCTTGGACTTTATCCAATACATGCAGGTAGTAAGGTAAAACGCCGGCATCAAATAGCCGTTGACTCAGTGCCACCAACGCATCCGCACTGTCATTCACCCCTTTTAGCAGCACGCTTTGATTGAGCAGCGTAATTCCCGCTTGTCGCAATGTGTGGAGCTTATCGCTTAACTCGGTGTCTATCTCATTGGCATGATTGATGTGAGTAACCATCACCACTTGCAGGCGTGAGCGAGACAAACGTTCAGTAAGCGCCGAGGTGATACGCGCTGGGATCACCACCGGCAGACGAGAGTGAATGCGTAGCCGTTTCACATGATTCATCGGCTCAATGGCGCTGATAAGCCAATCAAGTTCATCGTCCTTGGCCATCAGGGGATCGCCGCCGGATAAGATCACTTCGTCAATTTCATGATGTGCAGCGATATAATCCAATGCACCTTGCCATACGCGTTTGCTGCCCTTGTTATCCTGATAAGGAAAATGGCGACGGAAGCAATAGCGGCAATTTATCGCGCAGCCTCCTTTAACGATCAGTAATACGCGGTTGTGGTATTTATGCAATAACCCAGGAATCGCATTATCTTGCTCTTCAAGCGGATCAGCGCTGAAGCCCTCCTACCTCCATTAAACTCCTGCGCGATAGGTAACACTTGCTTAAGCAGCGGGTCGTTCGGATTGCCTTTTTCCATTCGGGCAACAAAACTGCGAGGAACGCGTTGTGAAAACAAGCGGCGCGCGGCAAAACCGGACGTCCATTCCTCAGGTGAAATTTCAAGCAGTTGCAGCAATTCACTGGGATCTGTGATCGCCTCTGCGAGTTCTTTGATCCAGTTTCGCTCAACAGCAGGCTGGATTCGGGTTATGATGTGCGACATTTGTGAAAACTCGAAGATGTTAAGAGGATCAAGATGGCGTCTTTCAGCACCAATGAATTCCGCGGCGGCATGAAAATTATGCTCGATAACGAGCCGTGTGTCATTACCGAAAATGAATTTGTGAAACCAGGTAAAGGCCAAGCCTTTAACCGGGTCAAACTGCGTAAGCTGATCTCTGGCAAAGTCTTGGAAAAGACTTTTAAATCCGGTGATACAGTTGAAGCGGCCGATGTGATTGAAGTGGATATGGATTACCTTTATACCGACGGTGAATTCTTCCACTTTATGAACAACGAAACCTTTGAACAAATTGCGGCCAATGAAAGTGCCGTCGGTGAGAATGTTAAATGGTTGGTTGAAAACAACAGCTGTACGCTTACCCTTTGGAATGGCGATCCGATTGTGGTCACACCGCCTAATTTCGTTGAACTAGAAGTGACGGAAACGGATCCTGGCCTAAAAGGGGATACCCAAGGCACAGGCGGTAAGCCGGCAACATTGACCACAGGTGCGGTTGTACGAGTGCCTTTATTTATTCAAATCGGTGAAGTACTCAAAGTCGATACGCGCTCTGGCGAGTATGTTGGACGCGTAAAATAATGACCGACAATTAAAAGCCTGAGTGTGATTCACCAGGGCTTTTTGTTTTATTGCTTTTAGCACACGCTAGATCATCAATACTAAAAGCGCGGCGACGACACTGACCGTAAATGCAATCGCATAACAGACAACTTTGCCTGCCAAGCCGATATGCAGCTTAAGGTCGTGCAGGCCATGGTGAATGCGGTGCATCGCATGCCACATGGGTAGCGCTAAGGTGGCGAGGATAAGTAACTTGCCCAGCCAATGTTCGGCAAACATCATGACACGGTCATAGCTGAGTGCGCTGGGATCAATAATACCGATCGGCACTAAGATCCCTAAAATCAGCACGGTAATAGGGGTGAACATGGCGAACCAAGTCCCCCCAGCACCAAATAAACTCCACCAAATTGGCTCATCGGAACGTTTTGGTTTGGGATCGATCATAACACCTCCTAAATGAGCACCAAGGCGATCAGTGATACTACAGCCACAGCGCCCCATTGTGCGCCAATCACCCATTTACTATCCAATAGCTTCCCTTTGATTCGAATTGGCATGACTTGTGGCATCATGCTGAAAAACGTCGTGGCGTGGAACAAGCTGGCGATTAACGCGACCAGATTGAGTAACACCACAACTGGATGGGCCATATAGTCAAGCCATCCCTGCCAAGCCTGTGGGCCTTGTACCAAGCAAATTAATCCCGCGGTTAGGCTGAGAGTAAAGAAGACTAAAGGCAGCATAGTTGCTTCTCGTAGCATGTAGAAGCGATAAAACGGGTGGTGCAGCCACCAAGTACGAGGCATAGGCCGTACATAAGGTTTACGGTTACTCATCCTGTTACCTCCTTCCCTTCTTTATTGGGATTAAACATGGCGATCACCATATCTTGCGTGGAGGCCACTTTTCCTTGGTTAACCGCACCAGCAGGATCGACCCCTTTAGGGCACACTTGTGAGCAATAGCCAACAAACGTACACCCCCAGGCGCCGTTATCACTATTAATCAGTGGCATACGCTCGTGTTGACCACCGTCGCGACTGTCCAGGTTATAACGATGCGCAAGTGTAATGGCGGCGGGACCTAAAAAGTCAGGGTTGAGGCCAAATTGCGGACACGCTGCGTAACAAAGACCGCAATTAATACAGGCTGCGAACTGCTTGTAGCGCGCCATTTGTTCAGGCGTTTGCGTATTAGGCCCGTCTTCGGGGCGGCGGTCATTACCTAAAATATACGGTTTGATCGCTTCAAGACGTTCAATAAATGGTGTCATATCCACCACCAGATCTTTTTCGATCGCAAAGTTAGCCAAAGGCTCAATCAGTACCCCTTTGGGGTAATCACGTAAAAACGCTTTACAGGCTAGCTTTGGCACGCCATCAACCATCATGCCACACGAGCCACAAATAGCCATGCGACAAGACCAGCGATAAGACAGTGACTTATCCAGGTTATCCTTGATATAACCCAGCGCATCCAGAACCGACATGGTTTCGTCACCGGTGACCACGAAGTCTTGCGTGTAGGGGGCCTCATCCGTTGCGGGATCATACCTGAGCACTGAGACCTGATAGGTAGCTTGCGTCATTTTGCGTGCTCCTCTTGTTGGTCGGCGCTGTCACGATTCGCTTGCTCTGCCGCATCACCATACAGTCGTGCTTGAGGTTGTGACTTGGTTATTTTGACATCGCCGTAGTCGATGCGAGGGCCATGCTCTGCTTGATAGAACGCCAAAGTATGCTTGAGATAGTTTTCATCATCACGGCTGGTGCAGCCTTCATCAAGACGTTGGTGTGCGCCGCGTGACTCTTTACGCTGTATCGCGGAATGTACCATGGCTTCGGCGACTTCTAGTCCATAGCCCACTTCAATGGCGTACAGCAGGTCGGTATTAAACACACTGCCTTTATCTTGAATGCTGATATTTTGGTAGCGAGCTTTCAGTTCGGTAATTTTATCAATCGTGGCCTGCATTAAGTATTCTCGACGATAAATACCACAACCCGCTTCCATGGTTTCACCGAGCTCGCGACGAATATCCGCCCAGTTTTCTTCTCCTTGATTAGAGAGCAACTGATCAATGTGCGCTTTCACGTCATGAATTTGAGCGTCGATGGCCGCTTGGTTCCAATCTGTGAAACTGTTAGCACGCTTGGCAGCGCCCTCACCGGCTAAACGACCGAAGACAGCAAGCTCGGCGAGCGAGTTTGAACCAAGACGATTGGCGCCGTGTAAGCCAACAGAAGAGCACTCACCGACTGCAAATAGGCCTTTAACACGTGTTTCCGTTTGCGCGTCGGTTTCGATCCCTCCATGGTGTAATGCACCGTTGGGCGGATAGGGATCGGCTCTTTGGCTGGGTCAACATTGACATAGCTTTCGCCAGCTCACAGATAAAGGGTAGGCGCTCTTGAATATAGTCTTCACCCAGGTGGCGCAAGTCGAGATGCACCACATCACCGAGTGTGTGCTTGATGGTGTTGCCTTTTTGTTGCTCGTGCCAAAAAGCCTGAGAGACTTTATCGCGCGGGCCAAGCTCCATGTATTTATTCTTCGGTTGACCGACCGGCGTTTCTGGGCCCATACCGTAATCTTGCAAGTAACGATAACCGTCTTTGTTGACAATAATGCCGCCTTCACCTCGGCAGCCTTCGGTCATTAAGATACCTGTCCCCGGCAATCCGGTTGGATGATATTGCACAAATTCCATATCGCGTAGTGGAATCCCGTGACGATACGCCATGGCCATGCCATCACCGGTGACAATGCCACCATTGGTGTTACAGCTATATACTCGGCCGGCCCCCCCGGTTGCCAATACGACCGACTTGGCTTTGATACAGACCAGCTCGCCTTCTGCCATGTGTAAGGCAATCAACCCCTGTACCTGCCCCTCATCGATAATCAAATCGACAACAAAATATTCGTCTAGGCGCTGGATTTGTGGGTATTTGACCGAGGTTTGGAATAAAGTATGCAACATGTGAAAGCCGGTTTTATCGGCAGCGAACCACGTCCGCTCCACTTTCATACCGCCGAATCGACGCACATTAATGCTGCCGTCGTCTTTACGGCTCCAAGGGCACCCCCATTGCTCCAATTGCACCATTTCATGGGCGCAATTTTTAACAAAGTAGTCGACAACGTCTTGCTCACATAACCAATCGCCGCCGCTGACGGTATCATTAAAATGATTGTCTAAGCTGTCCTCGTCCTTGATGACGGCCGCTGAGCCACCTTCGGCTGCCACAGTGTGTGAGCGCATCGGGTAGACCTTAGACACCAATGCAATATTAAGAGAGGGATCGGCCTCTGCAGCCGCAATAGCGGTGCGCAGTCCAGCGCCACCGGCGCCGATAACTGCAATATCTGTAGTGAGAGTCCGCACGTTCATCCTCCAGTGTTATAGGGAAAGCCAGTGCTTGGCTTGTTTATTGTTGTGCTGTCATAGTAGGCAATCTCGTCTGCGTAAAAATTGACTCAGTCGGGGAATTGCCGCGATTTTGCCGGCATGGGTGTTAAATTGCATAAAAGTGTGAGATGAATCGGTAAGTGTGCGATAGCGTTGAAAAAGCGCGCAAGACTTGCAATAGAAATGCGCCATGTGACACGCCAATATTGCGTAACAAGCAAGCAGGAAGGCGCTTGTTATTTTGCTCGCTGGCGATAGACTGGCGCCATGGTGCGAACAGAGAATTTTTTATGACCTTAACCACGCAATGGCCACCAACTGCGTCGCTAGAGCAACTGAAAAAGCGAGCCGATATCATGGCACGTCTTCGGCAATTTTTTGCTGACCGTGGCGTATGGGAAGTGGATACGCCAGCACTTAGCCAAGCGGCGGTCACCGATGTGCACCTACATAGCTTTAAAACGTCTTTGGTTGGGCCTGGTTTCGCTGACGGCGTGTCGTTGCACTTAATGACCAGCCTGAGTTTCATATGAAGCGCTTACTGGCCGCGGGGAGCGGGCCGATTTACCAAATCAGTAAAGCGTTTCGTAACGAAGAAGCTGGCCGTTACCACAATCCGGAATTTACCATGCTCGAATGGTATCGCCCTGGTTTTGATCACCACCAGTTGATGGATGAAATGAACGCGTTGTTACAAGCTGTACTAAGGTGTCAGGCTGCGACACGGATGAGCTATCAAGAGGCGTTTGAGTCTACTACCGGGCTGTGTCCATTAACCGCGGATATTCCTCAGCTGCGCGCACTTGCGGCCACCCAGGGATTGGCCGATATCACCCAAGATGAGACAGATAAAGATACCTTGTTGCAGCTGCTTTTCTCGGTGACGGTGGAGCCGAATATTGGCCAGCAGGCGCCCGCCTTTATTTATGACTTTCCTGCATCACAAGCCGCGCTGGCAAAAATCAGCGAAGCAGACGCGCGCGTCGCACATCGGTTTGAGGTGTATTACCAAGGAGTTGAGCTGGCAAATGGTTTTTATGAGTTGCAAGACGCTTGCGAACAGCGTCGGCGGTTTGAGGCGGATAACCAAGCGCGGATTGCACGAGGATTAGCGCCACAACCTATCGATACGCACTTGCTCGCCGCATTAGAGGCAGGCTTACCCGATTGTGCGGGCGTGGCGCTGGGTGTTGACCGCTTAGTCATGCTGGCTTTGGGGTGTGACCATATTGATGCGGTGACCGCGTTTCCTGTTTCGCGCGCTTAACAAGGCCGCACCGATAAAAACGCCGCCCGAAGACGGCGTTTAGGGCAGGCACCGGTTTAGACTTTAAATTTAGATAAGTCTTGATGCATGTCTTGAGCCGCCTGCGCCATGCTGTCACCTTGGTCGCCTGTGGCGCTCGCTTGTTGATGGATCTCGTAGGAGAGATCTTTTACCGCTTGGGTATTGCGATTAATATCGTCGGTGACCGCGCGCTGCTCTTCTGCGGCGCTGGCAATTTGAATCGCCATTTCTGATATCCGCCCAATCGCGGTGGTGATTTGGTTGAGACGCTCACTCGCAGCTTCAGCACGATCAACGCTTGATGTCGCCATCTCATTACTTTGCGTCATATCATCCACGGCCCGTTGCGTCGTGTGCTGTAGAGTCTCAATCATATTGCGAATTTCTTCGGTGGAGTCGTGTGTCCGTTGGCTTAATACCCGTACTTCATCGGCGACTACCGCAAAGCCGCGCCCTTGTTCACCCGCGCGTGCCGCTTCTATCGCCGCATTCAATGCCAACAGGTTGGTTTGTTCCGCCACCCCTTGTATGGTCGCAATAATTTGGTTAATGCTCTGCGCGTTCTCATCCAGCTCACGGATCACATTGGTGGCGCGCTCGACTTGCTGAGCCAATTGAGTGATGGCGTCGCGGTTGTCACCCACCACACTTAACCCTTCTTGGCATGATTGCTCCGCTTGTTGCGCCGATGTGGCGGTATCCTCGGCATGGCTGGCCACTTCGTTGGCGGTGGTCGACATCTCATGGATCGCGGTAGCAATTTGGTCGACATCGTTTTGCTGCTTGTCGACTAATTGACTCGATTGTAACGCATGGGTTCGGCATTCCTCGGCGCTTTGCGACAATGTCATGCTTTGATTGACCGCTTTACCGACCATTTGCTGAAGTTGTGCAAGGAAGGCGTTAACGTACTCGGCCAATTCACCAATTTCATCGCGACGGGCTATGTTGATCCTTTGGGTCAGATCTCCTTCACCGGCAGAGAGCGTCCGCACCGCTGCGGTTAATTCACCCAACGGCTTGAGTAATTGTTTAATCAGGCCCCGGCGATAAAGGCGATCACGACAAAAAGAATGACTGAGGCGATCACCACAAAAGTAATTTGCTCTGATACGGAGGCGTAAGCTTGCGCTTTATCTTCGACAATACCCAGCGTCCAATCGGTGTTGGGGACGGTTATTGCAGCAAGCAGTTTTTCTTTGCCGTTGAGCTCAAAGGTGGTGAGTTGGCGTTGCGCACTGGCATTGGCCATAAAGTTGCGAGTCAACTCGTCATCCAGATCGGTGAGCGGTTGGCGACTTAAGTCCGTATCACGATACGCGACGAGGCGATTTTCACCGTCGACCAAAAAGGCAAAGCCATTACTGAGCTTCAAATTGAGCACCTGCTTGACGATATCAGTCACGGTGACATCGGCGGCGATCACACCTTGGTATTGGCCATTAAAGGCCTTGGCTAAACTGACCACTAGGCTACCGTCAAAATCCTGATAGGGCTCAGTAATAATAAGTTCATTGACTCCACTCGCACTCTGGTACCAAGGCCGTGTGCGCGGATCGTAATCCGCTGGCCAGTCTTCACTTTTATCACCATAAGCAATGCGTCCATCGCTAAACCCAGCATAAACGGATAAAAAGTGTCCCGCACGCTTCGTCACTAGCAGTTCACGATCGACATTGGCGTTATTCGCAATCAGTGTCTCATTGGCCAGAAGCATATCTGCACGCGTACTTAACCAGCTATCAATGAACTGAGTGGTAGCATCACCGACATCATGCATTTGTTTGGTAATGCTGGTGGTGGTTTCAGTTTGGAGCTGACGCACAGAAATGCTGGCAAGCACCGCACTGACCAGCGCGACGATAAAGGCAATAGCCACAATAATTTTCAGCTTAATTGTCGGCTTGGGCATAGACACATTTCCATCTCATTAAAAAATATCTTTGAGTGTATACGCAAGGCTTACAGCAAAGTTAGATCAATGAGGCAAATCGCGTTGATAAGTGAGGATAAGGAATCGTTGAACGCAGAATTTGTGATCTTTCTGCCAATAGAGAGGCTGCCTACTGGTATAGGCAGCCTGGTTGCATCGCCGTGTTCATATCGTTGACGCGTTAGACTTTAAATTTAGACAAGTCACTGTGCATCGCCTGCGCGTCTTGCGCCATTTGCTCGCCTTGCTCCCCCGTTTCGTTCGATTTTTGATGAAGCTCCAGTGATAAATCGCGCACCGCTTGGGTATTGCGATTGATATCTTCAGTGACGGCACGTTGCTCTTCAGCCGCGCTGGCAATTTGTGCCGCCATTTCGGAGATATCGCCAATCGCGCGTGTGATTTGATTGAGTTTATCACTGGCTGAGGCGGCGCGATCGACACTGGAGGTTGCCATTTCGTTACTTTGGGTCATGCCATCCACCGCACGTTGTGTCGTGTTCTGCAGCGTTTCTATCATATTGCGGATTTCTTCGGTGGAGTCGTGCGTGCGTTGACTCAGTACACGTACCTCGTCAGCGACCACCGCAAACCCTCGGCCTTGCTCACCAGCACGCGCAGCCTCGATCGCGGCGTTAAGCGCCAGTAGGTTCGTTTGCTCGGCAATCCCTTGGATGGTGGAAATGATTTGATTAATGCTTTGCGAGTTTGTGTCTAGCTCTCGAATCACATTGGTGGCTTGTTCGACCTGTTCTGCCAACTGTGTGATCGCGTCACGGTTACTTTCCACGACCTCTAGGCCATCCCGGCATGAACTTTCTGCTTCTTGGGCTGAACGAGCGGTTTGTTCGGCATTGCTGGCCACTTCATTGGCAGTGGTTGACATTTGGTGAATGGCGGTCGCGATTTGATCGACATCACCTTGCTGTTGTCCGACCAAACCGGTCGATTGATGCGCAAGATTTCGACATTGGTCCGCGCGTTCAGACAATCCTACACTTTGGGTGACGCTTCGACCAATCATGGCTTGCAATTGCGCTAAAAACGCATTGACGTGTCCGGCTAACTCACCGATTTCATCGTGGCGCACAATATCAAGACGCTGAGTAAGATCGCCACTGCCTTGCGATAAGGAACTTACTGCGTGCGTCAGCTGAGTCAGCGGGGCCAGCATACGGTGAATGAGGAAGCCGGCAATAAAAGCGATAACGACAAACAAAATCACCGACGTGACCAACGTGGAGACTATTTGCTCGGAAACGGAGGCAAACGCCAGTTGTTTGTCTTGAACCACCCCTAGACTCCAGTTAGCGCCTTCCACTTTTGTGACCGCAATGAGTTTTTCGCGGCCATCGCCATCGAACGTCACGGTGCCCAGTGCTTGGCTGTTTCGTGCATTTTGGATGAAGGCTGGTGTGAGCTCATCGTCGACCTGCGTTAAAGCTTTTCCACTCAGCGCGGTATCGCGATAGGCGACCACCTTATTGTTACTATCAACCAAAAACGCGAAGCCTTCGTTGGGTAGGCGTACGTTAAGCACCTCTTTGACAATGGCGTCGACAGATAAGTCAGCAGCAATAACCCCTTCGAACTGTTGATTAAATGCTTTAGCAAAGCTGATGACCATGCCAGCGCCATTGGCATCGACATAAGGAGGCGTAATAATTAAATCGTTTGCCGCATTGGCTTGCTTATACCAAGGACGTGAACGAGGGTCATAGTCGGTTGGCCAGCTTTCGGTTTTATCACCATAGGCGATGGTTCCATCAGCAAAGCCGGCATAGACGGTAAGAAAATCACCCTGGCGTTTGGTCAGTAATAATTCGCGATCAACATTCGGTTGGCTAGCAATCAAAGGCACATTCGCGACGAGCATTTTGCTGCGGATGTCGAGCCATTCTTCGATAAAGTTGCTCGTTGATAGCCCCACATCTCTCATTTGAGCGGTGACGCTTTGTTCGGTTTCTGCTTCAAGTTGATTGACTGAAAACCATGCCTGTACTGCACTGACTAAGGCGACGACCAAAGCAACCGCAAGTAATATTTTGGTCTTGATGGTAAATTTCATTAAAGATCCCTCGTACTACCACACTATGACGATACTTTCTTATTGAGTATCTGCTTAATTGTAGAAAGCTTGAGCCTGGGAGGGGATAGAATTTAAAAAAAGTTTTCCTCTCAAGCTCGCTAACGCCTGCATCACTCGTGTTATCCCATTTTTAACCAATAAAAAATAGACACTTATGTAAAATGGAAACGACTTATCGGTTTTTTGTCTCATCAATGAAACGCCTGTCAGGTTAATAAGACAACCCCGCCATAAACCAGCATCAAACCACTAACCCCGAGAATAAGACCGACTTTGACCAGATCTTGACTACTGATAAACCCCGTGGAGTAAGCGAGCGAGTTGGGCGGGGTCGATACCGGTAAAATCATGCCGAGAGAGGCGGAAAAAGCGACAACAATGAGCAAGCCTTGCATGCCGCCAATGCTTGCTAACGCTGGCATGGAAGTGACA
Organism: Salinivibrio costicola subsp. costicola ATCC 33508 = LMG 11651; assembly: GCA_000565345.1. GTDB lineage: Bacteria > Pseudomonadota > Gammaproteobacteria > Enterobacterales > Vibrionaceae > Salinivibrio > Salinivibrio costicola. The sequence continues at coordinate 16,596 of AQOF01000061.1, read as the reverse complement.
ATCGCCGCCGCAATCGGCATTAACAAGTTTGCGGTCGCTGTATTGGACATAAAATTAGCCATCAGCCAGCAAATCACCGATAAGGTAATTAAAACGGTCATGGCAGTGAGCAAGCTGTAATCCACTGCATGGGCTAGGGCTGCGGCGAGACCGGTTTGATCCAGTGCGATCCCCATTGCAATCCCGCCGGCGACCAGCCAAAGCACATCCCAGTTAATTTGCTTAAGCTCTGGCTTACCAATGATCCCTGTCAGGGTAAAAATAGCCAGAGGGATCACCGCGACGACATACGTATTCATGCCATGAGCGCCTGTGGTGAGCCACAGAACAATGGTCAGCGCAAAGGTAATATAGACGGTATAGGCTTGCCAGCTTTGTAAAAAACGGCCTTCTAACGCAAGCTCCACTCGAGTGTGTTGACTGCGAAAGAGGCGTTGTAACAGCCACCAAGCAAAACTGAGTTGGACGATCACGAAGGGGAGCCCCATCTTCATCCAGTCTAAAAAGGAGACTTGATATTCGCCGGTTAAATACTGTAGCGCGATCGCGTTTGGCGGTGTGCCGATAGGGGTAGCGATTCCTCCGGTATTCGCGGCGACCGGAATGCAAAGCACCATCGCTTTAATTAACGGGTCGCCTTTGGGTAGCACACTGATAATGGGCGCTAATAGAGCCAACATCATGACAGTTGTCGCGGTATTGGACATAAACATTGAAAATACCGCCGTGATCAACATCAGCCCAGCATAATGAACTTGGGGTGTTGGCCGAAAGGTTTGAGCAATACGCGGGCAAGGTTAATGTCGAGCTGATATTTAGACGCCGCGATAGCCAACGAAAACCCACCCATAAACAGGATGATAATAGGCGATGAAAAGGCACTTAATATATCGGTGTAAGGAATTAACTCGCCACGCGGATGATGAGGCGTTATGCCACGAAACCAGTGCAAGCCTTTGTCTGAAATCATGATCAGTTGCAGGGTGATGATGAGCAAGGACGTAGAAAAAACGGGAACAGGCTCAAGCACCCACAATAACGCGGCCATTAAAAAGATGGCTAATAAGCGGTGCTGAATAATCGTAAGATCGGCAATAGGCAACCAATCGGTGGGGATAAGCAGTAATAATAAGGGGAGGCCGAGTGCGACAAGTAGCTTGATAAAACGAGCATTAACCACAAATACGCTCCTTCGTCATTGGTGGGCGACCGCGTCATGCCTTACGGTTGGATAGGCAAGCGCTTTCTTGCTAACAGAATACCCCCAATAATACGGACCTTGCCTGTTAATTAACGGGAAAAATCTCCGAATTTCGACACAAAAAAGGGGCATAAACGCCCCTTATCTCACAATTTTTTCGATTACGCCTGCCGATGTGCGTAGGGCTGCCCCATTTGCGTAGGCGTGCCAGGGGTAACTTGGTCGTCGAAGTGCAGGGCACCGTGTGGAAAGAGGTTAATCACGGTTGAGCCCAGTTTGAATCGGCCCATCTCATCACCTTGGACAAAGTGAATTGCTTGCTCGCCCTCGGTCGGGTATTGCCAACGACGAATGCTGCCGCCAGTTGGCGGTGTCACCGTGCCCGCCCACGTGGTTTCAATGCTACCGACAATGGTCGCCCCCACTAAAATTTGCGTCATGGGGCCGAAATCTGTTTCAAAGAGACAGACAACACGCTCATTGCGCGCGAACAGGTTGGGAACGTTTTCTGCTGTTACCGGGTTGACTGAAAAGAGATCGCCAGGAATATAGATCATCTCGCGCAGTACCCCGTCGCATGGCATATGGACGCGGTGATAATCACGCGGTGAGAGATATAAGGTGGCGAACGCTCCCTCATCAAATTGGCTGGCGAGTGCTGCATCGCCGCCGATTAATTCGGTTAATGAAAAGTAGTGGCCTTTGGCTTGGATTAATTGCCCCTGCTCGATGCGTCCCGCTTGACTGACGCAGGCATCGGCAGGAAAAACCAAGGTATCATTATCGCCTTCGATGGGACGTAACGCAGGTTTTAGTTCACGGACAAAAAAATCATTAAAGGTACGATAGTAGCCAGGATCACTGACCTTTGCTTCGCCCATATCGACGTGATACTGCTTAATAAACCACTTAATCACCGAGGTTGTGAACCAGCCGCCTTTTAAGCTAGCCAATTTGCCCATGACTCGGGTAAGAGCGTGTTTCGGCGCAAGGTATTGCAGCCCGACTTTTAAATCGTCTCGCACAGTTTCGTCCTGACAAGTTATTGAATGTTAATTACGCTCAATGCGTGCTATGGATTGGCACGCAGTGTAGCGAATCAATACGTGTAGTGACAGCGGCTCACAGTTGCTTATTTCGTGAGAACTGTCGGTTATCTTTTGCTTCTTTCATGCTTTCAATAATGCGGTGGTAGCTGTCAAAGCGTTCGACACTAATATGGCCATCTTCGACCGCCTGACGAAGCAGGCAACCTGGGTCGTCGCCATGTTTGCAGTCGCGGAATTTGCACCCACCTAAATACTCACGAAATTCGACAAACCCATGGGCGATTTGTTCCGGCTCAAGGTGCCATAAACCGAACTCGCGCACGCCAGGCGAGTCAATGAGATCGCCCCCTTGGGCGAAATGATACAAGCGTGCCGCGGTCGTGGTGTGTTGCCCCAGTCCTGAGTTTTCTGATACCTGATGCGTTTGCGCATGCACATCGGGTAATAAGGTATTGACCAGGCTTGATTTACCCACGCCTGATTGCCCCACGAACACACTGACATGTTGATCCAATTGTTCAACCAGTGTCGACATGCCCTCACCAGAATCGGCGCTCACCATCACCAAGGGATAGCCAATATCTCGATAGATATCGAGCAGCGTTTCGACCATTTCTCGGCCGTCATCATCCAGCAGGTCGACTTTATTGACCACAATGAGCGGGGCGATATTGAGTACTTCACACGCAATTAAGTAACGGTCGATAATATTGAGCGACAGCTCGGGTAAGATCGCGGCCACGATCACCACTTGATCGATATTGGCAGCAACGGGTTTAACGCCGTCATAGTAATCTGGCCGTGTTAGAACCGACATGCGATCATGTACCGCTTCAACCACGCCGGCAAATCCCTCGAGTGCTTCTTTGCCTGGGCGCCAAATGACGCGATCACCTGTTACCAGGCTACCGACGGAACGACGAAGATTGCACCGGTGTATTTTCCCTGTTTGCGGATCTTCAATGTCGGCATGTTGCCCAAATCGCGTGATCACTCGGCCTTCACGAGAGGATTCAAGGGCAGCATCTTCCCATTGGATGTCGTTATCATGCTGTTTGATCCGACGTTGCTGGTTCGATCGAACCCGCCGCAATTGGCCTTTAGTAAGCTTTTTCTTTTTTGCCACGTTGACTCTTATCAGTTAAGTTGGCTTTCATATCAAGCACAGTATGATACATGGTTTACCCATAAAAAAGGCAAGTTCAATGGCGTTCAGTGAAAACAATTTAATCTGGATCGATCTGGAAATGACCGGGCTCGATCCGGACACCCACAAGATCATTGAGATCGCAACGATTGTGACCGATGCACAGCTTAATATCCTGGCAGAAGGGCCGGTATTAGCGATCCATCAGCCGCAAAGCGAACTCGATAAAATGGACGATTGGTGTACGCAAACGCATACCCAGTCTGGTTTGGTTGCGCGTGTGCAACAAAGCCAAGTCAGTGAGCAAGCGGCTATTGAGCAAACGATCGCATTTTTATCTCAATGGGTACCCGCGGGGGCCTCCCCGATTTGTGGTAACAGTGTGGGCCAAGATCGTCGTTTTCTCTATCGTCATATGCCAGCGCTGGAGCGTTATTTTCACTATCGCACCGTGGACGTCAGTACGCTGAAAGAGCTTACGCGCGTTGGCAGCCCGAAATACTGAATGCGTTTTCTAAAAAAGGCACCCATTTAGCCCTTGACGACATTCGGGAATCAATTGCAGAATTGCAGTTCTATCGCGAAAGGATCCTGACGATCTGATTTTCTTTTCGTCGATCTGTTGCTCTTTTGAGCGATCAAAAGAAAAAATCATAATTTTGCTTATCAGCACTTGCAACCCGGTTTTTTCTTCGTATAATTCGCAGCCCTAACGACGTGAATCGTCTGTTGAAAGCGACATTAGCTCAGCTGGTAGAGCGCAACCTTGCCAAGGTTGAGGTCACGAGTTCGAACCTCGTATGTCGCTCCAAATTAAATATCGATCTGATAGTGATCAGGTCGATCTAAGCGACACTAGCTCAGCTGGTAGAGCGCAACCTTGCCAAGGTTGAGGTCACGAGTTCGAACCTCGTGTGTCGCTCCAATTTAAAATTCGATGTTACGCATCGGCAATGCGACATTAGCTCAGCTGGTAGAGCGCAACCTTGCCAAGGTTGAGGTCACGAGTTCGAACCTCGTATGTCGCTCCAAATAACAATTCGGTATAAGCGACACTAGCTCAGCTGGTAGAGCGCAACCTTGCCAAGGTTGAGGTCACGGGTTCGAACCCCGTGTGTCGCTCCAATCACTTGGTTAACCGCAAGTGTGGCGTTACATATAGCGCCGTCTTTAATGCTGTGAAGCATCATCTCTAGCATCAAATTCACACCTAACGTACTTCCTCTGGAAGCGGCGTATTGGCGTGCTTTTAATTACTAATGCACAGCTTTATCCACAAGACTCGTTTTGTGGATAACTTGGTTGATGAATTCTGTAAAGCCCGCCATGCCGGTGATCTTGTCAGCAAGCACGAGGACGATGTTGTACACCGGAAATAAACACCATTTCTCTCTATTTAGCTGAAAATAAAGGGCAATAGTGTATTTTTTTCCAGGTTAACTAATGCTTTTCCACAGTGTTATTCACTATCGTGATCTTGCTCGCTTAATGCCCTGCCTATGTGTTTAACTATCAAAAAGTGCACCATAAACACACATTGCTTAATAGTTTTCCACATAATGTGAATGGCGTCATCTTTCTGCTATTTAACAGTGCTAAGCATCTCGCGGTAACCCTTTTTCAATGATGCGCACCAGGCGGCGAGTGCCGGTGGGGAGTACGGCCACATCAATGCGCTGTCGTTTGCTTTCTTGCTCACCGAGCGCCCACTCTATATGTGCATCAACCAGTGCATCCTCTCCATGCCGAGCTCGTAAGCTCGCAACGATCTCTGGATCATAAGGCGCGTTGCCCATCGCGATAGCAAGATTGCGTCGCCACTTTTTAATCCCAATACGACGAATAGCCGACCCTTGCGTTAAGGATAAAAAAGTGTCCTCATCCCAATTAAAAAGTGTGCTGAGCGGCTGTTGATCAAGGCTAGGGCGACAGTGAAAGTCGGCTTCTAAAGTGAGTTCAGCCTCGCGGTTGAATGGACAAACGAGCTGGCAGTCATCGCAACCGTAAATGCGGTTACCTATCGCGTGGCGAAACTCCATAGGGATCACACCATCATATTCAATGGTGAGGTAGGAAATACAGCGCCGGGCATCGACCACTCCTTCCGCAACAATCGCTTGGGTTGGGCAGCTCGTCATACAAGCAACGCACTTGCCACACTGATTATCAACGGGAGTATCCGTCGGTAAAGGGAGATCAACCAATAGCTCGCCGAGGAAAAACCAGGATCCCGTTTCCTCATTAAGGATCAATGAGTGTTTACCTGTCCATCCCAACCCTGCTTTTTCTGCCAACGGACGTTCTAAAACAGGTGCCGAGTCGACAAAAGGACGATAGCCATAGGGGCCAACCTCGGCTTCGATTTGCTGCCCCAGCTTTTTCAATCGGTTGCGGATGAGTTTGTGATAGTCGCGCCCTAAAGAATAGCGACTCACATAACCTAAACGTGGATTGGCCAATGTGGTGGCAAATCCCGCTTCTGGTGGTAAATAATTCATGCGTACACTGATCACGCGTACTGTACCAGGCACCAACTCCTCTGGGCGCGCACGCATCATGCCATGTCGCGCCATCCACGCCATCTCACCGTGATAGCCATTGTCGAGCCAACGTTGCAGTTGCGCCTCATGTTGCTTGAGATCAACATCCGTGATCCCAACATGCTGGAAGCCTAGCGCTTGTCCCCATTGCTTGATACGTTGGGCTAATTGGTCGAAATTAATCGATGCATCGGGCGTGGGTTGCGACATAGCGGTAGATCCTGAGGCCTTAAGTGGTGCAGTACAATCAATGGAGGCAGTTGATGGCGACAAGTTTACCACAGAGTTTCTATCGGGCAGAGCAAGTTCGTGAAGGCGAACAGGCTGTCGCGCGTGCGTTGGATATTCCTATGTATCAGCTGATGTTAAGAGCGGGCCAAGCCGTCTTTGATAGTATCAATCAGTATTACCCTAACGCGGCACGGTTATTGATCGTCTGTGGTGCGGGCAACAACGCCGGCGATGGTTATGTGATTGCTCGGTTGGCGAAATCAGCGGGATTAAATGTCACCATATGGTCATTGGTCGCGCCAGAAAAACTTAGTGGCGACGCGGCAACCGCTTGGCAAGAGTGGCAAGATTGTGGTGGAAGCGTTATTAAGACCCAGCCTACCGTCACGCAGTTTGATGTCATTGTCGATGCCATGTTGGGCACCGGTTTATCGCGCGCGGTTGAAGGCGATTTTGCCCAAGCGGTCAGGGTGATTAATCATTGCCACGTGCCAGTGGTGGCGGTTGATATTCCGTCTGGCTTATGTGCCAACAGTGGCTGTGTAAAAGGTGTGGCAATCGCAGCGGATATAACGGTTACCTTGATTGCATTAAAACAAGGCTTATTAACCGGGCAAGCGGTCACGCATCGCGGTGAACTTATTTTTGCTGGTCTCAATGTAGCAACAGCCTTTGCACGTCAAGCGGAACCGGCTGGGCAGCTGATCAGTGACGATATCAAAACGCAATGCCTCCCGCCCCGAGCGCGCAGTGCACATAAAGGGCAATTTGGTCGCGTTCTTTGTTTAGGCGGCGACCATGGTATGGCCGGTGCCGTGACGCTTTGTGCCCAAGCTGCGTTACGCACTGGCGCCGGCCTAGTCAAAGTTGTGACGCAAAAAGACCATACCTTGATGCTCGTCACGCGTCAGCCTGAGCTAATGACGCAAAGCTGGGCGCCGGGCCAATCATTAGGTGATGCCTTGTCTTGGGCCACCCATATTGTTATCGGCCCTGGACTTGGCAGAGTGCGTGGTCGGATGCACTCTGGACCATCGCTCTCTCGGCACGGTTGCCTAAGGTTGTTGATGCGGATGGATTAAATAAATTAGCGCGGCAACCCCAACACCGCGACGATTGGATTCTCACGCCTCACCCAGGCGAGGCCGCTCGCTTATTGGGCTGTGAAGTAAAAGAGGTGGAACTCGATCGTTTTGCCGCCGTCAAAGCGATACAAACACGGTATGGTGGTGTCGTTTTGCTTAAAGGGGCAGGAACGATCGTATATGATGGCACAGATTATGCTGTTGCAAATGTGGGCAATCCTGGCATGGCGTCTGGGGGAATGGGCGATGTTCTCTCGGGGGTAATCGGTAGTTTGTTGGCGCAAGGCGTTGATTTATTCTCGGCGGCAACATTGGGTTGCTACCTTCATGGTAAAGCGGGTGATTACGCCGCTCAGGCCGGTGAAAGAGGATTGCTCGCCAGCGATTTGTTTCCCTATTTGCAGCAGTTAGTGGATTAGAGAAACGCGCCTGGTTCAGTAATCAGAGCCGTTTATGACATAAATAACAGACGAGATCCCAAAGTAGTATGACCCAGACTTTTATCACTCAGTTGACCGATGCGGATCGCACGGTGGCTTTCGGCGCGGCACTGGCGCGTGCTTGTACGCAAAGTACAACCTGCTATCTACATGGCGATCTTGGTGCGGGAAAGACCACGTTTTGCCGCGGTTTTATCCAGGCGATGGGGCATACCGGTAATGTCAAAAGTCCAACCTATACCTTGGTTGAACCTTACGAGCTAACACCTTGGCAAGTATATCATTTCGATCTCTACCGTTTGGCGGATCCAGAAGAGTTGGAGTTTATGGGGATCCGAGATTATTTTAATCAACAAGCGCTGTGCTTAATTGAATGGCCAGAAAAGGGAGAAGGCTGGTTACCGCATGCCGATCTGGATATCACTCTGCGTTACGACGGTGAGCAGCGCAACCTTATTATTGATGCCAATAGCGCGGCAGGCCTGGCTATTATCGACCGCTAGAATGGGAAGACTAGCATGATGTGGCAGCGGCTTTGCATCTTGATGATCGCCAGTTTGTTGAGTGCAACAAGTTGGGCCAACAAAATCGAAAATATTCGGGTGTGGCCGGCACCGAATGAAACCCGGGTGGTGGTTGATCTCGCTGAAAAGGCGGATTTTAGTTATTTTTCTTTAACACGTCCGGACCGACTTGTGGTCGACTTGAAACAAAGTCAGCTCGCCACCGGCTTGCCAAAGCAGGTTAAAGGCAGCGATATTCTGACTAAAATCCGCAAGAGCAGTCCCCCTGATGCCAGCACGTATCGACTGGTTTTTGAGTTAAAAAATGACGCTAAGCCGACGATATTTTCTCTCGCACCGGGAGGCGAGTATGGCCACCGTTTAGTGGTTGATTTACCGCACGCGCAAAAAGTGGATAAGAACAAACCGACACTCTCGGTAGCGGAAAAGAAACGGCGTGAGACGGTCGCGGCTTTACCTTTTGGCACTGAAGACATTGTCGTCGCGATTGACCCTGGGCACGGCGGTAACGATCCCGGCGCCATTGGGCCGCGTCGCAAGCAGGAAAAAGATGTCAATCTTGCCATTGCTAAACAAGCGGCTGCACGCATCAATGCGGTGCCGGGAATGCGGGCCGTCTTGACCCGTACCGGTGACTATTTTGTTGATTTGAATCAGCGTTCTGAAATCGCACGCAAACACAAAGCCCATTTACTCGTCTCAGTGCATGCCGACGGTTTTCATCAGCCACAACCTCGAGGTGCCTCGGTGTGGGTGCTCTCACGCCGTCGAGCGAACAGCGAAATTGGTCGCTGGATTGAAAAACATGAAGAGCAATCCAACTTATTGGGTGGTGGCTCTTTGCTCGCACAAAATAACGAGGACGAATATTTAAGCCGTGCGGTGTTGGACTTGCAGTTTAGTAACTCGCAAAAAGAAGGCTTTGACGTTGCAACACGGGTATTGAAAGAACTGGGTAAAGTGACCAAGCTGCACAAATCGAGCCCTGAGCACGCGAGTTTGGCCGTGCTTAAATCGCCGGATATCCCGTCCTTGTTGGTGGAGACCGGGTTTATTTCCAATCCACAAGAAGAGCGTTTGTTATTCCAACGAGGGCATCAACGTGGTTTGGCGAATGCCATTTATCATGGTATTCGTAATTACTTTGAACGCTTTCCTCCTGACGGCACCTTGTTTGCAGCGCGTAAAAACGGGGTAAAACATAAAGTCAGCCCGGGACAGTCCCTCTCAGTTATCGCCAAACAGTATCAAAGCTCAATAGCCGCGATAAAATCGGCGAACGGCTTAACCTCAAGCACGCTGCATGTGGGACAAGTGCTATCAATTCCGAATGTTGATGTGGCTAAGTTAGCCGGTAAAGCCGAGCGGGCATCCACACAAACCCTGACTCATACCGTGAGCCGTGGCGAATTTCTCGGTAAAATCGCCGAGCAGTATCAAGTCTCACTGAGCACGCTTCGCCAAGCGAACAATCTCAAGTCCGATACCCTTTGGGTCGGGCAAAAACTGAAGGTCCCTGGTGCGACATCACCGGCCATCAAGCACAAAGTGAAACGCGGTGAATACCTCGGTAAAATTGCCAGTAATTATGGGGTGACGATCGAAAGCTTACGTCGTGCCAATGAACTCGGCTCAGATACCCTGGCGGTCGGACAAACCTTAATTATTCCAGGAAGCTGATATGGCGATTGAGATATTACCCGCTCGACTCGCCAACCAAATCGCCGCGGGCGAAGTGGTCGAGCGGCCAGCATCGGTGGTTAAAGAGCTGGTGGAAAACAGTATTGATGCCGGCGCAACCCGTATTGACGTCGATATTGAAAAAGGCGGCAGTAAGCTCATTCGTGTCCGTGACAATGGTGTTGGGATCAGCAAAACAGATTTACAGCTGGCATTAAGTCGCCATGCGACCTCCAAAATCCACAGCCTGGATGATTTAGAAGCGATCATGAGCTTGGGCTTTCGGGGAGAGGCGTTAGCGAGTGTGAGCGCCGTTTCGCGCCTTACCATTACCTCTCGCCCCGCGGAACAGCAAGAAGCGTGGTCAGCCTTTGCTGAAGGACGCGATATGGTCGTTAGCGTGAAACCGGCAGCGCATCCGGTGGGTTGTACCGTGGAAGTGGTGGATTTATTTTTTAACACGCCAGCCCGACGTAAGTTCTTGCGTACCGATAAAACCGAGTTCAGCCATATTGATGAGTTGCTGCGACGTATCGCTTTGAGCCGATTTGATATTACCATTAACCTGCGCCACAACGGCACGCAGGTTCGCCAATATCGGCGTATCCCTGAAAGGGGAGATCCTCTACGTCGCCTAAAAGCCGTCTGCGGGCAAAAATTTGTTGAATCATGCGCTGCGGATTGACTTGACCCATCACGATATGGCGCTGCGCGGTTGGATATGTACCCTGATGGCGCGCGGCAGCAAAACGATATGCAGCATTGTTTTGTGAATCAGCGCATGATGAAAGATAAATTGATCAACCATGCTATCCGCCAAGGGTATGAGCAAAGCTTGGCGCCCGATCAGTATGCCGCTTATGTGCTTTATATCGATGTGGATCCGCATCAGGTAGACGTTAACGTTCATCCGGCGAAGCATGAAGTCCGCTTTCATCAAGCACGGCTGGTGCATGACTTTATTTATCAAGCGATTTATGACGGGCTGCAACAATCATCGTTACCCATCGACGAGACGGTCAATCCAGAGACCGGCGAGGTCAGAGAGACAGTGTCTTATCAACCTCGAGCATCGGCCGTGGCAACCGACCATTCCTACCAGCAAGCGGTGAATGCCTTTCCCGCTTATCCGGGGAAACAGTCAACCGAGTCGTCACGGCCAGCAAAAGGGCAAGCTTCGCGCGCTGACCGTTCGAGTGTGCCTTCCAAGCAAGCGACCCAAGCCTATCAAAGGTTAATGACGCCGCGAGCCGCCGTTCACACTGACGATGCGAAGGATGAGGCGACATCGAGTGAGCAGTCGCCTTCGCCGGTTAGCGTAAGCATGTGTATGGCACCAGCTAAGATAGTGAGTGGCCAACCTGGTTTGGGAAAAGTACTCGCGGTGATTGACCAGCATTATGTGCTGATGTCGTGGGGTGAGGATTTATGGTTAGCTGATCATCATCGGTTAGAAAGCTGGCGTCATCAAGGGGCGTTACAACCAGCCTTGGCGGAGGGATTAGTGACTCAGCCTTTATTAATTCCACAACGTTTATCCGCGTCTGCATCCGAATGTGATGCGATTAGCCACTATCAAACGTTACTGGGGCAATTTGGTATTCATATTCGGGTAAAAGGCCAGCAGTTAATGGTGATGTCTGTATGCCAACCACTGCGGCAACAGAATCTGCAAGCCTTTGTTCCAGCCCTGCTGAACTTTTTAGGCAGCTTAGACCCCAGCCAATCTAATCCGGATCACCGTGCGAACCTGTTGGGTTGGCTGGCAAAGCAGTTGACAGTTGCATCGGATCCAGTCAGCCTTGCGCAAACGGTACAGACCGTATCGGAAATTGAACAGTATTGGCAGGGTGAGGCGTTGGAAAAAGGGCGACAACGCTTGTTTACGCGCCTCGACCTAACCTCAGCAATAGAAGCATTACAACATGACTAATCCGCTGCCTAAGGCCATTTTTTTGATGGGGCCAACCGCCTCGGGAAAAACGGATCTGGCCATTGCATTACGCAATACCATGCCGGTTGAAATTATTAGTGTTGATTCGGCCTTAATTTATCGAGGGATGGATATTGGTACCGCCAAGCCAACCGCTGACGAATTAGCACAGGCGCCGCATCGCCTCATCGACATTCGAGATCCCGCTCAGGCTTATTCCGCAGCCGACTTTCGTGAAGACGCCCTCACAGAAATGAAGAAGATCGTGTCGAATGGCAAGATCCCTCTGTTGGTTGGGGGCACCATGTTGTATTTTAAAGCGTTATTAGAAGGGTTATCGCCATTACCCAGTGCGGATCCTAGTGTGCGTGACGCATTAGAAAAAGAAGCGCAGCAGCATGGCTGGGAAGCGCTTCATGCACAGTTATGTGATATTGATCCTGTTTCTAGTGCGCGGATCCATCGCAACGATCCGCAGCGGATTATGCGGGCACTTGAGGTGTACCGTATCAGTGGACAAACCCTGACCGCATTGACGGAAAAAAAAGGTGAACCTTTGCCGTATCAGGTACACCAATTTGCAATAGCGCCTCAGGAACGAGGTGAGTTGCATCGCCGCATTGAGCTCAGATTTGACAAAATGGTTGAAGCGGGCTTTGAAAAGGAGGTACGTACACTGTTTGAGCGAGAGGATCTGCATCCCGATCTGCCTCGATCCGCTGTGTTGGGTATCGCCAAATGTGGGATTATTTGGCCGGACGTAGCACCCATGATGAAGCCGTTTACCGTGGGATTTGCGCGACGCGCCAGTTAGCCAAACGTCAGATAACTTGGCTGCGAGGCTGGGAAAATGTGACGTGGCTTGACAGTGACGCGCCGTCACTGTCTTTACAAACGGTGACAAAAGCGTTGACGGCAGGGACGGAAACTTGATGTATACTGTCACTGACAAGGACGCTGCTTAACCGCGACATTGACTACAATTACAAACAAATAAGGAAAAGAACTAATGGCTAAGGGGCAATCATTACAAGACCCATTCCTAAATGCGTTACGTCGTGAGCGTATTCCTGTTTCCATTTACCTTGTGAATGGCATTAAGTTACAAGGGCAAATCGAATCGTTTGATCAGTTTGTGATCTTGCTGAAAAACACCGTGAATCAAATGGTGTACAAGCATGCCATTTCTACTGTGGTGCCGGCACGTGCCGTGAGTCATCACAACAATAACCAAGGGGCTGGAGAGCGTCCACAGGGCGATCGTCAGCAAGAAAAACCTGAGGAGTGAGTATTCAATTGCTAAGGAGTCTTTCGCTTGTTTGACCGTTACGAGGCCGGTGAACAGGCTGTACTCGTTCATATTAATTTTACCCATGATGGCGAGTGGATGATCTCAGTGAGTTTCAAATGCTGGTTTCGTCCTCGGGTGTCGACGCCTTGCAAGTTGTTGTCGGCAGCCGTCAGTCTCCTCACCCGAAATATTTTGTCGGCGAGGGAAAAGCCCAAGAAATTGCAGAGACCGTGCAGCACGTCGGGGCCGATGTGGTGATCTTCAATCATACCTTGTCTGCCGCCCAAGAGCGCAATCTGGAGCAGCGATTTAAATGTCGAGTATTGGACCGAACAGGCCTCATTCTCGATATTTTCGCGCAGCGTGCACGTACGCATGAGGGTAAATTGCAGGTTGAATTAGCGCAGTTACGGCATCTTTCTACCGACTCGTGCGTGGCTGGACCACCTTGAACGTCAGAAAGGAGGGATCGGTTTACGTGGCCCAGGGGAAACCCAGTTAGAAACGGATCGTCGATTATTGCGTGATCGGGTAAAAGCGATTTTGCGTCGGTTAGACAAAGTGGCCAAGCAGCGCGAGCAAGGACGACGTGCGCGAGCGCGTGCCGAGGTACCAACGGTATCGCTGGTGGGGTATACCAATGCGGGTAAGTCGACGCTGTTTAATCGGATTACCGAAGCTGGCGTTTATGCAGCCGATCAACTGTTTGCTACTTTGGATCCGACCTTACGTCGGATTGAAGTCGAAGATGTCGGCACCGCGATTTTAGCCGATACCGTCGGTTTCATTCGCCATTTGCCACATGATTTGGTGGCGGCGTTTAAAGCGACATTGCAAGAAACGCAAGAAGCGAGTTTATTGTTGCATGTGGTTGACGCCAGTGATGAGCGATTGAGTGACAACATTGAGGCTGTTGACAGCGTGCTCGAAGAGATTGAAGCCGCTGATGTGCCACGTCTACTTATCATGAATAAAATAGATAGTCTGGATCAGGCTGAGCCTCGTATTGAACGAGACGACGAGGGCGTGCCGAAAGCCGTATGGGTATCCGCCTTGTCGGGGCAAGGTATTGCGCTCATCTTTGACGCGCTGACCGAGCGTTTGGCCGGTACCATGGTGCGGCATCGATTACGACTACCGCCAAATCTAGCGGGTCGGATGCAAAGTAAATTTCACCAGATGCGATGCATTGTCAGTGAAGAATACCAAGACGATGGGCATCTATTAGTCGATGTTAGGCTGCCGCAAACAGACTGGCATCGGTTAGAAAAAAGAGAAGGCAACCAGCTTGGCGACTTTATCGTCAGTGAATAGGCTGCTAGAGTAAAAAATTATCGTCAGATCAATTTGATGGAGTGCGCGAATGGCGTGGAATGAGCCAGGAAACAATGGCGGTCCCGACAAAGACCCCTGGGGGAATCGTGGTGGCCGTAATCAAGGACCACCCGATCTTGATGAATTGTTTAATAAACTAAGCCGCAAACTGGGTGGCTTTGGTGGCCGGAAAGGCAAAGGACCTTCTTTCGGTGGCGGAATGGCGGGGCTAGGTGTCCTCGCACTCATCGGTATTATCGTATGGGGTATTTCCGGTTTCTATACCATTGGCGAAGCGCAGCGTGGTGTGGTGCTTCGGTTCGGTCAGTATGATCGTGTCGTGCAACCTGGCCTTAACTGGAAACCGACGTTTGTTGATACCGTGAGAACGGTTGATATGGAATCAATCCGCTCGCTAAACAGTTCAGGTTTGATGCTGACCAAAGATGAAAACGTGGTCAACGTCGAAATGGATGTCCAATATCGCGTGATGGATGCCCAGCAGTATCTCTACAGTGTCACCAATGCTGATGACAGCTTGCGTCAAGCAACGGATTCAGCGCTTCGTGCGGTCGTGGGTGATTCTGTAATGGATGATATTATCACTCGAGGTCGTCAAGCAGTGCGTGAGCGCACCCAAGTTGAGTTGAATCAGATCATTGATAAATACAACATGGGCTTGATTGTTGTCGACGTAAACTTCCAGTACGCACGACCACCAGAGCAGGTAAAAGATGCCTTTGATGACGCCATTGCAGCACGTGAGGATGAAGCGCGCTTTATTCGTGAAGCAGAAGCGTATCGTAATGACGTCTTGCCAAAGGCAACGGGTCGAGCCGAAACGCTGAAAAAAGCCGCATTGGGTTACAAAGCTCGTACGGTCAATGAAGCAGAAGGTGAAGTCTCTCAATTCGAAAAGCTGTTGCCAGAGTACATTGATGCGCCACGCGTGACACGTAATCGCCTGTATATCCAAACTATGGAACAGGTGTACAGCAGTACAAGTAAGGTGATGGTGGATTCGCAAAGCGGAAACAGCAACCTCTTGTATCTCCCGCTGGATAAGTTGATGGGAGGGGCAGCCGTTGGGCCTAACCAGCGTAAAGAAACGTCGAGCAGCCAGTATGGCATTGAGCTGGAGCAAAGCTCTCAGCCAAAACAGCCTGAATCGGCGCCGCGTTCTGGTTCATCACGTGAAGGGAGATACTAAGCATGCGTAAGATGATGATCCCGGTTATAGTCTTAGCGGTCGTGATATTTTTGATGTCGATCTTCGTGGTGAGTGAAGGTGAACGCAGTATTGTGATTCGCTTTGGACGTGTCCTGAAAGTGGATAACGAGATCGCGAAAATCTATCAGCCAGGTTTGCACTTTAAGTTGCCGTTGTTTGACCGAGTGAAGACCCTCGACGCGCGCATTCAAACCATGGATGACCGTGCCGATCGCTTTGTTACTGCAGAGAAAAAAGATGTCATTATCGACTCTTATCTGAAGTGGCGAATTAAAGACTTCGGTCAATACTACCTTGCCACAGGGGGCGGTAATAAGATCACCGCTGAGTCGCTGCTGCAACGTCGTATTTCTGACGGTCTGCGTGCCGAAATTGGTAACAAGACCATCAAAGAGATAGTGTCTGAAAAGCGCGACCAAGTCATGGAAGGTGTGTTGGAGCGTGCCGCGGGTGAGGGGATACGTGATTTAGGGATTGAGCTGATTGATTTGCGTATCAAGCGTATCAATCTTCCAAGCGAGATCAGTGAATCCATCTATGCCCGTATGCGTGCAGAGCGTGAAGCAGTGGCGCGTCGTCATCGTGCTCAAGGTCGTGAGCAGGCTGAAATTATTCGCGCACAAGCAGAACTTGAGGTAGCCACGATTCTTTCTCAAGCAGAGCGTCAGGCGCGAATCACACGCGGTGAAGCAGACGCTGAAGTGGCGCAGCTTTTTGCCCGTGCGTTCAAGAAAGAGCCTGAGTTCTATAGTTTTGTACGTTCGCTACAGGCCTATCGCGAGAGCTTTGACAGCAAGGGCGATATGCTGATTGTTGATCCGAAAAGTGACTTCTTCAAATACATGAAGCAGCCAGATGTGATCGATCAATAAATCGTTATCACCGACAGAAAAGACAAGGCATCGTGCCTTGTCTTTTTTTTATCGGGTA
>AQOF01000060.1 GCA_000565345.1 Salinivibrio costicola subsp. costicola ATCC 33508 = LMG 11651 | reverse complement strand
CTTTACGGTATGACATAGAGACCGTAAGGTTCTGGGTGAAATCAGACTTGGCAGGGTCTTGGCAGTGTGGCATTTCGCAATGGATGTCTACGATAGAGGCGCTTTCCAGCTTAGTGGTAAAGAAGTTTTCTTGTTTGCCCTCAATCGAGGTGCGGTACCACTTCAGTTCGACGGTAGACATTTTCTCACCTGAAGACAGCGCGTTATAAAGCAGCGGCACCGCTTTGTTGAGCGCAACAGTGAATTTGAATGGCTTGTGAACACGTTGGCCAGAAGGCTGGCCTGACTGTGGGTCGGTGGGGACGGTTACATTGTGGTCAAACTGCTGAACCAGCATTTCATCTTCATGACCTTCAACAAACGCATCACCGATGGAGTCTGCGGTACACGCACCGGCAGTAATCAGTCCCTGGGTTTCACCTTCAATCGAGATATAACATGGCGTTGGCATAATCGCTCCTATAAACATTTAATCATTAAGCACAGCCTATTCACTGTGGTAATGGTCATAGTGCGAAAAGCATGCCAAGTTTTATTTTGTTATTTTACAGATACTTACTGATTGCTTTGGCAACTTATTGCTCGACCGCAAGCAAGAAGTTGCCAAGCTGAGCAAAAAGTTGCTTGGGGAGAAACTTTCGCCAGACTGCTATTTTTAGCCTGACCATACGAATCTAAGAGCTATTAAAAGTAGGCAACATCAAAACGGCAGCCTTTCACTGCCGTTGTTGTCTGTTGTGCGGGTTAATCACGACGCTCTTGAACCATTAATGCGCGGTGAGCGAAGCGTGATCATCGCCATGAGTTTCTGCGTGATAGCTGATGAATAGCCCGATCGTGGCGAGTGTGCCGAGTATCAGCATGATCGCCCCCAGAGAGAGTTGACTTGCCACGCCCAACTGACTTGCCACCAAGGTGACTACCCCTGCCAAAAGGTTTTGTGTACCGCCTAAAATCGCGCCGGCGGTTCCGGCATGATGAGGGAACGGGCTAATTGCACCGGTGCTTGCTGCGGGAAACAGAATGCCTGCTCCGGCAAAGTAAACACAGCCACCGCCAATCAATGCATAAAGTGACACCTCACCCATTAGGCCAGGTAAGGTGATCAATCCTGCCCCCATCAGAGCGAGGACGCTGCCCAGTGCCAACGTGGCATAATAGCCCAGGCTGTCGGCGAATCGGCTCGATAGTCCCGCCCCCACTAAGTAAGCAGGAAGTGGTACCACAAAAAGCAAACTAATCATACGCGGTGATAACGCCATGGTATCGGACATGATTACACCTGCCGCTGCTTCAAACAGAGAGACACCGGCAAACACAGTCACGAGGCAAAGCAGATAGCCTCTAAAGCGACGTGAGCCCATAACATGGCGGTAACGTGTACCAAAGTGACCGGGTTGACGTGACTCACGTGGCAATGTTTCGGTAAATCGCAGCGTCATGATCGCATACACGGCAATGCCTAGTAGGAGCAAGAAAAAGTAGCTCGCGCGCCAGTTTAATGCTTCGGTTAAAAATCCCCCGAGTAGCGGCGCAAGTAAGGGAGAGAAAATCAGTCCCATACTGACAAGGCTATTAGCGCGGTGCAGTTTAGCACCAGAAAAACAGTCTCGCGGGAGTGTACGCGCCATGCGCCGCCACAGCCAATGCCAGCACCTTGAACGACGCTGCCAATCAAAAAACCGTTAAATGAGCTCACCAGTAAGGTTACGCCTGTACCCACTAAAAATAGTACCAGGCCGGCCAATATCACGGGTTTACGCCCTACTCGGTCAGACACGGCACCATAAATGAACTGCGATAATCCGTACGGAATCAAATAACAGGCCATAACTGCTTGTAACCGTGACGGTGACACCGCAAAGTCCGTCGCCATCACGCCAATAGAAGGTACATACATGGTTTGGGTCATTTGCCCAACCGCTGCCAACATCACGATCAATAGCAATAGCTTGCCCATAGGCATTGCCGAGGACATACCAACACTCCTAAAAATTATTATGCGAAATAAACATTGAAAAACGAAACAAGATTGAGGTTAAGGACATAACCTCCGAGAACACCTTGTTTATGATGAGGGAATGATAGGCTTTGCAGGCAAGGTAAGCAATCGACGTTTAGCCTCACCACCCCGATTCTTTGTTATATTAAAGATTAGTTTATCTAATCCTAAATCCAGCGACGCACCTGTGCTTTGTAGGCTTCAAATTCATCGGGCCATTGGCTCAACAAGCGATACTCTTCGGCAGGAATAAATGTGGCAGACAAGTAAGCCATAAAAGCAGGGATCATCCCCCAGCACCATAGCGCATTAAAGTAGAACCCGGCGGCAACAATGATCAATATCATCGCCAAGTACATTGGGTTACGGCTATAAGCGTAGATGCCTGTAGTGACCAGCGCGGAGGGGGCTTGTAGCGGATCGACAGTGGTGTGATGACGATGAAACGCCCATTTTGCCGCCAGCAATAGCCCTAAGGCAACGACAAACGGTGCAATCGCCCAGCTGGAGCTGCCTAGCTTAATATCAAAAGGAAAGTAATACGTTAATGCAAGCCCGCCGCCAATTGCCGCTAACATGGCAACGGGAGGTAAAGGGGGAAAGAGATAACGCCAAGCCGGTACACGCATAACTCGTCCTTGAGTGATGACTGATATAATAGCGAAACTCTAACCAAAAAAGGCAGCCACTGTCACTGCCTTTTTGCCAAATTACGAGGCGTTAACGCTTAATATTCAGTCTTGCTCAAGATTGAGACGATGCTTGCCGTGTTCAATCTTGGCTTTCAGATAATTACGGTTACCATCTTTAAGGTGGGCTTTGGTGCCAATCACTTCTTTTAAGGTGATACCTGCGGCTTGTAATTCTTCGATTTTTTTCGGGTTATTGGTCACTAAGCGGATGCAATCAATATTAAGCGCTTTGAGCATTTGCGCCGCTTCGGTAAACTCTCGCAGATCGTCAGCAAAGCCAAGATGATTGTTGGCTTCGTAAGTTGTCATGCCTTCGCTTTGTAACTTATAGGCGTCTAACTTATTGTACAGACCAATTCCTCGTCCTTCTTGACGGAGGTACAAAATAATCCCGCCATCTTCACCCATTTTATGGATAGTTTCTTCTAGTTGTTCGCCGCAATCACAGCGTGAGGAGTGAAAGACATCGCCGGTTAGGCACTCAGAGTGCATACGTACTAGCGGTGGATTAGCCGTGTGATCGGCCTGCTTAAAGATCAGCGCGACGTGCTCTTGTTCGGATTGTAATCCATGGAAGGAAAGGATCTCTGCGGGGATCTCGCTTCCCACCCCGACTTTCAACGGCACTCGGGCCCTAACTTTAACCATTATGCGTTTATCTCTTACTGCTGATACCCGATTCAGGGCGCTAACATTACTACACCCACGATCGGATGCCAATGAGAAGATGTTATAATATAACACAAAAGGGTTATGTTATAACATTATATATTCAGATATTGAGTGTGCTTATTGTAACCGGCGCACCACAATGGCAGGATTACCCGCGACAATAGAGAAAGGCTCAATGTCTGTATCCACGACAGATCCTGCTTCAATCACGACCCCCTCACCGATTGCAATGCCCGCTTTAATCACCGTATTGCCTTCAATAATGACGTTGTTACCAATAATCACATCTTGAGAAGACTCACACTCACCACGGGCAATATCTAGCGGTAATACGCGATGGCGGGTGGTATAGATCCCAACGTTCGGCCAATGCTGACATTATCGCCAACGCTGACATGCGCGCCATCTAGAATCGTGCAATTGGGCCCGACACTGACATTGCTGCCGATACTAATGTTCATACCGTAATGACAAAAGAAGGGCGCATCGATTTCGACGTTGTCACCGATATGCGCAAACAGTTTAGTGGTGACCACATTTAAGCTGGAGGCATCCTCTGGATCCAGTCGATTAAATTGTTGGCACAGTCGGCGCGCCGCATAACGAAACAACGTCAGTTCCTCATCGGCAGGACAATACGGCAAGCCTCGCTGCATTTTTTCAAATTCCGTCAACCACCTATCCTTGATGCGGCATGGGAGCCGAGGTCGACTCAAACTCTGAGTTATCGACCGATGACAAGGCCACCAGCGCATCGCCATATTGATCTAGAAACTGATTGCCCAATGTTAGGCCCAATTGATAATCCGCCTCCAAGGCTTCAGATTTGCTCAACAACGCACTGCTTTGCAGCGGCTCATTCGGCGCAATTTGTAGCACTTGCGCACGCGCAGGTGGGTTGGCCAAAAACTGTAGCTCACTTTGATAGCTTTGATAGTGGGTGGTGAACATTTTCAGCATGTCGGTACTGAGTGGCTTACCCGATAGCGATTGTAGCCGATAAATGGTGTCGCCACCGAACAGCCAGCGACCGCCATTTTGCATCGCCTTCTCTCTCATACTGCTTCTGACGCGGCTCACCCACTGCTCTCGGCTCGACTTATAGCGCTTCGATAATTCCCCTAACTGCTTACTCAGCTCTTTTTGGAAGGTCTCAAACCGCGCTAGTCGGTACTTTTCTTCAAAGTTGGAGAGGTAATCCGCGATTCTAAATTGGGGTTTGTGGGTTTCAAATCGTGCTCGCAGTGTTTCGAGAAAGCGACCGCTATCATCGACGCGTTTTTCCTGCTCTACATCAGGCTCTGTACGGATCACCACAATGATATCCGCGCCGCGCGCAAACGCTTCTTTCGCCGGGATCGCAGCGGTCACGCCCCCATCGACATACCGGTGGTCGTTGATATTAACCGGGTGTGGATACAACAGTGGAATGGCACAGGTCGCCTTAAGCGCATCTGCCCAATTATCTTCTGTTAGCGAGAAAAAGGCAGGTTTCAAGATATCGACATCGGTTGCACATGCATAGGCATATCGATTTTGCAGGTGACGACGTGCCGTCTCCATGTCTAATGCGGTTTCTTTACCTGGTAGTGCGGTCTCTAGCGCCCAATCAAGATCCATATGATGCTGACGCCGCACATACTTCATTAAATGAAAGAAGCGTTCTTGGGTCGTAAGCTGGGTGATGAACCGGTAGCCATATTGATATTGCTGACAGACATACGCGCTCATATTTAGCGCCCCGGCGGAGGTGCCATAATAGTGCTCGAACGGATCAAAGTGGCGAGTCAAAAATGCGTCGATGACACCCGCCGTAAAAATACCGCGCTGCCCACCTCCTTGCAGGACCAAGGAAATTCTTTGCGGTCGCGAAGGCTGGCTCTTATTTAAACCGATAGCCTGCGTATCGGCCGCAAACATCTTAGGTTGTACGGCTTGCTTGCTGTCTACCACACTCGCCCCTTACGAGCACACTCACGTTATGCATCTGTTTTTATTGAACGATGCCGCATAGTCTAACGCGTCGTGTAACGCTGCGCTAGCGCTTACCCCGTTACGGATGAGTGAGCGTGTTTCAGTAAGCATCTAACCTGACACTTATCTACATTGTTCACTTTTACCCCATCACTGCCACCGCAGCGAAGGTAAATATCATGCCTAGCGCACAACCTGCGGTGATTAACGCGTAGCCCAATGTGGTGTTCATCGCCTGACTCCTTACTGTTTACGTTTTTAATTTTGTTACCGGGTTAGCTGGTTAGCTGGTTCGCTAGTTAGCTCATCAACAGTATAAAACCCGATTAAGTGTGCGCCTTTATGGGCTGCAATTCTGCTATCAGGATCATGTTTCATCACGCTGTGGCACAATAAAAGCGCTTGTTAATGCTGTTTTTTTCGTCAATTAACGTGCACCACCAAATAACCATGAATCACCACCTATTGATAAAAAAGATAGTTCTTTTCACTAGATAACAACAAAATTTTATCATCAATAACTGTCAAAGCGTCATTATTGCAGGTTAACCCCCATCTTTTTGCTAACTTGTTGGTTTTAAGGCTATTAATTTAGTCTCTTGCTGTGCTTAATGTGCAATGACTGCCCGCTTTAGATAAAAAAATCAACATTCGGGCAACAGGACGTTAAAAATCAATATTGCGGGAATGTGCTATTTCTTTCATATCGGCCAAAAAACGCAGCATCACAACACTGCGGGCTTGGATACGCGCAAGAAGGGCAATTCGCAAAGGAGTAAGTAGATATGCAAAGAGAACAATGGGGCTCACGGGCTGGGTTTATCCTCGCTGCCGTTGGGTCAGCAGTCGGCCTAGGGAATATTTGGCGATTCCCCTATATGGCGTATGAGAACGGTGGCGGTGCCTTTTTTATCCCTTACCTTTTCGCCATGCTCACTGCCGGTATTCCATTTATGATCATGGAGTTTGGTTTAGGGAAAAAATTACGTGGCTCATCGCCCGTGGTTTTCTCAAAACTGAACACCAAGTTTGAGTGGCTCGGTTGGTTCCAAGTCTTGATTGCTGCAACGATTGGGATCTACTACGTCGCGGTCATTGGTTGGGCCATTTCGTACTTTGGCTTTTCATTTGGACAAGATTGGGGCACAGATACCAACGCCTTCTTCTTTTCTGATTACCTAAAGCTGGGTGAAAACTCGCCTACTAATCTGGGTGATTGGCAATGGCATATTGCAATTCCAATGATCATTGCGTGGGCAATCACGTTTGCTGCCGTATTCCGTGGCGTAAAAGGCGGGATCGAAAAGGCGAGCAAAATCATGATGCCACTGTTGTTTATCATGGTGCTGCTGCTAATTGGCCGTGTGGTGATGTTACCGGGCGCGCTTGATGGCTTAACTACTTGTTTTCGCCAGACTTTAGCAAACTGACAGATGCCAGTGTTTGGTCCGCTGCTTACGGGCAGATTTTCTTCACTCTCTCTGTCGGCTTTGCCATCATGCTCGCTTACTCAAGCTATTTACCTGAGAAATCGGATGTGAATAATAACGCCTTAATGACGGTGTTGATTAACTGCGGCTTTTCGATTGTCGCGGGTGTGTTGATCTTCTCTATTCTCGGCTACATGGCCGCCGAACAGAGTAAGGGCATCACTGACGTCGTCAGCGGCGGTGTCGGCTTGGCCTTTGTCACTTTGCCAGCCGCAATTAATCTGTTGCCTATCCCTTATATTTTGGGTCCCTTATTCTTCTTAGCGCTGGTGGTGGCAGGCTTAAGCTCGCATATCTCGATCATCGAGGCGGTTACATCATCGATCATGGATAAGTTGAATGTCACACGTCAAAAAGCGGCAATCGCGGTTTGTGGTGTGAGCTTTGTGGTCTCAATGGCGTTTGCTACCAACGGTGGCTTGTTGCTGCTTGATTTAGTCGACTACTTTGTCAACAACGTTGCATTGTTAACCAGCTGCTTGCTTGAGCTAATTGTCGCAGGCTGGCTAGTGAAACTGTCTGACATCCGTCAATACGTGAATCGCGTATCTGAATTTAATGTGGGACAGTGGATGGAAATTTGTATCCGCTTTATCAGCCCGATTATGCTGGTCGTGATCTTGGTGAAAAACCTGATTGATACCTTTAACGACGGCTATGGTGGCTATGCGCAGTTCGAGCTACTAACCCTCGGTTGGGGCTTGGTGGCAGCCATGCTGGTTGTTGGCATTATTGTTAACAGCACAACCACACCCGCTCGTGATATGGAGACAGACGCATGACAACAGGTGCAATCGTAATGATGCTTATCGGTTTAGCGGTAACATGGGGCGGTGCCGCTCTGTGTATTCGTAAAGCGATGCAAAGTAATAGTGAATAAATATGTGAAGCGCCTGCTGCAAGTAGGCGCTGTTTTGACAACACAAACACGCCTAACAGCCTCAAGCTCGATATCGCTTGGGGGCTTTTTGTTAGTCGCTGATTAATTACACAAACTGCGGAGTTGTTTCTAGCATCTTAGCCACAAAGCACCGATAATGGACCGATCAAAATAGCAACGAGGACAAAAGCACTATGCTTCAGCCAAACGCATCTTGGTGGTGGATGACGATGTTGAGATTCGTGAACTTCTTCAGGCTTATCTGGCGAAAGCCGGTTATGACGTAGTCACCGCGCAAAATGGTCATGAGATGCAATCTAAGCTGGCCGTGCAGTATCCCGACTTAATTCTTTTAGACGTCATGCTTCCGGGTGATGACGGCTTTACCTTATGTAAACGTATCCGCAAAGACTCGGGTGTCCCCATCATTATGCTCACGGCGGTGTCGGACGAGACGGATCAAATTGTCGGACTTGAGTTGGGCGCGGATGATTACATTGCAAAACCCTTTAGCCCTCGCCAACTGATTGCACGTATTCGCGCGTTACTGCGCCGTACTCAACAGTTACAAGAAACAACCTTGTCACGCCCAAAAGCAATCCGCTTTGGTCAGTGGCGTCTTGAGCCAGCTACGCAGCAGCTGCATCATGTTGTCACTGGGATGGAAATCGAGCTGTCTGCCTCTGACTACGCACTGCTCATGCTCTTTATCGACCACCCGCACCAGCTACTGGATCGTAACGCCATTAGTCAGGCAACACGCGGGCGAGATGCCCAAGCGCAAGAGCGTGGTATTGATGTTCAAGTCAGCCGTCTGCGTCAACGCTTACGCGATACCAGTAAAGCGAACCTAATTAAAACGGTACGTGGTGCAGGTTATATGTTTGTTGCCGAGATCCAGTATGAATCATGAATGGCTCGAAAAACTGATCCCACGCTCTCTGCTTTCCAGAACACTGCTGTTAACGCTACTATCGGTGGTCTTGGCACAAGGGATTGCGACATCAATCTGGTATACTCAGTCGAAGCGAACCCAGCTAGAGGGATTAGAATCCGCATCGGCGAGTTTAGCCAACATGTTTGCATCAACTACCACCTTTTTTCAGTCTTTACCCGTGGCGTATCGTCATGTCGCATTGAATCAGTTGCGTAATATGGGTGGCACGCGGTTTTTTGTTTCATTCAATAAAGAAAAAATTCACATCACGCCGATCGAAGACACGCAAGCCAAGCAGGTTGCTATCGATACCGTATCAGGCATTCTTCATCAACAACTGCCGGGGTTAAACACCATCGAGGTTAATTTTTCTCGCCCTGAAACATTGCGAGTGCTGAATAACGATATTTTATTGCAAGATTTACCCAAGTCTTGGGCACATCACACCTTAAGCTTAGAGCCACTCAATCCACCTATTCTGGTGGTGCAAATGGAGCTTAAAACCGGTGAATGGGTTTATATCGCTGCCCTACTTCCTGCGCCCTATGTAACCCTCGATGATACGCTGATCACCGCCGATCAAGTGGTCTTTATCGTGGTCATTACCGCTTTGCTGCTATTTTTTACCTACATCTTAATTCGTCAACAAGCTCGGCCGCTAAAGCGATTAGCAAAGGCCGCTAATTTATTCAGTACTGACATTGAGCAACCCCCGCTTAAAGAAGAAGGCGCGGCTGAAATTGCGATTGTGACCCGAGCTTTCAACCGGATGCAACGACGCTTACAACGCCATCTACGCGAGCGGGAAACCCTTTTTCGCTCGATGTCGCATGATTTAAAAACCCCTATCACGCGGTTACGCCTGCGCGCGGAGCTGATCGACGATGAGGTACAAACGGCAAAATTAAATAAAGACTTGGACGATCTTGAAATGATGGTGAAAGGCGCGGTTCAAACCGTGCGTGATACCGATATTCACGAGAATATGGCCGCGATTGATGTGATCGACTTTTTAGCGATGATTGTTGAACCCCACAACCAAACCAGAATGCGGGTGCAGATTGAAAGCGATGCCGTGCCGCCATTTACCTGTAAACCGCTCGCGTTTAAACGTTGCTTATCCAATTTAATTGATAACGGGGTTAAGTATGGCGACAAAGTAACCATTTATGTTATGGACGCGACGCACACCTTAGATATCACCTTGATCGATGAAGGCCCTGGTATTCCAGAAGAAGCGCTCACGTCAGTGTTCGATCCCTATGTGCGCTTGCATGATGACAGTGACGGCTCGGGCTTAGGCCTTGGGATCGCCAGAGATATCATTCATGCCCATGGTGGTGATATGGTGCTCAGTAATCATCGTGAGGGTGGATTACAAGTTGATATCAGTTTCCCGCGGGTAGAAGAATAATGCGTCGAACAACACGATTTTTATCGGGTGCGCTGCTTGCGTACAGTTTGTTAGCCTACAGCGTTAGCGCCACTGCAAGCAAGGTTGAAGTGCTTCACTGGTGGACCTCAGCCGGAGAGGCGAAAGCCGCCTCGGTATTACGTCAGGGCATGGAGCGACAAGGCTATCAATGGCAAGATTTTGCGGTAGGAGGTCGCGCTGGGATCAGTGCGATGAATACACTGAGAATTCGTGCGATTAGTGGCAATCCACCTTTGGCCGCACAAATCAAAGGCCCAGAGATCACGGAGTGGGCGAGACTCGGTTTTTTGCGTAATCTTAATAATATTGCTGATGCCGAGCAGTGGGAAGCCAAGATCCCTGCGCCACTTCGAGATGTGATGCAGTATCAAGGCAATTACGTCGCCGCGCCCATTAATATCCACCGAGTAAATTGGCTATGGATTAACTTACGTGCGTTTGAGGCCGCGGATGCTGATATCCCGACCGACTTTGATAGCTTTTTTATTGCGGCAGATAAACTTAAACAGGCAGGCTATGTTCCCCTTGCCCTGGGCGGAGAGCCCTGGCAAGTGGCGACGCTGTTTGACAGCTTGGCCCTGTCCGTCATGGGACCACAACTTTATCAGCGGGCGTTTCTTAATTTCGAACGCAACGCATTACTGAGTGACGGCGTCATTGAAGCGTTCCGTTTACTCGCCAAAATGCGCAAATATGTCGATGACAAGGGTCAAGGCCGAAACTGGAGCGATACCACGCAGCTGCTGATTAATAATCAGGCAGGCATGCAAGTAATGGGAGATTGGGCGAAAGGTGAATTTTTTGCAGCTAATCAGCAAGAAGGCAAGGCGTTTACCTGTGTTGCCGTCCCTGGCACTAAACACGCGTTTAGCTATAACGTCGACAGCTTTGTGTTTTTTAAACCCAACAATGAAAACGAGCGGCAAAGCCAGGCGGATATAGCGTCGTATTTATTGACACCGCAATTTCAACGCGATTTTAATCGTTATAAAGGCTCTTTGCCGATCCGATTTGATGTGCCATTGCCTGAGGATGATCATTGCGCCCACGCATCGCGCGATGCGTTTCTTTATGCGCAAGAACACGGCACCTTAAGCCCGAGTATGTCACATGGACTGTCGACCACACGCTATGTGCAAAGTGCCATTTTTGATGTGATTGACGAGTTTTTCTACGACCCGAAGCAAACCCCGCGTGAGGCCGCAGAAGCACTCTATCGGGCGATCTTATCGGCGCAAGCATGATCACACCTTGCGGTCTAACTCGCCATGATTAAAACGCACAAGGAACAAAGGCTATCTCACTGGCAAGCTCAGTATGATCGGTGAACACATAGTCAAATTGCTTGAGCGTTTTCACTTTCACCGGCGCACTGCGCTGCCATTTTGAACCATCAGCCACCAGCCAACGCGCGGTGGCGGCTTCCAACATGGTGTCACTGACATCGGCTTCATCCGGGGAAAACTCGCAGGCCCACCCTTCTTCACTCACCGCCGCACAACCAATAATGGCAATATCGGCTTGAAAGCGGGATAAAAACTGAATCACCGAATGGCCCACCATATCTTGATCGTTGGCCCGTAACTTTCCGCCGGCCAGCCAAATTTCCAGGTCAGAATTAGCGCCGAGAATGTGGGCGATTTGTACGTTGTTGGTTATCACCCGAAGATCACGTCGGGTGAGTAGCTGTTCGGCAATCGCCGAGACGGTCGTGCCAATGCCCAACATCACGGTGGCCCCGTCAGGAATACGCTCGGCGACAGCCTGCGCAATCGCAGTTTTAATCCCACGATGGCGTTCAAGCCGGCGCTGATAGTCACTGTTTGCCTGTGCGGAGGGCATATTGATCCCACCATGATGACGACGGGCGAGCCCCAACGCACAAAGCTGATTAATATCGCGACGGATAGTCTGCGTAGTCACGGAAAAATGCGCGGCCAAGTGGTCAGTTTCTAAATGTTCGACATCGGCTAATTGGCTGAGAATATCTCGCTGTCGCCAGTTTAATCCCAAATCGTTAGTCACCAACACTCCCTCCTTATTTTTCAATTTGTCGATATCAACTTATCGATAAATAACGCTCAGGGGCGTCGGTGATCATCATGTCCACTCCCCACTCCCATAAAGGTGCCACGGCGTGCGGATCGTTAGGGGTGTAACACTTCAATGCTAAACCTGAATCTTTAACGGATTTTGCTTTCTCTTGGGTGAGGTGGCGATAGTTGCAGTGAATGCTAAGTGTGGCTAAATCGCGAAACTCATGCCAATTATCAGGGATGGTTTCCCATAAGATCGCCCGGGCGAGGCTCGGTTTTTGATCGCGACAATACCGCAACGCATCCAAAGAGAAAGACGAGATTAAGATCTGCCGCTCATTCACAGGGCTTGTCGATAAACAATCAAATACCGCGTCGCATAATGCAGCAATATCGGTATCGGCATAGGTTTTTATCTCAAGGTTAAGGTGCAGCTCATCGTGATGAACTTGTGCCAATACGGCCGCTAATGTCGGCACTCGTTGTTGAGCAAAATCAGCTGAAAAGTGGCTTCCCGCATCCAATTGCTGTAAATCGACTAAGGCGGTGTCTTTCAACGCCCCTTTCCCATTCGTGCACCGGGATAACGTTTGATCATGAAAGACTACAGGAATGCCGTCTTGGGTTAATTGCACATCCACTTCCACCCAACTTAAGCCGAGTTCACGCACGCGGGCGATCGACGCTAAAGTATTTTCAGGCGCTTGAGCGGCGACGCCCCGATGACCACATAATTTATGAGGTGATACCGGAGTGGATGATAAAACTGACTTTTCGGGCTCGATTTTCATATGAACATCTCTTTATCTTAAATAAATCTATTGTAAGCCAACCAGGACTTCATTTCTCCCCGTTAAAGGTGACAGATTTGTTACATTGTTATCACCTTTGATTTCATGCTTTTCATTGATAAAACACGCTTTAATTAACATTTTTTTCACGACCAACGAGATCGCGGTCAAAAGTCATACAATTGTCATCTCCCTTTTCGGTGAGGTTCATATTATGTTCATTTTTGTTCATTAAGTTGCCAGATGAACATTACCCCATCCTCAAAAGGAGTGACGCATGAAAACCCAACGCTTAACCGCGCTTTCTTCGGCCTTGTTGTTGGCCTCGTTTTCCGCCAACGCTGCAACCGAAATTGAATGGTGGCACGCAATGGGCGGAAATCTCGGTGAAAAAGTGAATGAAATGGCCGAGAAGTTCAATGCCAGTCAGGACGACTACACAGTGAAGCCCGTTTATAAGGGCAACTATACCGAAACCATGACGGGGGCGGTCTCTGCCTTCCGCGCCAACAAACAACCTCATATCGTGCAAGTGTTTGAGGTAGGCACGGCGACCATGATGTCTGCAAAAGGCGCCATTTACCCAGTGTATGAGTTAATGCAAGACGCCAAAGTACCGTTCGACCAGTCTGATTATCTCTCTTCTGTGACCGGCTACTACTCAGACGAAAATGGCAACATGTTGTCTATGCCGTTTAACAGCTCAACACCGGTGCTTTATTACAACAAAGATTTGTTCGCCAAAGCGGGGGGGACAC
The DNA here is from genome assembly GCA_000565345.1 of Salinivibrio costicola subsp. costicola ATCC 33508 = LMG 11651. Lineage (GTDB taxonomy): Bacteria > Pseudomonadota > Gammaproteobacteria > Enterobacterales > Vibrionaceae > Salinivibrio > Salinivibrio costicola. The sequence goes on along the minus strand of AQOF01000060.1, from coordinate 50,755 downwards.
CACCTAAGACTTGGGAAGAGGTCGAGCAAGTATCAGAAAAGCTTCTCGCTAATGGCACCCAGTGTGGCTTCACCACCGGCTGGCAGTCTTGGGTACAAATCGAAAACCTCGGCGCACGTCATAATACCCCGATTGCCACTAATGATAACGGCTTTAGCAGTGTGGATAACGAAATGCTGATTAACCAATCACCTTTCGTTGATCACATCGCCAAAATGGCAGACTGGCAACAAGCTGGGATCTTTGAGTATGGCGGCCGTCGCTCTGACAGTGCACCACTTTTTTATAGTGGCGAGTGTGCCATGTATATGAACTCTTCAGCGTCCTATGCGGGCGTGCGTGAGAGCGTGAAAGACTTTGAGTTTGGTGTTGCCAAGCTGCCTTACTGGGATAAAGCCGTTGAGCAGCCAAGAAATACGATTATTGGCGGCGCCACGCTTTGGGTTCTGCAAGGTCATGAATCAGAAGAGTACAAGGGCGTTGCTCAGTTCTTCTCGTTCTTATCAAAACCAGAGATCCAAGCTGATTGGCACCAATTTACTGGCTATCTGCCGATCACTCACGGTGCGTATGAGCTAAGTAAAAAGCAAGGCTTTTACGCTAAGAACCCGGGGACAGATGTCGCGATTAATCAGATGACAGAAGTGGAGCCCACCCCTGCATCGAAAGGTATTCGTTTGGGTAACTTCGTGCAAATTCGCGATGTGATCAACGAAGAGCTTGAAACTGTCTGGTCGGGTGATAAGTCAGCGCAAGAAGCGTTGGATGAGGCCGTTGAACGTGCGAACGGATTGCTCGCTAAGTTTGCTAAAGCGAACAAATAATTACGCCTTGTATTATGGAGCGGTGCGCTGAGCCCGCTCTTTTTATTGAGAAAGTCTATGTCCAATAAACCCACATTTAACCACAGTGCGTTTCCCATTTTATTACTCGCACCGCAACTGCTCATTACGTTTGTTTTCTTTATTTGGCCAGCAGCACAAGCGGTCTGGCAGTCGATGCTACTTGAAGATCCTTTTGGGCTCAGTACCGAGTTCGTCGGTGCTGACAATTTTATCGCCCTCATTGGTGATACAAGCTATTACAATAGCTTTTTCACTACGCTGTTTTTTAGTTTTTCAGTCGCCGCTATTGCTCTTCTCTCGGCATTAGTGCTCGCGGTGATGGCCGATCGTGTAATCAAAGGCGCGACGGGCTATAAAACCTTATTGGTTTGGTCCTTATGCGGTTGCTCCCGCTGTCGCTGGGGTGCTCTGGCTATTTATGTTCAACCCCACCGTGGGTGTACTGGCCCATGCGCTTGAAGCCATTGGGCTCGATTGGAATCCCTTTATTCATTCTGGGGATGCCATGACCATGGTCATTATTGCCGCCACCTGGAAGCAGATCAGCTATAACTTTTTGTTCTTTCTTGCAGGATTACAGTCGATCCCACGATCATTGACTGAAGCGACCGCGATTGACGGGGCTGGACCGGGGAAACGGTTTGTGACCATTATTTTTCCGCTGCTGTCACCCACGTCATTCTTTCTCTTGGTTGTTAACTTGGTATACGCCTTCTTCGAGACGTTCGGCGTTATTCACGCTATGACCCAAGGCGGGCCAGGTCAATCGACAACCACGCTGGTTTATAAAGTTTACGCCGATGGCTTTGTTGGGCTCGATATGGCTCATCCGCGGCCCAGTCGGTGGTGCTGATGATCTTGGTCGGTGCATTAACCGTGATTCAGTTTAAATATGTTGAAAAGAAGGTGGCCTACTAATGGTTGAACGTCGCCCTTGGCTTACTGTGTTCTCGCATCTGGTGTTGATTCTGGGTGTGGCCTCTGTTGCGTTGCCCGTGTGGCTTGCGCTCACCGCCGCCACTCATGATAGCAGCGCGTTTGTGAGTGGTGTTACCCCATTATGGTTTGGTGACAAAGGCTTATCTGTGTTTACAGAAGTACTCACCGAAGGGACATCGCGTGAGTTAAATATCACCGTAGCAGGCATGTTATGGAATTCATTTTTAATGGCGATGGGCATATCCATCGGCAAACTGGTTATTTCAATTTTGTCGGCCTATGCGGTGGTCTATTTCCGTTTTCCTGGCCGCATGCTGGCATTTTGGATCATTTTTATGACCTTAATGCTTCCCGTTGAAGTACGTATTATGCCGACATTCCAGGTCATTGCCGACCTCAATATGTTGAATTCCATGTCGGGCCTAACGATTCCACTGATCGCCAGCGCCACCGCGACCTTTTTATTCCGGCAGTTCTTTATGACCGTGCCGGGGGGAAATGCTGGAAGCCGCCCGCATGGACGGTGCAGGTCCGTTTAAATTTTTTAAAGATATTTTATTACCCTTATCGCGCACCAATATTGCCGCGCTGTTTGTGATCACTTTTATCTATGGGTGGAACCAGTATTTATGGCCCATTCTGATCACCACGGATGACGAGTATTACACCATCGTGATGAGTATTCAGCGCATGTTGTCTGTTGGCGACGGTGAAGTGAAGTGGAATGGAACCGCGTCATGGCAACCACATTAATGGCAATGCTACCGCCTGTATTGGTGGTTTTGGGCATGCAAAAACTATTTGTTAAAGGCTTAGTGGAGACGGAGAAGTAAATGGCAACGGTAACCCTCGATCAACTTCAAAAAACCTATCCGAATGGGTTCAAAGCTATTCATGGTGTCGACTTGGCCGTACAAGATGGCGAGATGATTGTCTTGGTCGGCCCAAGTGGCTGTGGTAAATCCACATTACTGCGCATGATTGCGGGCCTGGAGGCTATCTCGGATGGCGACTTAATTATCGACAACAAGCGAGTAAATGATCTGGAGCCGGGTGAGCGTGATATCGCGATGGTGTTTCAAAATTATGCGCTTTACCCGCACATGAGTGTGTTTAATAACATGGCTTACGGATTGAGAAATCGCGGCACCCCAAAAGCGGAGATTGAAACATTGGTCAACGAAGTCGCGACCATGTTGGAGCTTGATCACTTGCTAGATAGACGCCCCAATCAACTGTCTGGTGGCCAACGTCAGCGCGTGGCAATGGGCCGTGCAATTGTTCGTCGTCCCAAGGTGTTCTTGTTTGATGAACCCTTATCCAACCTGGATGCTAAGCTACGTGTTCAGATGCGTTTGGAAATAAAAAGCCTGCAACGAAAACTCAAGACGACAGCGGTCTATGTCACTCACGATCAGGTTGAGGCGATGACGCTTGCCGACCGGTTAGTGGTGTTAAATGGCGGCAACGTCGAGCAAATTGGTACACCGCTGGAAGTCTATGATGCGCCCGCCAGCCTCTTTGTTGCCACCTTTATTGGCTCTCCGGCGATGAACATCGTCGACGGACAAATCCACAATCACGCCCTATCCATCGGTCATCACGCACTGGCTTATTGCCAGGGCACAACCGCATCATCGGTATGTGTTGGGCTACGGCCTGAACATTTAAAAATCGTCCCTAACGACCAGGCGCAATTTACGCTATCGGTGACCTTAACGGAGGCGTTAGGGGCCGATTTGTTGGTCTATGGTCACATCGCGGACACGGATAGTCTGATCACCTTGCGCTTAGAAGGCCATAGTAAAGTGATAGAGGGCGATCAACTACCGTTAGCGATTGACCCGCACAATTTGCATATCTTTGCGGCTGAAAGCGGTAAACGGCTGACGCTTGATGTGAAAGCGCTTAGCGATGAGCGGGTTGTGGCGATTTAATCTTTAGGAGCATACTTTAGGAGCATAGCGTCATGCCAATTCAGTGTTTGCCTTTGTCATCGATACATCAACACGCCGAACGCTGGCGCGATGTTCAGTGGCTGTTTACCGATGTTGATGACACCTTGACGTGGCAAGGGGCACTTCCGTGGCAAACACTGAAGGCATTAACCGAGTTGCGTGACGCGGGGATCCGTGTAGTACCCGTGACAGGGGCCTGTGCAGGTTGGTGTGATCACATCATTAACGCTTGGCCTGTCGATGCGGTCATCGGTGAAAATGGTGGCGTGGTGATGTGGCATGAAAATGGCCGACGACAGACAAAAATCAGCTACACCGCCCAGCAAGCACAACCCGGGCTGCGAGATTGGATTGATCACTTACTCGAGCAGTATCCAAATCGTACCCTCAGCGCCGATCAAGCCTACCGCCACTGTGAAGTGGCCATTGATATTGGTCAGCATACCCAACGTGCGCCACAATCCGAAGTCGATGCATTGCTTGAGGCACTCCACGCATATGGTGCCAAAGCAACGGCTAGCTCTATTCATATTAACGCATGGTTGGTACCCATAATAAACAACAAGCGGCGCTGGATTGGCTTTTACGTTACGGTGTCACAGAAAAGGCCGCCCCTCAACAGGTTGCCTTTATTGGTGACTCACGCAACGATAACGACATGTTTGCCTACTTTCCGCTCAGTGTTGGGGTCGCAAATATTGCCCCCCACCTTGCTGCACTCGATACCCCACCCACCTGGATCACAGAGGCACCAGGCGGGCTGGGCTTCGCTGAATTTGCATCCTGCTGGTTATCATTAGTGCGCTAAGCCGATTTTTTTTACTTTCGTCACTGAGGGCAACGCCTAACTGAGGGCAGCTTCACAGCTTTTCTGCTACAGGGCTTTTTATATCAATGTGTTATTTAACTTTGTCGGTAGGTCGTTCTACAATGTGGGCGTTTTATCATAATAATGATGCCCAAACCTCACTGTTTGCGCACCTCGCATGGTTAGTGCGTATAATTATTAAGCGCAAACACGATAACGATTAGGAAAATGCTATGAAACGCTATGCCCTTGCACTGGTCGCAGCCTTGTTGCCGATGATGTCACACGCGGCACCGGTAGAAAACGCAGACTGTTATTCAGCCAAATATCATGACTACGTTGATGCATCAATTAACTGGTATCAAGCATTAGTGGAGATGACCGTTGAAAAAGACGCCTCTTTGGATGAGGTAGCCGACTGGTTTTTACGCGGCCGCACCAACCACTTTAATCTGAACGCACAAGCTTTTGACTATTATTTAAATAATGACAGCGCCAAGCTCAATCTCGATGCGCCGGTTGAATCATGGCTAATGCTCTCGCAAGAAGATGTTAAAACCCTGTCGCAAAGCTCACTGCCGCCGTCGTCACTGGCGAAAGACGTGTTTGCTTTTCGTCAAGGAGAGTCAATGGAAGGTAACTATGCGCTACGTAGTGCCCTCGCCGACCTTCTCAGCCACCCTAAAGAAATCGACAAGCCATTGAACCAATATAACGATCAGATGGTAAGCATTAACGATCGTCAATGTCAGTAAGTCTGCATCAATCAACAATGAGCCGGCAGTTGTCGGCTCTGACCGTCATCATATTCGTTGCTTATGCGGCTTTTGCTGTCATCAAACGATAAAAAAGCCTGATTGCCGCGCATTTTTTTGCTATGTTGTGGCCATTTTTCAGCAAGTGATCGTGTGCATAGCCTTTGTTTGATCAGGGTTTTCACCGTTTGAACAGCTAAGCAGATAAAAGAAGAACGTCATGGCCATACATAATAAAGCCGCGGACGCGACGCCCGAAACCTTACACCGGATTTTCACTGTCCCCGAAGCGCCAGACTCAACGCTCAGTCAAATTGAGCAAGAAATCTCGCAGAATCTTAATCGATTTTTACAAAATCACATTACGGCTACCGAGCGTTCGCTGGCAGATATCGAAAGTGATTTTAGTAATCCCGCAATTCCTGAAGATCCTGCCTTCGTGTCGGATCACACGCAGTTTTTACTCGATAAATTGGTGGCCCAGTCCGTTCACACCGCCTCGCCGCGATTTATTGGCCACATGACCTCTGCCCTGCCGTATTTTTTAATGCCGTTATCAAAAATCATGATTGGCCTTAACCAGAATACGGTCAAGATCGAAACCTCGAAAGCGTTTACTCCGCTCGAGCGTCAAGTGCTTGGCATGCTGCATAATCTGATTTATCAGCAAGATGATGCCTTTTATCAAAGCTGGATGCACAGCGCCAACCACTCGCTGGGCGCATTCTGCTCGGGGGGAACAGTCGCCAACATTACCGCGCTATGGGTGGCGAGAAATAACGTCCTTAAGCCTGATGGTGAATTTCCTGGCATTAACAAAGCAGGCTTGTTTGGTGCAATGCGTCACTATGGTTATCGCGATTTGGCCATTCTAGTGTCTGAGCGGGGCCACTATTCATTGGGAAAAGCCGCCGATGTGCTAGGGATTGGCCGCGACCAATTGATCTCCGTGCCCGCAGATAACCAAAATCGCATTTGCATTAATGCACTCGAAGACACTATTACGCAACTGAATCGCGATAATATCAAACCGGTGGCCATCGTGGGTGTCGCTGGCACGACAGAAACCGGCAGTATCGATCCACTCAATGCGTTAGCTGATATTGCTGAGCGAGAAGGCATTCATTTTCACGTGGATGCCGCCTGGGGTGGTGCCACGTTAATGTCGAATAACCAGCGCCATAAGCTGGCCGGTATTGAACGTGCTGATTCGGTGACCATTGACGCCCATAAACAGCTGTATGTCCCTATGGGCGCCGGTATGGTGCTGTTTAAAGATCCTTCCGTGGTCGCATCCATCGAGCACCACGCCGAGTATATTCTCCGTAAAGGGGCAAAAGACCTCGGAAGTCATACGCTTGAAGGCTCTCGCAGCGGTATGGCGATGTTGGTATTTGCCTGTATGAATATTATTTCTCGCCGTGGCTATGAGCTGTTGATTGATCAAAGTATCGATAAAGCAGCTGTGTTTGCCAAGATGATTAGCCAACACCCGGATTTTGAGCTGATCTCAGAGCCAGAGCTTTGTTTATTGACCTATCGGTTTGTTCCCGCTCGTGTGCAAGCGGCCCTTGCGGTGGCTAATGAAGAGCAAGTCGATTTGATTCATAACTTGCTCAATGATCTGACTAAATTTGTGCAAAAACGCCAGCGTGAATCAGGTCAAACGTTCGTCTCACGGACGCGTCTCACGCCAGAGCAGTGGCAGCGGCGGACGACCACAGTGTTTAGGGTGGTACTTGCTAACCCACTTACCACACAAGAGATTCTGCACGAGGTGTTAGTTGAACAAGCTGCGATTGCGCAAGAAAGTGAGTTCGCTTATCCGCGACTGATCACCTTGGCAGACAGTATTCTAAAGAGCTAGCCAAACATTGCGGCGTGCGCAGGCAGTCACATTCAGTGGCTGCCTAATTATTTGAGCGGTCCTGTTTTGGGGATATTGGTTGACTGCAAACAGTGCGTCTGGCTTAGCGCCGTCTCACGCTGATGCTCAATGTCTAGCTGGGCTTGTTGCCATTGTATTTGCACCTGTGGCGCTGTCATTGCGCGCCCTGGCTCTGAAAATAAAAAGCGTTGCAAGGTATGATCAAATTCAGCAGTGTTTTCTTGCTCGCTATACGCGATCCCCATTAATTCGAACGCACGCGCTTTTTCTCGCGCGGTTCCAATCACTGTGTATCGCTGCGCGGTATCCAGCGTATTATCATAGCGACAATGAATCAGATCTTGCTCGGCTCCCCGTAATGCTTCGTTTAAGCCAATGGTACTGTAATTGCGCCACAGATCCGACATATTAGGTAACGAGCACCCAACCAGTAAGACCGACAAACACACGGCAGCGATTATTTTTATCATCTCTGATCCCTATACGATGACGCTATGGATTGGACATGCGGTTTATCTTTCTATTAACGGCCACGTCGTTGATGACTTGAACGTCAGTCACGTTGACCGATCACTACTTCACCTGATTGCTCAAACATCGCAACCTCTTTGCGACGACGACCAATCAAGATGGGTTTGTCATCATAGAATAGAAAGTTTTTCCAATATTGCTTGAACACGCCCCAGCGAGTTTCGACGATATTATGTTTGTCGTAACAAAAGTAGACCGTAATATTGTCTTCCCAAGGAAAATTGGACACAAAGTCTTCAGGCAGATCATCATCGTTGTCCCACGCATGTTGCCAGACCAGCCGTTGAGTCCAAACGTTTTGATGGGTGGGCCAATCTTGCTTACCAAAATGATCCGGTGTCGGGCTATCTTTACTGATAAATTCTTGCCACAACTGCGCCGCGCGCGTCTCTGTCATGGGTTTAATCTCGGCAAGATCGCTTTCCTCAATCGGTAATGATTGATGGGTAAAGATCCACTTGCGCTTATAGTCAGATAAAGGGATATAGTTCATGGTGTTGTTCGTTATCACATTGGTATAAGGTGCCACTTTACCATATTCAATGATCGGTTGTTATTGACCCGCGCGCAGACAAAAACGGCAATGCGTAAGGCATTGCGTGAATGGTGAAATAGAGATCGCAACGATTAGCTGTTGACCGCTACCTCGTCGGTCGATTGGATGTCTTGATCACTGCCGACTTTGCGGTGTCCTTGGTCAAGGTGCACCATATCAACCAAATCATCGTTACCTACTTGGAACGCTTGACCAAATCCTTTGACGTATAAACCATTGTCCGGTACCAAACGGAACAAAAGAAAATCTTCTAACCCACTTAGACTTTCAATGATATCGCCAAAACGGGCTTTCAACGCATCAATACCGGCTTGCCAAGCATCGGTATTACGTTCCACCATTTCAGCTCGTGCGTCAAAGCTAAGACGTTGCCGGGCAAAAATCTGTTTCGCGCTCCCTTCATCTTCGATCATCATCAACGACAGATTGGGGTTTTCTTGCAGATTGCGTGCGTGACGGGCAATTTCACTAATGAGGATATAAAAGCCATCTTCACGCTGAATAAAGGGCGCATAACTGACATTGGGTTTACTTTGTGCGTCCACGGTCGCCAATTGTAACGTCCGGCAGTTTTCACGAAATTCTTTAATTTCAGGGCCAAGGCGGTTTTGTAGGCGTTGTTGTTTCGTCGCTTGATCCATAATTATTGCTCCAGGTCTGTTTGTGGTGAGGTCGCTAACTGCGTTTTTAGCTGATTAAAGGCATCAATCTGATGGTCGAGAAGCTGACGTTTTTCGTCACGCCCGAGATAAATCTTAAAAATCGAATCGCCTTGTTCGGTAAAAAAGCCGATGTAATGGGTTGTCTTGCCGCGAAAGGGCTTGCTGACAAAAGCAATGCCCGCCATGCGCTCTAACTTTAGGTGCCCATGCATCTCGCCGGGCTTACCCATTAAGTTGTAATAGCCGTAAGCGATTTTCCCTTTGGGAAACGGCGCTTTTACTTCAAAGATTGAGCCGCCAGAATGCACAATCGCCGTGACTGGGCCACCCCATTCGGCCACCTTCATGAGCACGGTTTCAGCATGTTGCCCATCGACCCAAGTTTGATAATTTGCGGGCATGGCGCGTACCACTTCCCCCTCACTCACACCTAGCGTTGCTGCCATATCGGCAGGCAGCATCGAGGCATTGTCGTTCAGTAGCGCGCTGACCTGTTCCGTTAACGTAGTGGTTGTCATTGATCACTCCCAGCCTATTTTTATTGTGATAGGTTCTATCAGTGTGGGCAGGCGTTAACCTGCCCTTTTCACCGTCTACTTAAAATTGGTAACGAACGTTGAATTTAATATCACGCCCTGGAGAGGCCACTTGTGCCCAGGCTCGGGTATACTGTTCGTCGGTTAAGTTATCGATCGCGAGATCGAACTTCACCCCATCCCAGGCGCCATTAGGCTATAGCTTGCATACACATCCCACAAGGTGTAGCCGTCATAGTGATCTTGCACACCGTGCTCACTGGTATCGGTTTGATCCTGTTCAGCGTAGTGCGAGACCCGCCCACCAAGGGTGACTGGTAAGGTCGCCAATGCATAATGCGTTTCAGCAACCCATTTATGCGCTGGAATGTTATTAATATACGTGCCTGTACTTTTGTCCTTTCCTTCGGTTTGGCTATAGCTCAAGTCGCTAGTAAAGCCACCGAGTTGGTGATGAAGGTTTAACTCAATGCCTTCGAGTTTAGCTTCGGGCAAGTTAGTGTGAATGGTCTTTTTACTGTCCGAAGTTACCGATTGTTTTATAAAATTATCGACATCGTTTCGAAATACGCGCACATCGACATAACCTTGATCTAAATAGGCATTTGGCACAAAAGTGTAAGCCGCGCTCAGCTCTTTATTGGCACTTTCTTCAGGCTTTAGATTTGGGTTAGGGTCGAATTGATTAACAATCAGAGAGGGGTTCTTTTGCGGCTTATGGGTGACAAAATGTGTACCACTGGCATACATTTCTTCTAAGCTCGGTGCCCGGAACGCCTCACGATAACTGGCCGTGAGTGCCAGCTGCTCAGTGGCCTGCCAAGTTAATGCGGTGGAAGGCGACCACGCCGTATCATCATGGTCACCAATCGTCGAGCCGGGTCGCTTATCTTTCGCGTCATAGGCGTCAAAGCGGACTCCCGCTTGCCAGTGCCATGCTTGTCCCAACGGTACATCAACTTGAGAAAATACGCCGACGCTTTGTGCTTCTGCATCTTGGTCATCTGGGCGACCAAACATCGAGCCACTGGCGTCTCGTACTGTCTCAAAGTTGTCTTGATAAGCATCCAACCCAGTGGTGAGCGTGAGGTTTTCAAGATTTGAGCGGTTGGACAAAGATAAGCCCAGCGTTTGCATCTGGTTGTTGTCATACTCAACCTTCTCAACGCGATGCTCATTGACCTCGGTATCATTCCAATACAGACGCGCATCCAAATCTACCCACGACTGACTTGGGTTGTAGTTATAGGCGACTGACAAGCTTTGATCATCCACTTGACGATACGTGCGAGGCGACTTTCTTGAGGTCGCTAACTCCGAAGGGTTATATGGCACCATGGCATCACGCTTGCCTTGACGCGCAGTCAACGTCCATTGATGGTCTAAAGACGGCGTGAATGTCACTTTCGCAAACCCGCCTTTTTCTCTCTCGGCTGAATAAGACAAGGTTTTACCATTGCCTAATTGATTATCATCACTATCGTTGTAGTAACTTTGCACCAGCCAATCAACCGTCTCTGTGCGACCAAATACCGCGCCGCTGGTGCGTGAGGCATTATCGTTACTATGGAAACCTTGTTTAAGGTAACCACCTAAATCCTGACCACCGGAAAGAAAATCACTGGCTGATTTTGTCTTTTGAGCAAACACGCCCCCCAAGGCACCGGATCCCCACAAGGTACTGGAAGGGCCACGGGCCACTTCGACAGAACGAAGTAACTCAGGATCCATAAATAAGCTCGAGCGATGACCCACAGAAAAGTTCTGACGTGCACCATCAATAAGCTGCACCACGCGACCGTTTTCACTACTTAATCCACGAATAGTCACAGATTGCGCCACATCGCGCCCACCACCTAGCACAGACACATTAGGTAAGTGACGGATTAAATCAGTGACATTACTGCCCTGACGTTTTTCAATCTCGTCGAGTGAAACCGTATTGACTGCCACGGCGCCATTCGCTTTTTGCGCGTCCATACGGCTGGCATACACAGATACCGTCTCTGTTTGCGTACTACTTTGCTCGTCAGTCGCGGCCATTACTGATGAAGTGAAGCTTAATGTACCAAGTGCCAGCCCAATCGCGAGGTTTAAATGGCTGGGGCGCGGTATCAAAATATCCTTTTTCAATGTCATGTCAGTGCTCTCTAGTTTAACTACAAATGAGAATCATCATTATTTTTGCAAGATTGTATTGATCGAGAACACCAATGTAAACGATAATTGATCTTAATTAGGTATGTAACTAATAATTACAATTGTGCAGTAACACCTATAGTACTGTCAAAACAGGACGTTACTGCTAAGTCATTAAACACTGATAAAGCAAAGATAAGGATTTAACATGGTCGCCGCAGCAAGAGTGATAGCTCTAATCAGTCTTTTCGCATCGCTTAGTATTCATGCTTCACCACGTATCATCAGCGCGGGGGCGAGTGTGACTGACTTGCTCATTGAGCTTGGCGCGCAATCACAGATTGTTGGTATTGATGCCACCAGCCAATTACAAGAGAAGGACATGCCGAGCGTGGGCTATCATCGCCAGCTCGCGGCGGAAGGTGTACTTTCGCTATCCCCCGATCTTTTAATTGGTTCAGAAGAAATGGGCCCAGCACCTGTGTTATCAACACTCCGTGATGCCGGGGTCAAGGTGGTGACGTTATCGAGTACCCCGACAGTCGCTGCCCTCAAGCAACGCATTCATACCCTGTCGGAATTAACGGCGACACAAGCGAATGCCGAACCATTGATCAACGCCATGGATGACCAATTAGCCAAGCTAGAAACCCGAGCGTCTGCGTCAGCATCAAACACATCCACGCTCAACGGTCTTTTTCTCTTGGTTCACCAGGGACGCCCTGCCAGTGTCGCCGGCGCGGATACCACTCCAAATACCTTGATTGAATTGCTCGGTGCCAAGAATCCTGCGGCTGCATCCGTCACCAGCTATAAGCCGCTTTCACCCGAGGCGCTGCTTGGCTTTAATCCTGACTTTATTTTGGTCATGCAACGCTCACTCGATCAGCTTGGTGGTATGCAAGGGCTGGCAAACGCCGTCCCGTTGCTATCAAGCACACGAGCGTATAAGAACAATCGCATCATCGCTGTGGATGGCCGTGTATTAGTGGGTGGATTAAGTCTGAATACTCTTGATGAAGCCCTGCGCATTCAAACCCATTTAACCGGAAACCAATAGTAATGCACGCTTACTTTCGTGAAACGCATCAGCGGCTCTTCCCTGTGTTGATCACTGTTTTGTTCATCGTCACTGTGATGTCGATAGCCGTGGGACAGTGGCAACTTGGGTGGCTCGTCAGTTTACAAAGCTTGAGCCCTTGGCAAAGTGATGTCGCACCGCATATCTTGACCATCGTGCAACAGGTCCGCTTACCACGCACCTTATTGTGTTTGTTCGTTGGCGCACTTCTGGCAGTATCTGGCGCATTAATGCAAGGGCTATTTCGCAATCCGCTTGCGGACCCGGGGATCATTGGGGTCTCTGGAGGGGCGTCTTTAGGCGGCGCGTTGGGATTGTTGCTGTTATCCTGGGGCAGCCTTAACGTCGGTTTTACCCTCTCGGTGCCGCTGTTTGCCTTTTTGGGTGCGCTGGTCGCCACCTTGTTTGTTTATCGTATTGGCACAACATCGATGGGAACATCGGTTACCGTGATGTTGTTAGCCGGTATTGCCATCAGTGCCTTGTCGGGTGCGGCGCTCGGGTTAATCAATTACGTTGCTGATAACCAAACATTGCGTGATATCGCCTTGTGGTCAATGGGATCGCTCACTGGCGCATCGTGGGGACTCATCGGATTAACGGGCGTTGCAGCTGTTAGCCTCACGCTTTTTGCTATCGCTGCGCCCCGCATATCAACGCCTTATTACTTGGCGAGAACGAAGCGGCGTATCTTGCATCAATGTTCATCGCCTAAAGCGCTTATTGATCATTGCAACAGCCGCTGGGATGGGCGTGTCGGTCAGTGCCGCAGGATTAATTGGCTTTATCGGCTTGGTTGTACCGCATATTGGCCGACTATTGGCCGGGCCAGATCATCGCACCCTGATCCCTTTATCGGCGATATTGGGCGCCTTTTATTGACGCTTGCTGATATTATCGCACGAATCATCGTTGCGCCGGCAGAGCTGCCAGTGGGGATCATCACCGCACTCATGGGGGCGCCCTTCTTTTTATGGCTTTTGATCCAACAACGACAAGCAGTGGTGCATTAATGTCTGATATTGCCCTTAATGTTCGTGATTTAAGTTACTCCCTTAACGGACGCCAACTACTTAATCGCATCAATGTTTCCTTTGCTGCAGGCCAATTACATGTGTTGCTCGGGCCAAATGGCGCGGGGAAAAGCACCTTACTCAAACAAGTGATGAGTGACAGCCATCCATCAGGCCAGGTTGATTTTTGGGCGACGCCCAAAGCCGGATGGCACGGTGAACACTTTGCTAAACAGGTCGCCTTTCTCCCCCAAAGTAGTGGCTTAACCTTTGCGTTTACCGTCAAAGAAGTGGTTCAAATGGGGCGACGCCGTTACAAGCGAGTCAGGCGCAAGTTGCCGCGCTGGCCGATGAACAGTTACGGCAGTGGGATATCTCCCACCTTGCCAACCGGCCATACCCTATTTTGTCAGGCGGTGAAAAACAGCGAGTCCATATGGCGCGCATTGCTTTGCAGTTGGTCCAAACCGATCCAACGCGGGCCATCATGCTACTCGATGAGCCTACATCGGCGCTCGATATTACTCATCAGCATTACACGCTACAACGCTGTCGGTCGCTTGCCGATCAAGGGATGACGGTGATCTTGGTGCTGCATGATCTCAATCTTGCCAGTCGCTACGCGGATCGCCTGTATTTTCTCAAACAAGGAGAGATGGTCTTAACGGGTACCCCATGGCAATGTTTTGAGAGTGAACAGGTCGCAAAGATTTATCAGTATCCGCTTACGGTCATTGAGCACCCAGAGCATGCCTGCCCATTGATCGTGACCTAGTGCCTGATTTATTGCTATCAAGGTGGGATCTTGCCAGCGTCGCCATGAGACTTTTGCATTGATAACCGCCTAGCTGGGTCACAAAACCGTCTGTTGATGATCGTTCGCTCATCAGACCAATTGCGACTAGGCGGCAACCTAAGTAAACTGAGACCGCAACCGATTAGCTATGAGAATGGATGAAATCGGATTCGTTACCTTCGCAACCGTCTGATGGGCCGGGATTGTGAAAGACAGCGCCGCTGCGTATCAGCGGCGTTTTTCTGTAAGGTCGCGAGTAACGATCCCAAGGCTTCACAATATAGAAGAATTAAGATGGCAACGATTAAAGATGTCGCGCGTCTCGCGGGTGTTTCAACCACCACGGTCTCACACGTTATCAATAAGACCCGCTTTGTCGCCGAAAAGACAACAGAAAAGGTTTGGCAAGCCGTTGAAGACCTGAACTATGCACCGAGTGCTGTGGCTCGTAGTTTAAAATGTAATACGACACGTACGCTCGGAATGCTGGTCACTAAATCGACCAACCCATTTTTTGCCGAGCTCGTGCACGGTGTAGAAGACTATTGCTACGAGCAAGGCTACACGCTGGTTTTGTGTAATACCGAAGGCAACCTTGAAAAGCAGCGCGACTATTTACGTATGCTGTCAGAAAAGCGTGTCGACGGTTTAATTGTGGTGTGCTCGGATCTCAATGAAGATCTCATGCTACTGCTAGAGAAAAGGCGTGACCTGCCCATGGTCGTCATGGATTGGGGCAGTCACCATATTGATACCGATCGGATTGAAGATAACGCGGAACTAGGCGGCTATCTGGCAACCAAACATTTTATTGACAACGGACATACCCAAATTGGTTGTATCTCTGGGCAAATGGATAAGAACACCTGTAAGCAACGGCTTGCAGGCTTTTATCGGGCCCTGAAAGAAGCTGATATCCCCGTAAATCAAGACTGGATCATTGAAGCGGACTTTGAAGCGAATCAAGCAAAAGTCGCCGCTCAGCAGTTTATTGCCATGGAAAACCGTCCTACGGGAGTCTTTTGTTTTAATGATATCATGGCGTTAGCGGCGATCAGCACCTTCAACCAGGCGGGTATTCAGGTGCCAGATGATATCTCTGTCATCGGTTATGACAATATTGATCTGACTGAATATTACTCACCACCGTTGACGACTGTCCATCAACCTAAACGACAACTGGGCAAGACTGCGGTTAAACTTTTACTCAGCCGGATCAATGATAACGATACGCAGCAGCAAGTGTTTGAAATGGATTTATCATTAATCAGTCGAGACTCTGTAAAAAACCTAACCTAATGGTTTATCGCGTTTTTTTATGTAAAGCCACGCCCCTATGACGGTCGTGGCTTTTTTGATTTCCTATGGATAAGAGCTTTTACTTTAAATTATCAGTTACATACTTATTGAACCAATATCACATTTTGTATGCGTAGAGAGGGCGACATCTGTGTCCAATTATTATATCCTGGACAGCGTTTGAACAAGGCAAACCATCGCGAAAGCATGGGACGCAAAACCTCCGGCCTAATGATTCTGGCGTCACTGTCAGTGATTCAATGGTAGCGGGGCTGCCAGCGCTGTTGTTTTTATTGCTGAATCAAGTGTCAGCAAACGAACGGATCAAATCGAATATTTGATGCTTCGTTGACAATCTTGTCTGTTTGCCTTGTTAGACTGCGACTTTATTTTTAGGCATTCACATTCATCGAGATTGTTATTAAATGGATAAACCTGCTTTAAAAGACGCGATGCGTTTATTTGCCGAGTTTGGCAATATCAAATCCCGATCCATGTTCGGCGGATTTGGACTTTTTTGTGAAGACACCATGTTCGCCCTAGTGGTCAATAACACCCTCCACCTTCGTGCCGGTATAGAAAACGAGGCCTTACTCAAACAGCAAGGCTTAACGCCATATGTGTACAAAAAACGTGGATTCCCGGTCGTCACCAAATATTTTGCTATTCCTAGCGCTTGGTGGGACGATCCAGAGCGATTATTGGCCGAAGCGAAAAATGCTCTCGACGTTGCTATCCAGGATCGTTCTATGAAATCGGCAGCGACACCGTCAAGGCTCAAAGATCTCCCGAATCTACGATTGGCCACCGAACGAATGCTTAAAAAGGCAGGCATAGACTCGCCAGAAACATTGCAAAAGCACGGTGCCGGCGGCGCTTATAAAGCACTGAGATCTGCTCATGAAACACAATTGAGTCTCGAGCTTTTGTGGTCGTTAGAAGGGGCGATTACTGGTAAACACTGGTCGGTAGTGCCACCCCAACGCCGTCAGGAATTATTACAACACTTAGAAAAATAATCTCTCACAGTCGCCTCTGTATGACTTGCTAATTTTCCTGTGAGCAATGTTTGCGTTCAACACCGCCTTCTGGCGGTATCGCTTTATTCTATTAACTCATTGACATGTCTCTATGCCCTTCCTTTTGCGTCATCATCTTATCGAGTGCGCTTTTCTTTCCGTCGACTCTAGTTCGTGGAGATTAATCGGCGTTTTTTTGATTTAATTGGCGATTTTTCGTTTAACTGAACGTTTTTAGCGATCGATACGGTCTTGTCAGAGGTAAGATCGACAGCACAGTTCGCTGATGCAACCGATAAATCAGCCAGTTAGTTGCCAACCGTGCACAAAAGTACTCTAAAGTAATAGCTGGCCCTCTTTAATTTAGCGACGAGACCTAATATGTCAGTAAAAAAACTTCTTGTTGGCCTAATGATTGCCGCCATCGTCGCGCTCTGGTTTAGTTTCGACCTTGGCCAATGGCTCACGCTCGACAATGCGAAAGCGCAACAGGCGATACTCAACGATTACATCGTTCAGCATTTTACCCAAGCCAGCCTATTTTTCTTGCTTGGCTATATTGTGATGACTGCCCTATCACTCCCCGGTGCCGCGGTAGCGAGCTTATTGGGCGCCGCATTGTTTGGATTTTGGTGGGGGCTGATTCTGGTCTCTTTCGCCAGCTCTATTGGTGCCACCCTCGCCTTCTTGGTCAGTCGTTTTTTACTCCAAGACTGGGTACAAAATCGCTTCGGTCAAAAATTAGATGCCATTAACCGTGGCATTGAAAAAGATGGCCGCTTTTATCTGCTCACGCTACGCCTCATTCCCATTTTTCCCTTTTTCTTAATTAATCTAGTGATGGGGTTAACGCCCTTAAAAACGCACACCTTCTACTGGGTCAGCCAGCTAGGCATGCTACCGGGGACAGCTGTGTACGTGAATGCAGGGACTCAACTCGCCCAAATCGACTCACTTGGTGATGTGGTGTCGCCTTCGGTGCTTGGATCGCTCGCATTACTCGGCCTGTTCCCGCTGCTAGCAAAATGGATCATGGCGTGGGTCACGCGTCGTAAACGCTATCAAGGTTGGCGCAAGAAGCCCCATCAGTTTGATCGCAATATGGTGGTAATTGGTGCCGGTGCAGGCGGACTGGTATCGAGTTATATCGCGGCAGTGGTGAAAGCAAAAGTCACGCTAGTTGAAAAAGGTTCGATGGGAGGTGATTGTCTAAACACCGGGTGTGTTCCCTCTAAAGCGCTGATACGCGCGGCGAAAACCATGCGAGAAATCGGTAAGGCCAAGCGTTTGGCATTCATGCCCAAGCGCCAGTCGTTGATTTTCCAGCGGTGATGGCGCGGGTAAAACAGGTGATTACCCACATTGAGCCCCATGATTCGGTCGAGCGTTACACCAAGCTCGGCGTGGAGTGCGTGCAAGGCGAAGCACACATCGTCTCGCCATGGGAAGTCGAGGTGAATGGCGAACGCCTCACTACCCGCAACATCGTGATAGCCACAGGCGCACGCCCCATGCTCCCTCCCATTCCCGGTTTGGCTGAGGTAACACATTACACCTCGGATACAATTTGGTCACTGACTGAACTGCCACCACGGTTGTTGGTGTTAGGCGGTGGTCCCATTGGCGCAGAACTGGCACAAAGTTTTGCGTGTTTAGGCAGCCAAGTGACGCTGGCTGAAATGGCGGATCAATTATTAAGCCGTGAAGATAAAGACGCTGCCCACTTGGTTGAGCAGGCCTTAGAATGTGACGGCGTCACGGTTTTAACACAGCACAAGGTCAAAGCATTTGAACAGCGTGGCAATGAGCAAATCGCCTTACTCGACGGCCCTGACGGTGAGAAAACCGTCACATTTGATGCGGTGCTGGTCGCGTTAGGACGCAGCGCCAACACCAAAGGCTTTGGTCTCGAAAAGCTCGATATTCCAGTGACCGAGCGTGGCACCATTCAGGTCAATGACTATTTACAAACTAATTACCCCAATATCTATGCAGTGGGTGATGTGGCAGGGCCTTTCAGTTGACCCATGCCAGTGCCCATCAAGCGTGGTATGCCGCGGTCAATGCGTTATTTGGCCAATTTAAGCGTTTTAAAGCGGATTACTCGGTGATGCCAGCGGCAACATACACGTCTCCAGAAGTTGCACGTGTTGGGCTTAATGAAAAAGAAGCCAAAGCCAACCAACAAGACGTCGAAGTAACCTATTACGGCATTGATGACCTGGATCGCGCCATCGCCGATGGCAATGACCATGGTTTTATTAAAGTGCTGACACCAAAGGGAAAAGACACCATACTGGGAGTGACCATAGTGGGAGAACATGCCGGCGATTTATTGGCCGAGTTCACCTTAGCGATGCGCCATGGCTTGGGGCTGAACAAAATACTCGGCACTGTTCATCCTTATCCCACCATGAGTGAAGCGGTTAAATATACGGCGGGTATGTGGAAACAGGCGCATGCACCGGAGAAACTCCTACAGTGGGTCGAAAAATATCAACGCTGGATGCGTCACTAATCAATAAGGAAGAGCAATGAAACAATGGATAGCGGCCCTAACGCTCGCAATCACCAGTGGCTATGCCTTGGCCACTCCCGCTGAGCAGGATTGGGCACAAGTCGAACAAGACGCGAACGGGCAAACCGTATATTTCAATGCCTGGGGCGGCAATCAGCAAATCAATGCTTATCTTCGTTGGGCTGGGCGTGAACTCAAACGTGAATACGGTGTGACCCTCAAACACATTAAAGTGGCTGATATTGCAGAAACAGTGAATCGTTTATTGGCTGAAAAAACGGCGGGAAAAGATACCGGCGGCAGTGTCGATATGGTCTGGATTAATGGCGAGAACTTTAAATCGATGAAGGAAAACGGGTTACTTGAAGGCCCCTTTGTCGAGGCGCTGCCTAACTGGCAAATCGTTGATAAAACCTTGCCCGTGACAGAGGACTTTACTGAACCCACCAAAGGCTTGGAAGCACCATGGGGGGTCGGGCAACTGGTGTTTATTCACGATAAAAAAACACTCGCCAATCCTCCAAGCTCTTTTGCTGAATTGTTACAGCTCGCAAAAGCTAATCCCGGTCGGATCAGTTATCCGAAACCGCCCGAATTTCATGGCACCAGCTTTTTAAAAGCGGCATTGCTTGAGCTGACAAACAATCAACAGGCGTTGTATCAGCCTGTCGACGATGCAGACTTTGAGACCATAACTGCACCGCTATGGGACTATCTTGATGCGCTGCACCCAGTCGCTTGGCGTAATGGGGAGCAATTTCCCTCAGGCAGCGCACACACCATGCAGCTTGTCGATGACGGTGCGCTGTTAATCGGGATCGCTTTTAATCCCAATGCGGCAAAATCCGCCATCGCCTCAGGGACGTTAGCGCCAACGGCACGCGCCTTTGCTTTTGAGCAGGGGGCTTTATCTAATATCCATTTTCTGGCGATCCCATACAATGCCAATGCAAAAGCCGGCGCCAAGATAGCGATCAACTTTTTGATGGGTGAGAAGGCGCAATTGCGCAAAGCTCAGACTGATATTTGGGGCGATCCACCGGTGGTTAAACTGCCTGACACCGCTAAAACGCGCCGTTTTCAGTCCCAGCCAGAGCCGCATCCCAGTTGGCAAACCGCTCTCGAAAGCGCTTGGCTTAAACGTTACGGACAATAAAAGAGACCGTCATGGCACGTTTGTTGTTTGCCATCACGCTGGCGGTGTGCTGCCTGCCCTTACTTCCTGGCTGGGAGGCCTGTTAACCAGTGCATTTGCGTTTTTACCTGCTTTGGGGCTAGCTGAAGCCAGTCTCTCGGGTTGGCGTGAACTCATTGCCTGGCCAGGCTTATCTCACTCACTCTGGCTCACACTGCTCTCTGGACTAGCAAGTAGCTTATTGGCAGTGATGTTGAGCTTCGCTATTTTGCAAGCCACGTGGCAGACGCCCTTTTGGCAACGCATCGCGCGTAGCTTACCCGGTTTACTGGCCCTGACCCATGTTGCATTTGCTATTGGACTGGTATTGTTTTTGTCCCCTTCAGGGTGGCTATTTCGCTTGTCTAGCCCATTGACCGGAGACATGCCACCGACTTGGTCACTGATACAGGATCCGTATGTGCTGGGCTTAACCCTAGCCCTCACCCTGAAAGAAACGCCGTTTTTGCTTTTAATGAGCCTTTCTGTGCTAAGCCAAATTGATGTGCATCGCTTAACGATGGTCTCTGCCAGCCTCGGCTATGATCGCACCAGTACCTGGATCAAGGTGATTTTTCCACTTTGGTTCGCCAAAATGCGTTTTCCTATTTTTGCCGTGGTGGCCTATAGCCTCTCGGTCGTCGACGTAGCGATGATTTTAGGTCCAAACACGCCACCAACCTTTGCTGTGTTAGTTTGGCAGTGGTTTAACGACCTGATCTTTCATTACTCCCCCGAGCGTCGGCAGGGGCTTTGGTTCTGTTTTTACTGTGTGCCTTGGTACTCATTGGTTATCGATTTTTCGAATGGTTGATTTGTGAGCGCTTTAATCGTTGGCAATTCACAGGAACACGTCGTGCTTGGTTACCAGGGAGACACCTCTGGTGGCCCGTCGTGATTGTTCCCTTGTTGGTAATCCCGGCTTTGTTCATTTGGTCGTTCGCCTTACGCTGGTCATTTCCCGATTGGCTCCCCAGCCGTTATGGGCTGCGCTTTTGGAATCAAGAGCTTGCTTACGTTGGGGCGTTAATTGGGAATAGTGTTTTACTGGCGTTGATCAGTGCGACAGTCGCCGTCATATTTGCCATGGGCTGCCTTGAGCGCGCGGTTTCTCCTCGTCAAGGAGCACTGCCTAAAGCCGTGATTGCCATTCCTCTTTTGGTACCTCAACTGTCCATTTTGTTTGGGATCCAAGTGGCTGTGTATAGTTTACCGGGACAATGGCATGTACCCGCGACTATTTGGGCGCATATCTTTTTTGCTTTTCCTTATGTTTATTTAGCATTAGATGGCCCGTGGCAACAGTTTGATCAACGGCTTATCCAAACGGCTCGCAGTTTAGGCGTCAGTGCGATGGCAGCCTGGCTGCGTATCAAACTTCCCTTACTGTTACCGGCGATTATTCTCGCCTGGGCAGTGGGCGCCAGTGTGAGCTTAGCCAATATCTTCCTACGCAATTATTGGGGGCGGGTCGGATCAATACCCTAACAACCGAGGCAGTGAGCTTATCCAGTGGGTTGGATCGACGGATTAGCGGCCTATACGGCCTGATGCAAGCGCTGATCCCCTTACTGGTTTTCGTCCTGGCAACGTTTCTCAGTCGTGTCATGCAACGGCGACTGACACCTCATCAATCGGTTGCGACGCAACCAGGAGCAAATAATCATGACACTGTGTGTCAATCAACTCACCATAAACGCGCCTGAGCAATGCTTGGTGCGTGATTTATCATTCTCGGTCGCCCCGGGAGAAATACTCACCGTAATGGGTCCCAGTGGCTGCGGAAAATCGAGCCTGCTGAGCGTATTGGCAGGACACATTCAACCGCCCATGCATTACAGCGGCCAACTAACCTTAAATGGTGAACCCTTTGATCACTTGCCGCCGGAGCAGCGCCGTATCGGGATTTTGTTTCAAGATGATTTGCTCTTTCCGCATCTCAACGTCTGGCAAAACTTGGCCTTTGCCCTGCCTTCATCGATGAGCAAAGCGCAAAAACGTGATCAGGCCATCGCAACATTAGGGTCTGTCAATTTAGCGGAGTTTGCCGATTATGCCCCCAGCCAGCTTTCGGGTGGCCAACGCGCGCGAGTCAGTGTGTTGCGTGCATTACTCGCCGCGCCCGATGCTATCTTGCTTGATGAACCCTTTAGTAAGCTGGATAAGCCGCTACGACGGGATTTTCGTGCTTTTGTGTTTGAGCAAATCGCGCAGCGCAACATCCCCGCGCTGATTGTGACACATGATGCCGAGGATATTGCGCACCAGAGCCGTTGTTTAAATTGGCCTAAACGCCAGCTAGCTCAGTACTGCATGAGGAGATGCAAAATGCTTGATCGCTATGCCATCGCCGTGATCCGCTGGCCATTGAAGCAGGCAGCGGTGCAGCTCACAAAGTGGGGGGTCAAACCTGATACCGTCACACTATCGGGCTTTTTGATTGGCTTGCTGGCGGTGCCCGCTCTGGCGCTACAAGTGTATTGGCTCGCGCTTGTGTTCATTATCATTAACCGACTGTTCGATGGCCTTGATGGCGCGCTCGCCCGCGAGCAAGGACTCACGGACGCAGGGGGCTTTTTAGATATCACCCTCGATTTTATCTTCTACGCATCCATTCCTTTGGGTTTTGCGCTGGCTGATCCCGCTAGTAACGCCATCGCCGCCAGCTTTCTGCTGTTTTGCTTTATGGGTACAGGCGCAAGCTTTTTAGCGTTTGCGATTATGGCGAGCAAACACCAGATTGATAACCCAGTGTACGCCAACAAGTCGATGTATTACATCGGCGGGATCACCGAAGGCACGGAAACCATCGCCAGCTTTGTGTTGATGTGTCTTTTCCCTACATACATGGCATGGATTGCCGGCGTTTTTGGCGCAGCCTGTTTAATCACTGCCACATCACGGGTTTGGGCGGGGTATCAAACCTTGCGTACGCTCGATGCGCCGTCCTCCTAGCTTATAACCACTGGTGTTGCAGTTGCTCTTTATCGCCCAAGTAGTCGAGCAGCCAGCGCACCGGTGGTGACTCTTTATCCGAGCGCCATGCAATACAGCACGGACTGCTTAATAACGGCTCTTCAAGGGCAAGCTCCACCAACTCTCCTCGCGCAATCGCGTCTTCTGCCATGTGTGAAGGCATCACACCAATCCCCAGCCCGGCCTTAAAACATTGCATGGCACTGTGCCAATTGGGGACGGTAAGACGGCGCTGATTATCCAATAGCCATGTCGTACGACGCGGCAAACGGCGCGAAGTATCTTCCAAACATATCGCCGGATACGACGCGAGCTGATCATTAGCCAGTGGCTGGGCACACTGTACGAGTGGATGCGACGGACTCACCACAAACCGCCAACGCAGGTACCCATTTCTCGATAGCGAAACGCGCCGCTCACTGGCACAGCAGCCGTGGCACCAATGGCAATATCGGCTCTATCATCCGCCAGCGCATCCCACACACCGTTGAATACTTCCATGGTCAGCAACAGCTCGACATCAGGAAACGCATCATAAAAGTCACGTACCAAGGTATTGACGCTATCCTCTCTTACGACGTTATCCAGTGCCAATGCGACACTTTGCGTCCAACCATTAGCAACACGCTGGGTTTGCTGGCGAATATTAGCCATCGCTTTCAGCATTTCGCGTGATTGTTCAACAAAGTATTCCCCAGCAGGCGTCAGCTTTACTTGGCGATGAAGACGTTCGAACAGTACCACCGCCAATTTGTCCTCTATTTGCCGCACTGTATAGCTCACCGCACTGGGTACTTTATGGAGCTCTGCGGCCGCGCCTGAAAAGCTGCCTCGGCGCGCGACCACCTCAATCACCTGAAAATCTTGGTAAGAAAACATTCACATCAAATTTTTTGAAAGGTATGTTCAAATCATACCGTTTCACAGCATGGATTGTTAGTCATAAACTGCTCGTTACATTAATCTTTGTATCAAGAGATAAAAAATGAACAAACAAGTGCCATTTATCACGCTATTTTGGCTTGCAGGGCTCAGTATGCTGGGTTTCTTAGCCACCGACATGTATTTGCCCGCTTTTGAGGCCATGCAAATCGATTTTGCGACATCGTCGGCGAATATCGGTTTAACCTTGAGTATCTTTTTGCTTGGTATGGCCTGTGGTCAACTCGTTTATGGCCCCCTCTCCGACCGCATTGGCCGTAAACCTGCGCTGTTAATTGGCTTAAGTCTCTATAGCATTGCGACCGTGGTATGTCTGTTTGCAGATAATATTTATCTGTTACTCGGTGCGCGCCTTGTTCAAGCGTTGGGCGCATGCAGCGCGATTGTGATTTGGCAAGCGGTGGTGATTGATCGCTACGAAGGCAAGTTGGGGCAAAAATGTTCGCGACCATTATGCCGCTCGTTGCGCTATCGCCGGCATTAGCGCCTCTACTGGGCGCCTATTTACTTCAGCATTTTGATTGGCGCAGTTATTTTTGTGGTTTTATTTGCCCTAGGGATCGTTTTTATTGCACTGACTCTACGAGAGAAAGAAAGCTTAACTAAGCCAGCACAAGATACTAAAATTATTGATAAACTGAAGACTGATTATCAGCAAGTTTTTAAATCAAAAAAGTTCATCGGAAATATGCTTATCTTTGCTGGTTGCTCGGCCGCTTTCTTTGCCTATTTGACTGGATCGCCGTTTATCATGTCAGCGATGGGCTACACAGAATCCGATATTGGCCTGAGCTATATTCCACAAACAATCGCGTTTGTTGTCGGCGGGTATGCCTGTCGTTATGCACTGAATAAACTCAAAGATCACAGCATCCTTCCTTGGTTACTGAAACTGTTTGTCGCCAGTTTGGTGGTGATCTTTTTAATTAGCTGGCGCACTGATGTCACTAATATTTGGGCAATCTTGGGTCCATTCTGCTTTTTGGCAGCGGCCAATGGTGCCATTTATCCACTCGTGGTAAACCGAGCCTTAGAAGATTTTAAATCATGTAGCGCGACAGCGGCGGGCCTGCTCAACTTCTTACAGATGATTATCTGCTTTGTCGCGAGCGCCTTGGTCTCTGCGTTTGCCGCCTCAGGATTGTTCGCGGTCACGACCGTGATGCTATCAACCTGCGCGGTGGTGATTATCGGCTTTGGTTTAGTCTGGCATGCCAACCGTCAAGCGCAGACGCTAGCAACGGCATAAATGACTCGCTCGCTTCTCACAACGTAAAAAGGCGCCATAAAGCGCCTTTTTCTTTTTGATTTTCGCTCACACAGATGCTGCAATCAACTGAGCCAGTGTTCGTTCAAACGTTTGCATCACAATGTATGTTTAGTCCAACACTAAGAGTATGTTTAGTCCAACACTAAGCTGCCATTGTCATCAAACTGCCAAGCCTCTCCATAGGCAACTTCCCACAAATAGTTGTCAGGATCAGCAAAGTAACCACTATAGCCGCCCCAAAAAACATCTTGAGCAGGTTTGACAATTCGACCGCCGCATTCTTTAGCCAGCGCAAGCACCTCATCGACCTCTTCTTTTGAACGCGTGTTATGCGCAAGCGTAATCCCACTGAAACCAGCGTCGCTAACAGGCATTCCGGGCTTTATGTCATCGGCTAAAGCGTCGATTGCATATAACGCTAAACGCGTTCCCGCTGTACTAAAAAACACTATCCCTTCTTCGGGGTGATTATGGGTTGGAAACCCTAGTTGGCGATAAAATTCATACGAACGTGATAAATCGGCAACCCCCAATGTAATGATGCTAATCCTTGCTTCCATACTCCCTCCGTGGTGTTGATTCTAGCTTACATCTTTGGGTGACTACGCGGTGTTAAGTTGCACATGGTTTGCTATACTTTTCAATGTGATTCCTGCCGCTGATAAGCGTGATTGGATCGCCATTAACGCCACATTGTATTCATGACTGTTTTTAAAATCTGCGATCCTTTGCCGATCCGTAAACATCAAACGGATCATCACACTTTGCGGAAAACGTTGATAATTCACCTCATGCGTTAGCCATTCAAAACCATCGACGTGTTTCATGGTCAGCTCACACACCTCAGTCAGTGCTTCGCGGATAGCATTGTCGTATTTTTTATCGGTTTTTCGCATGATTATCTCTTTTTGGTCTTCAGAAGAGTGTTTGTCGCCATTAGATTATCCTGTTTAATCACTCGAAACTGGCTGCTTAGGATCAGTGCGGGAGTGATCAACAAAAATCAGTTCTTCCGTGGCAAAGCCTCGCTGTTTGGCTTCAGAGATAAAACGTTCTTTGACAGACTCAGGTACGGTCGGCGTGCGAGAGAGCAGCCAAAGATAGTCATGATCAGGGCCTGAAATAAAGGCATACTGGTAGTCATCATCTAACTCAAACACTACATAAGAACCATAGAAAGGCCCAAAGAACGAAACCTTCAGATACGCCGTCTTATCATTTTCAACGAAGTACGCTTTACCCTCTGCTTCTTGCCATTTGCCCTCTTCGCGGCTAAAGCCTCGGTTGATCACTTTGACGCCACCGTCTTCACGCAACGAGTAAGTTGCCATCACATCGGATAAGCCGCGCTCAAACGAGTGATCAAGTCTTGCCACTTCGTGCCATGTTCCCAAATAACGGTTGAGGTCAAAATTGGTTACTGGCGTCACATCTTTAGGCATACCAAGGCAGCCGGTTAATATCGTCGATAACAGAAACACGAACCCTAATCTTAATCTCATCAATCACTCCTTGCCGGATGGCACGAATCTAGTGCACCGCCAAACTAGCTATGGCGGCGGCCCTATCTTTAAATTGCATTTTTCCCACACAGCATTGACCCAGCTGCGCATAATGCGCTTGGATATGTGTCACGAGCTGAACAAGCGGCATGGTCTGCCCGCTTGGCTGCCAGTGCTGACCACCGTCTTGACTCAACCAGCAAACGCCTTGGCTATCAACCAACCGATCGTCTTCCGTGATCAGGTTTTCACTCAGTCGACCGAGCGACGCCGAGTCTGGCGCGTATGATAGTTCGTCATCCCCTTGCCAAATCAGTAGCGCAGGATAGTTGATATACGTGGTCATGACTTGGGCTTAAATATATCAAGTTTGAGTGCCACTGACTTCCCTAACCAACCCACATGATCGGTATGATCAATGTAATCATCGCCCGTCACGCCATGCAAAAAGACGGTTAAATCGCCCCGATGCGCTTCAAGCCATGCCATCACCTCATCGAAGGCAGCGTTGTCAAAAGCGATCTGAAAGCTCCACTTTGGGTGTGGGCCGACACATTTGCGATGAAAGCGGCCAAGATCGATCGGCAGTGACGATGCAGCGGCTGCTTGATAGATAATATCCGCCTGCGCTTCGGTATCGGCCTCATAGTAAACATGGGCGTGGTAAGCCTGATGAACATTGGGAAAAGAGTAAGAAGATGACATAAACGCAATGCAAATTAACAGAATGAAGTGAACAATAGTTTACTCTAAGCACGCAATGATAAACAGACGATACCGATAAAGAGACTCGGATGGGGGCGAATATGTTTGCTCACGAATACGCATGTTATGCTGAGAATGAACAATCATACAACGATTAAAGGAGTCATCATGATTCAGCAAGGACAACCTTTACCTAGCGCGACGCTCAGTGAACTCACCGCTGAAGGAATGCAGACCCACGACATTCCCGCCCTTTTTGCCAACAAGAAGGTAGTACTATTCGCTGTTCCTGGCGCGTTCACCCCGACCTGTTCCGAGTCGCACTTACCGGGTTTTGTGGTGAAAGCGGATGAGATTAAAGCAAAAGGCGTCGATATGATTGCTTGCGTCTCCGTCAACGATGCCTTTGTGATGCAGGCTTGGGGCGAGGCACAAAATGCTAATCAGATTCATATGCTGGCCGACGGTGATGCGAGCTTTACGAAGGCGCTAGGACTAGAAATGGATTCAGGTAAGTTTGGCGGTATTCGCTCACAGCGCTATGCCATGATCATTGAAAATGGCACCGTCACGCATTTGAACGTTGAAGCGCCAAAAAGCTTTGACGTCTCCAGTGCCGAGGCGATTCTCGACTTGCTGTAACGTTCCGCACAACGGTGGCTGCCAACAGCCACCGTTATCGTTTAAGCGGCATGATCCACGGTTTGATAGTCTCGGCCTATACCTTGTAGCCAGCGAGCGAGATCTTGCGTGGCAATGACCCAAGTTTGATCGTGACAAAAAGGCTGGCATTCCACCGCTTGGACGTGCCATATCGCATTCGCGATCACCAAACTGACGCGATGCTCGGGATCATTCATCACATCAAATACCGATACGGCACCTGATTGCGCCTGCAAATAGGTTTCGAGTTGCTGCGACGAGGCAAACGATAAGCGAGACGTGCCCAAGGCTTTACTCAATCCGGCTAAATTAACGGTGGCTTTGCCCGGTAATACCACCAAGAAAAACTGTTTCCCTTTTCTGTCTTTCAACAGCAAGTTCTTAGTCGGGTTTGCATCAGTATGCAAACCGAGCGCGTCTGCTTGTTCACACGTATAGACAGGCTGATGGCGGTATATATTTACTGAAATACCGTGCGCATTGAGGCTTTGAAGCAGCGCAGCCTGTTGACCTGAAAGTGGTGGCGCCCCTGTCATGATCTTCCCTATTTTAGCTAGTTCGTCTCCATCCGAGCCTTATAGGCATAGACCCGTTAGGTTTATAGTACGCCCAGAGAGACCGGATTCACTATTAGGCTTTCTTATGTGACTTAAGAATAATTAAATACACTTATTTAGAATAAAAATGTAACTTTATCGCAACGTTAAGCACAAGGAGAGAAACATGGTACTCAAGGTGAGTTTTCACTCGGGTCGTCAAGTGACCTATCATCGACATGCTAAAAAGCTACACAGTCATTTAGCGACGACCAAACTGCCCACACGCTGGACCAAGCACCCTCTACCCTCTGTGCGTAGCACGCGATAACGCATTACTCCGACGTGGATTGCGGCTGGGGCTGCGAGGTAACTGACTGAAAGTACTTTGCACGGAGCGCTTGTAACTCACCACGTTGAGCCGCACTGTCCAAATATTCGTCAATCTTCGCCACTAAGTCATTCGCTTGTGGCGCATAACGGCTGATCTGAGCATGAAGGCTTAGGGTTAGGTAGAGAGATATAGCAAGATCGCGTGAAAATTGATAAAGCCCAAGCGAACTGCCACCCAACTACAGGCTGTATTCATCACTGGCAAGAAAGCGGCACCGTCCCGCTTCCAACATCCGCAAGGCTTGCTGCAAGGTATTGGCTTCAAACCTCGGCTTAGGGTTATCGCCAAAGCCGGCATAGTTGTAGCCATTCACACCACACACAGAGTCCGATACGGGCAATCTTGGCCGCACATTAGCCGCTGGATCACCGATATATAGATATCCGAGAGAGATAGAATACAAGGGCGTTGTCAGTCGACTGTACTGCGCTCGCTCAGGTTTATAACTCGCATCCCAAGTAAGGTCACAACGGCCAGACTCTCTTGCCAGCTCATGCTGCACGCGCGCCCAAGGCATAAATACAAGTTGATAAGTAATGTCGTTACTCTCTAGTGCGGAAAGCACTAAATCGGTCGCATAACCCGTTAAGGTGTCCGCTTTTTGCTGCCTCGTTTCTCCCTGCCAATAGGTGTAAGGTGGCCAAGGACTCCCGTCACCCACACAAACATTGAGCGGATCTGAGGTTGCCGACCAAACTTGAAAAGAAAGCATGGTCAGCCAAACGATCGTTAGCCTTCGTACCCAGTTGGTCATTAAGTCGCATTTCACGTTGGTTACTTCGCAATCAGTATAACCGAATGTTTTGTTGTGTCAGCGCAGTAAAGCGTCCATGTTTGCGATACGTCATGCCCTCAACCATCAAACCAATACACGCCCCTCTATTTATTGACGAGCACATCTTGATGTGGTTTGAAAATGACACTGTCACGCAACTGTTGTATGAGTGCAATGGCAGCCCCCGATAAATCCACCGTGACGCTGATGCAACGTAATTTCAGTATTGGGGAGTTTCGGTAATCCTTCCTCTTCGCCAAGTGCCCTAAGCCCTTCCCCCATCATCGATGGCGTCAACACCGTAATCGCCAGCCCTGCACGAACCGCTGACGAAAGCCCTGACAAACTTGCGCTTGAATACGCAATGCGATGGGTAATACCGGCTGATGTTAAGGCCGCCAGTGCACGCTCTCGAAAAATACACACCCCTTGCTTAGACAGCGCCAAAGGTAGAGGTTGGCGCTGATGCGTATCGTGCCCCACACCCGTGACCCACGTCATCGGCTCGGCGCGCAATACTTCGCCACCCGGGCTGTTAGGCTGACGTGTCGTTATCGCGATATCTAGCGCACCGGCTTTTACTTCTTGTACCAGTTCGACACTCAAACCACAGCTCACCTCAAGCTCTACCCCTGGATAACGAGCCTCAAACATAGAGAGTGCCTCAGGAAGATAGATTAAGTAGTCATCGGGGATCCCTAAACGAACGACGCCGTCTAGCCGTTGATCGGTCATCTCTTGCCAAGCGAGCGCATTTTGCCTGAGTAGCTGTCTGGCATGGGCCAATAACCGCTCACCTGCAGGAGTAGGTAGTACAGCAGTCTGCCCCCGTTGCAGCAGCGGTTTTTCAAATAGCGCCTCAAGCCGTTTCATATGTGCACTCACGGTAGATTGCGCAAGGTATAAGCTCTCTCCTGCTCGGGTAAAGCTGCCCTTTTCTACCACGGTAACAAAGGTTTTAAGAACCACGAGATCGAGCTCTCGCACGGTGCTTGACTCATGCATCATGATTTGTGATGACCTTATTATAAAAATTCGTTTTCATGATTGTAGCGTTTTCGCCAAAGTACACCAACACATTCACTGAACACAGAGATAAGGAGAGACGCGATGAATCAGAAGAAATCGCCTCAATATCAGTCATCTCGAGATTCGTTTCCCGCACTGTATATGCCTGCGATGCCACCAATGGCTTGGATTAACGGTCGCTCGAAAAAAAGAACACGTTAACCCGACAATTTATCACTCACAGGCAAATAAACTCATTATGCGTCACGAACAATCATCAATAAGCGCGGGCATTAACCCGCCGGTATTTTATCCTGCCGCCGCTTTAATCGCGGCTTTTGTTATTTTTACCATTAGCGTGCCAGATACCGCCGGCGCGCTGTTTGGTAGCGCGCAAGCTTGGATCATCGACACCTTTGGCTGGTTTTACTTACTCGCGATGGGGCTATACCTTGGCCTGGCCTTGATTTTTGCACTGAGCCGCTATGGCCAATTTAAGCTGGGCCCGGATCACAGTGAGCCCGAGTTCAGCTACCACTCATGGTTTGCGATGCTTTTTTCTGCTGGCATGGGAATCGGGTTGATTTTCTATGGGGTTGCCGAGCCAGTATTTCACTATGCGACGCCAGTGGTTGGCGAGGGTAATACCGCAGAAGCGGCTAAAGCTGCAATGCGCATTGACCTTTTTCCATTGGGGATTACACGCATGGGGCGTTTATGCCATTGTCGCTCTTGCCCTCGCCTATTTTAGTTTTCGCCATCGTTTACCCCTGCGCATTAGCTCGGCGCTTTATCCTCTAATTGGCAAACGTATTCATGGCCCTATTGGTTATACCGTCGACGTATTTGCAGTTTTTGGCACCATGTTTGGTATTGCTACCTCTTTGGGCTTGGGCGTGATGCAAATAAACGCGGGCTTAAACTATTTATTTGATATTCCGACCACAACCAGTGTGCAATTAGTGTTGATTGCTTGTGTGACAGGACTCGCCACCGTCTCAGTCGTGCTAGGACTCGATGGCGGCATCCGTCGGCTATCTGATTTAAACCTCTGGCTAGCGATTGCCTTGTTACTTTTTGTCGTGGCGGTGGGGCCTACCCTCTTTATTTTCGAAACGTTGGGGCAAAATATTGGCACCTATTTGTCATCAATGGTTGATATGACATTTAATGCTTACGCCTACACGGGTGATGAGAGTACAGATGGCTTCTTAGGGGGTTGGACACTCTTTTACTGGGCGTGGTTTATCGCTTGGTCACCGTTTGTAGGGATGTTTATCGCAAGGATATCTCGCGGTCGGACAATTCGCGAATTCATTCTAGGTGTTATTTTTGTCCCTGTCGGTGTCACCTTTATTTGGCTAACTGTGTTTGGCGATACCGCGCTACACGGTATTCTTACCAACACTATGCCAAACTTGGTAGACCAAGTGTTTGCCAACAGTTCAACATCGTTATTCCATTTTTTGGATAACTTCCCGTTGGCGGGGGTATCCTCCGTGATTGCAACCTTATTAGTGATCACCTTTTTTGTCACCTCATCCGATTCGGGTTCGTTGGTGATTGATACCTTAACGTCCAAGGACAATGGCGAGTCGCCGGTAAAATTGCGTATATTCTGGGCACTCGCTGAAGGTTTAGTTGCCTCAGCGTTAGTCGTGGCTGGCGGTAGCAATGTGTTATCTGCACTGCAAGCGGCCTCTCTGACTTCGGCACTGCCTTTTGCAGTCATTTTACTCGCCGTTGGCTTTGGTTTGCTTAAAGCCTTAAAAATGGAGGCGCTCAAACGTGATAGCCTCCAGCATCTGGCGACGATACCGGGCAATGTGACACGCCATAGCCCACATTACGCAGAAAACTGGCAAAATCGCCTACAAACCTTGGTTGCTTCACCTGAGTGGCAGGAAATTGCGGTGATGTTGGATAAAACCATTGAGCCCGCGATGCGTGCGGTCGCTGAAGAGCTTGAGAAACAGGCGCTGGATGTCAGTATCAACCGCGAACACGATCGCTGCTATCTGCGAGTTCACCACGGTAATTACCCTGATTTTATTTACGGAGTACGAGCCCGTGCCTACGCGAGCCACACATTTAACCTGAAAACCTTAGCGGATAATGAGACATTGGATACGCCACATCATTATCGCGCAGAGGTATTCTTGCGAGAAGGTGGACAACAATACAATATTGCGGGCTATAACCAAGCGCAAGTGATTGAAGATATGCTGGATCACTACGAAAAGCATCTGCACTTTCTGCACGTGATCAATAGCTAAATCTTATTTTGTCGACTCACTAGCGCCGCCTTTATGCGGCGCTTCATCCTTGTCGAGCGTTTACGGCACTCACACCTTGCCAATCTTCTAACTCTTGTTCGGGGTGCTCGGCTCTAAATTGCTGATACAACGCAATGCCCTGCGGATCTTCCAGCACATCAACCGTCACCCCTTTCTCTTGCAGCACTGTCTCGTTACCGCTCGCACTGGTGACATCCCCCACCACCACGCGAGAAAAACCGCGCATGGTGATCAATGTCGCACACACATCGCATGGGCTTAAACTGGTAAACAAGGTTGTTTGGCTGAAGTCAATTCGCCCGGCATCACGTATCGCGGCCGTTTCACCGTGGTTGTAGGGGTGATTCTCTTGCACCAAGGTGTTGTGTCCTTTACCCACAATTTGGTGGGTCTCATTGTCAATAATCACCGCGCCGATGGGGCATCCTCCTTCTTCAGCGCTTTTTTGGGCTAGCAGCACCGCAATGCGCATCAAGTCCGCATCCGTTAGTTTTTGGCTGAAGCTGTTATCCACCAGCACCGGCAAACTGCGCGTTGGCATATGCGCGACGGCACGCAGCGCCGCTTCGCTCACCGTACTGTTTGCATTTAATAGCATCCGCTCTCTCCTTATTCCATCTGACAGATAACGTTAAGCTGCGTCATACCACAAGATCATCAATTTACTCGCAATTAATGAACCAAACAGTGATAAGGTTTGTATTGGTCAATTCGATATTTGTTATTGGTTTAATCGACCTTTTGCGCCTTCGTCTGTACTTGTTAGCCAAGGGTGGTGATAGCAACTCTGTTCAGGGATTTTTATGATAAAACGTTTGATTATTATGTTAGTCGCATGTGGTCTCCTTTTTGGGGGAATTTTTGCTTACAAAGCGGTAGGCAACCATTTTATGAACCAATTCTTTGACAACATGCCTGCCCCTACGGTCACCGTGACGGCCACGACAGTCTCAACCCACCCTTGGCGAGAACAACAAACCACCATTGGTAGCTTTGCGGCCATTAATGACACCCAGCTAACCACCGAGGCAAGCGGCATCGTCAACAATATCTTGTTCGACAATGCGACATCGGTGAAAAAGGGACAATTACTGGTCACCTTGGATGCCAGTGTTGATGAAGCAGAGCTTCGTCGGCTCGAGTCCGTCGCAGATCTTGCTCAACTTGAGTTGAGACGCTATCAACGGCTGTTTAAAGACAAAAATGTCTCTGAATCTGAGCTAAAGCGCAAAGAAAGTGAAGCCAAGCAAGCGATCGCCGCCGTCGACAGCCAAAAAGCGCGCATCGAGCAAAAGGCATTAACCGCGCCTTTCGACGGCATCATTGGCATCCGAGAAGTCAGTCTTGGCCAACTCATTGCGCCGGGGACAGCCGTTGCGACACTCACGTCAGTGACTCCCATCCACCTCAACTTTACCTTACCCGAGCAGCAGCTCAGCACGCTGAAAAATGGCCAAACCGTTTCTGCCACGATTAGCGCACAGCCCGACGAGGTCTTTACCGGCACAGTGACTGCGATTTCGCCGGTTGTGACGCCCTCGAGTCGCAGTGTCGACATTCAAGCCACCTTTGACAACCCAGATGCCGTTTTACGATCAGGCATGTTCGCACGCGTGAGTCTTGATCAAGGTGAAGAGACGCAAAATGTCTTGCTGGCTCCACAAAGCGCGATTCAATTTAATCCGTATGGCAACGCAGTCTTCGTGATCCAAGCGCAAGATGATGCATTGACGGTACAACAGCGCTTTGTACAAACGGGCGCGCGCCGCGGTGACATGATTGTGATTAAAGACGGCCTTCAACCCGGTGACCGTATCGTTACCTCCGGCCTCCTCAAGCTCCGTAATGGCAGCAACATCAAGATCAGTGACAACGAACGTGTTCAGCCGAGCGAAGATCTTGATCCCAACGTTGTGAATCAATAGGAGCGATTCGATGCGATTTACCGACGTCTTTATCAAGAAACCCGTCTTGGCCTCCGTGGTGAGCCTATTCATTATCTTGCTCGGCTTACGCGCTATCACCGACATGAATGTGCGCCAGTTCCCGGAAATTAAGAATGCGGTTATCAGCGTGTCGACCACCTATATCGGTGCAGATGCCGATTTGATTCAAGGATTTATTACCACACCGCTGGAGCGTGAAATTGCCGCATCAGAAGGGATTGATTACTTGGTTTCGACGTCGACGGCAGGCGTCAGCACCATCGAGGCGTATTTGCGTCTTGATTACGACCCTAATGAAGCACTCACGCAAATTGCCGCACAGGTCAACAAGGTACGGTCTGAGCTGCCTGAAGATGCGCGTGAACCCGTGGTCACCTTGCAAGTCGGTGAAACCGTGGCGGCGATGTATCTCGCCTTTTACTCTGAGGTACTCAGTGATAACCAAATTACCGACTACTTGGTGCGTGTGGTTGAGCCGCAACTTTCTACGATTCCCGGCGTACAACGCGCCAATGTACTCGGTGCTAGCAGCTTTGCGATGCGGGTTTGGCTCGATTCGGTCAAGCTCGCTGCATACGATCTTACCGGCACGGATGTCGTTGCTGCACTGCGCAATAATAATGTTCTGGCAACGCTTGGACGCACCAAAGGCCAAGATGTCGCGATAGATTTAAACGCTGCCACAGACATTCATGACGTCAGACAATTTGAAGATCTGGTGATCAGCAGCGATGGCCAATCGGTAGTACGTTTAGAGGATGTCGCGACGGTTGAATTAGGTGCAGAAAGTTATCAAACGTCCGTTAACTTTAACGGATTAGATGCCACCTTTATCGGCATTGAAGTGTCCCCGGATGCCAATGCCCTTGATGTTATTGAATCAGTCAATGAGGTTTGGGACGCGGATATTATCCCCCAACTACCGCAAGGCTTATCAGCTATATCGCTTATGATTCCACCGAGTATATTGATAATGCCATTGATGAGGTGGTGATATCGATTATTCTCGCCCTAGCGATTGTGGTCTTCGTTATTTATGGCTTTTTAGGATCATTGCGCTCGGTGATTATTCCGGCGGTCGCCATTCCGGTGTCATTAATCGGCACCTTCTTCTTGATGTTTCTATTAGGCTTTTCCATCAACCTGCTCACCTTGCTGGCAATGGTTCTCGCGATTGGCGTGGTGGTCGATGATGCGATTATCATGCTGGAGAATGTCCACCGCCATATTGAAGAAGGAAAGAGTCGAACAGAGGCCGCTATTGAGGGGGCGCGTGAGCTAGCTTGGCCGATTATTACCATGTCGACGACGCTCGTCGCGGTATTCTTGCCCATTGGCTTTGTCGGCGGGTTAACCGGTGTCTTGTTTGTCGAATTTGCGTTTACCCTCGCCGCCTCGGTGATTTTGTCGGGAGTGGTCGCACTAACACTTTCACCGATGATGTGTGCCTATGTACTCAAACCTTATCAAGCCGATAAAGACGGCGAAAGAGAATTCTCTTGAACATTGGTTAGATAAACAATTTGATCGTTTATACCGTCGCTATAAACGTACCCTACATAGTCTGCTAAATACTAACGGCGTTGTGCTTACTTTTGGCGCAATTGTGTTGGTATCCTGCTACTTTTTGTTTATCACCAGCCCCTCTGAATTAGAACCGGCAGAGGATCAAGGGTTCGTCTTCTCTATTTTGGAGGCCGATAGCCAAACCACACTGGACGCGCTATCTGCCAGCACAGACGAGTTAAACCGGCTCATTGATGATGTGCCAGAAATTGATAATGTCTTTATTATTAATGGCTCAGGCGGCACCAATAATGCCATTGCTGGTATTGTGCTTGCCCCTTGGGATGAGCGTGAGCGCAGTACCCAAGCCATCTTAGAAAACGAGATTCAGCCCTTTATGGAGAGCCAGCCAGGCTTAAGTAGCTTTGCATTGGTGCCACCTTCATTACCGTCTCCAGGCGGAGGGACTCCGGTCGAGTTTATTATTGGCTCAACCCAGCCTTATGAAGCCATCAATGAAGTCGCTAATAATATCGTTGGTAAAGCGATGCAAAGTGGGCGATTTATCTTTGTGGATACCGATCTAAGTATCGACCGTCCAAAGCAAACGGTCAACATCGACCGTGAAAAGGCCGCCTTGATGGGTGTGAGCATGCAACAGCTCGCGGCCGACATGGGCTCACTGTTATCCGGCGCTGACGCTGGACGGTTTTCACTGGATAACCGCTCATACCGTGTAATCCCACAAGTCGCGCGTAGTGAGCGTCTTACGCCAGATCAACTGCGTCAGTTTTATACCCGCAACCAAGAAGGTGAACTGATCCAACTTTCGACCTTAGTGACCTTAGAAGAAAGCGTTCAGCCACAAGCGCTGCGAGGCTTTCAACAACTCAATGCGGTTAAAATCTCGGGCGTCCCACGTCCAGGTGTCCCCTTAGGCGAAGCGCTAGGTGTATTACAAGAGATCGCCGCAACCGAATTACCGGCTGGGTTCAGTGTCGATTATGCAGGGCAATCGCGGCAATTTATGAGCGAAGGCCAACAACTGGTCGTCACCTTCTTCTTTGCCCTGGTGGTGATTTTCTTAATCTTGGCGGCGCAGTTTGAGTCGTTTAAAAACGCGATCATTATTTTGGTCACCGTGCCAATGAGTGTCTGTGGCGCGCTGATATTTATCAGCCTCGGGTTTACCACCTTGAACATATACACCCAAGTCGCTTGCTCACCCTCGCTTGGCCTGATTGCTAAACACGGGATACTGATCGTCGAGTTCGCCAATCAGCTCCAGCAAGAAGGACGGACCAAACGTGAGGCGATTGAAGAAGCGACAGCGATCCGTTTACGCCCTATCTTGATGACAACGGCTGCGACGGTTCTCGCCATGATCCCGCTCTTGATTGCCTCAGGAGCCGGTGCAGGCGCGCGTTTTGCCATGGGGTTAGTGATTGCCAGTGGGATGACACTGGGCACCTTGTTCACCCTGTTCGTAGTACCCGCGATGTACTTGTTCTTAGCCAAAGCGATTACGCCGACGCCAACTGAACATATGGTGTCAACGGAAACAAACCACGACGCCTAACCTTCCCACATCAGCCACAGCGCAAAACACTGTGGCCTGATTTCATTATCCAACAAACCGCGCGAGCACGAACTCCACCAGCAACCGCACCCGCAGCGGCACGTGCTCCCGATCGCGATACAACAAAAACAGCGTTCGTGCTTGGCTCCGCCATGATGGCAACACCCGTTGTAGCGCTCCTTGTCCAATCAACGGTAATGCGGAGTAGTTAGGAATGTAGCCCATCCCAAAGCCTGCTTGCACGGCATGGGTCAGCATTTGAATTTCGTCAACTTCAGCCCGAATACCCGTCGTGGCTTGATAGTCATAAGCGTCACCGGTTGTGTCGTGCTCTAGCTGCCAAACGGTCATTGGGTGACACAGCACGACAGGTTTGCCCACCAGCTCTTTGGGTGATTGAAGCTGACCATAATCACTACCTGGACTCGCGCAGACAATAAAGTGAATATCGGTTAATGGCCGTGCGATCCAATCTTCCACGACCGGATTACCGACCCGAAACACCACATCCATTCCTTCGCCTTCAATATCAACCAGTGTGTTAGAAAAACTCAGATCAAGCTGAATCTCTAGGTAGGCGCGCATAAAATCAAACAAAACAGCGC
The DNA here is from genome assembly GCA_000565345.1 of Salinivibrio costicola subsp. costicola ATCC 33508 = LMG 11651. GTDB lineage: Bacteria > Pseudomonadota > Gammaproteobacteria > Enterobacterales > Vibrionaceae > Salinivibrio > Salinivibrio costicola. The sequence goes on along the minus strand of AQOF01000060.1, from coordinate 11,534 downwards.
GTAAAAACTGTTTACCGGCATTAATAGGGGCGCTAACACGGATCTTACCTTTAGGATGCTGCTTTTCGCTCAAGAGTTCATCACTGACCGCGTTCAGTTCATCAAAAAGACTCGCAGCGCGTTCGAAATAGCGATGACCCGTTTGCGTGAGCGAGATACGATGGGCATCACGGTTGAGTAACCGCAAGGCCAGATCCTGCTCAAGTTGACGAATTCGCCGGCTTAAGGTCGATTGAGGCATCGATAGCTGTTGCGCTGCGGCTTTAAAGCTGCCTAACTGGACAACAGTACAAAAGTAACGCAAATCGTCTAGCGAATAGTTAAGTTTCATTATTGGCATTTACCGTTCTGATATTGCCGGTTTATTCAAATTTTGAAACTTATACACTAGCGCACATCGTTTAATAAGTCAGGTATTGATATGAATACAACGTCGATTTGGAAAGCCATCGCCCTACTCATTTTATGTGCGTTTTTTTGGGGCAGCACCTTTCCCATCGGTAAGGATGCTTTGAATGAGGTCAGTGCACTCACGCTTGTTTTTTGGCGATTTGGGATCGCGGCCATTTGTCTGGGTCTGTATCTCAAAGCAACCCGAGCCAAGATCCCCCCTCTCAGTGGCAAACAATGGCTATGGGCAACTACCGTCAGTGCTGTAGGCATTGGAGGGTTAAATCTTTGCTTGTTTACCGGGCTTGAATATACCCAAGCGACCAACGGCTCATTAATTATGGCGCTCAGCCGTTAGTCACCTCTTTCATTGCCTGCGTAGCAATACGCGCACTTCCGCGCAAAGGGCAAGTTTTCAGTTTGGTGGTCAGTTTATCGGGGGTATTATTGGTGATCACCGACGGACAGTGGGATGTTTTACGCAACCTCAACTTTAATCAAGGCGATCAGATGATTTTCACCGGCATGTTCGCGTGGAGTGCCTATACCTTTTTCAGCCAAGGGATTGGTCGTTGGATGCCTGTCATCCCCTATACCTTTTTGGGTATGCTCAGTGGCGCCACGGTCATCGGCGTGATGTGTGCGATGACACCTAATGTACATCCCTTTGGTGAGGTGATAACCGCCAGCCCAATCACGGTTTCAGAGTTACTTTATATCGGTGTGTTAGGCACCGTCGCGGGCTATTTGCTCTGGCTTAACGGTGTACGCCACCTTGGCTCAGCCAATGCGGCCCTATTCTTTAACTTTGTACCGGTGTTTGCAGTACTCACCGCGTTCTTGATGGGACAAGCGGTCAGCCAAATCCAAGTTTTAGGGATTGCGATTGTTGTTGCCGGCTTGCTGTTGCCTCGCTTACCCCATCCTGGTCGCTGGCGACTTGCGCTGTCACGCTCAGCTTAAACGCCATTAAATAAAGCAATAGCCTTTGCCGTGGTCGGTTTGCAAGCGCTCAGGCGGCAGTCCAGCGTCAGCGAGTTTTTTCCGAACACGGCTTAAATGCATATCGAGGCTGCGATCATCAGGCGTAAACGTTTTTTTAAGCACCTGACGATAAAGGAGTGACTTACTCAACGTAGTATCTTTATGCTGCGCAAGAAGCCACAAGAGTTCGAATTGTATGGGTGTTAATTTGACCGCTTGGTCATCCACTCTGACTTGGTGTGTGTCTTGGTGCATCCAGAGATTATCAACTTGCAGCTGGCCTGATGACTCTTTGATCACCACCATGGCATGGCGACGATGCATCGCAATCGCGGTGCGCAGCATACACTCATCAATATCAATAGGGGCAGATAGCACATCTTCCGCCCCGGCATTCAGCGCGGCCACGCGATCAGCCGCCGCTTGACTTGCCATTAAAGCAATAAACGGGCACTGCTCGCTCAACCAGCGCAAGGTTGTCATTTGCGCCTCTCCCTCAGGCACCCAGCTAATCAATTGCACAGCATCCCAATCGGGCATTGGATCATCAGGCCAATCACAGTCACATCGCAGCCGTGATCTCGCAGCCGAGCTTCGAGTAGCGCGATAAATGACTGATCTTCTGGGCCGCGCACGACAATGGCGGGCTTATGTTTTGGAGGAACAAACGCGCTGTGTCATCAGTGTCCTATCTAAACGTTCACGTCACATCAATGGCTGAACCCTATTTATCGTCATTGTCACTCAAAAAAGGATTCGCCAAGCTATTCATTGTCTTACAGTATTAGCCTGTAAAGCAAACGGGTTTACGTCGACTTCAGCGTTTTCGATCCCTCATAGCGTGGGAATGATGACAAACTCAGCAGCCGACCACTAAAAGCGATCGACACGATACGGATGCATATCAATATCCGTGTGTTCCTCATCTATCATTTGTCCCAACAATTTTCCGGTCACGGGGCCCAAGGTAAAACCTTGATGACCATGGCCGCATGCCAACCACAGCCCCTTTTGGTCTGGCGCCGGGCCGATCATGGGCTTCATATCGGGTAGACAAGGACGCCCACCTTTCCAAGGGCATGCATCAAGACGTTCACCAAGCGGATAAAGCGAACGCGCGACCTGTTCAGCGGCATTAAGTTGGCTCTCATTAACCGGCGCATCCACTGCTGTCAGTTCCGCGCCTGTCGTCAGGCGAACACCAGCACGCATCGGCGCCAAGAGGTACCCGATTTCCGCATCCATAAGCCAATGGTTCAGTGGTGCTTTTTTATTACATGCATAGTGCATGTGGTAGCCGCGTTTAGCAAACAAAGGCACCTGAATTCCCAGTTGATCCAACCAATACGATGACCAAGGCCCCATCGCCATCACCACCTGGTCAGCGTGTAGGCTTTCTTTGGTGGTTTGAATGAGCCATCCCGAGCCTTGCCGTGTTAAGCCTGTTAACGAAGCATGTTTAATGGTTCCTCCTTTGCATTTTACATCCGCGGCGTAAGCTTCGACCAGGGCGCCGGGATCGGTGACGGTCCAAGCTGCTTCCAATGAATCGCCCCCACAATAGACGGAGACAAACTCGGCTCTCGCTGTGCAAGCTGTTGACGGTTTAACACTTCAAACTCAACACCGAATAGCGTGCTGTCAGACGCTGTTTTTGTCAGTTCTTCATCAAGCGCTTTTTGGGTACGGAACAGTTTAAGGTAACCGGCTTTGCGAATTAACGCTTCCGCCCCCGCAGACCGTATCATCTCATCATGCGTATCGAGTGATTGCATTATCAAGGCTGCGTATTCAGGGACAAGCTTTCGATAATGCTTATCACTGGAGTAATGCCAATATTGCAATAACGCGCGAGCCGCTCGAATCACACTGCTAGGACGATAGCGAATATCCACCGCACGGTTCGGCAACACCCGCAGCAAAGTGGTGAGATCACGCGGAAAGGCATAGGCCGAACGGCTTCACGTTGAATAATGCCTGCATTGCCAAACGATGTTTCTTGCCCAGGAGGCACGCGATCGATCAAGGTGACGGCATACCCTCGTTTAAGTAAATGCCAAGCCACGGATACACCGACCATTCCGGCCCCTAACACCACGACCTGCTTCGTCATACTTCACTCCCTGAATGATGTTATTTTTTGTTTTGTTGTTAAAACTGTTGAATTTTCACCCTTAAGTTACAAGCTTTGCGCCAGTAGCGATAGTGGTCAAGGGGGCTTATGGTTACTATTTTCTCTGAAGTGTGTAATAGTAGTTTGACTATAATCAGGCACAAAAGGACGTTGTAGGCTGACGACCAACCCAGGTGAAGGTAGTTAACACATGCCTATCCATGGGCTGGCAAGCGCCACTGATACAGCGCAGGAAAGAACATCATTGATATGTCGAGCTTACTAAAAAACCTTGATCATGCTGTGGTGCAGCTTGATCAGGCAAGTTCAATTGATAAACCAAGCTGCCAGTTTCACGTGATTGATATCTGTGAGCAAGTCCTGACGCAAGAGGACGGCATTAGCGCTCTATATACGCGTATCCATACGCTCAATGCAGCTGGTCTCTTTGAAGGTACAGACTGGGATCACCCAGAATACCTATTACCCAATTTAGTGCCGGCAACACTCGCACATGCGGACAAAGCCACCGTTCTACTAGATTGCCTCAGCCAATTAAGAATGCTAGCTATTGTTGAGGGTAAGAGCCCCCCTTCGACTTTCTCAGCCCAAGAGGCTCATCAGTTTCTTGCCAAAGTACTCAGTCTTAATTTGTCACTCATCATGGGGATCACCGACGAAACTAGTCGTATCCGCCTTGGTGAGATGGCACCCGCTATCAGTTCACTATACCGGTTTCTTCTCACGCATTTAGGCTACGAAACCATTCTTAGCGAGTTAGTTGATGAAGTCTGGCGTGTTCTCGCCCAACGCCCTATTCAGGTCAATCCGATAAAAGCGATGATCACCCAGATATCCATTCTTGTTTCTCAAGAGCAAGTCAACCTTGGTGAAGCAAAACTCGGGATTGACCGTCTGGTAAGCGCGCTATATGGCCCGACTCAAGGTTGCTATGACGATCCGGGGCTCGATGCCTATTGCCAACGACTAAACGCCATGGATAACAACTCCCTCCAACAGGAGGCGATGGGCTTTGCACGCGCGATGCACGATGTCGGCTTGGCGTCTGACTATCACGCCACCTTCTTACGCTGGCTACTCGACAACCAAGGCAGTGACATACTCCCCACCGCGCTAGGGCTCAGTAATACAGGGGTAGATTGTCTCGTGACCTATCGTCAATTGGTCCACACATTGATTCAAGAAGCTGTCTATCCGCAGACCGCACAAGCAGTCTATGGGCTGGCGATGCTGCTTGAGCGTGGGGTATTGTTTGACGCGCCCGTCGCACCGAGTCTATGGCGGCAAATTTATTTAAATTTACATCCGGATGTTGCCGCCAGCCTAACCCTCGCGTTTGGCGATCAACTGCCGGCGCGGTACATCTTCTTGCAGGCGTGATGTCAGTGCTTGGTCAACCGCTTGGTGTGGCACAAGGAAACAATCCAACTTGCCAATCTGCTCGAGCCATCTCAATGTGGGCCTATAATGATCCCGATTATCTACTCAACTGCATCGTTCAAGTCGCCTGTAATACAAGCTTACGCATGCACTTTGAAGGTAAAACATTGGACTCACACACGTTGCTACAAGGCCTAAGCACAGCATTGCCGTTTGACACCGATCCCGTGTCCGTGGTCCTCGTCCCTCATCTCGACAAGCTTTATATTGAAATGGGCCGTTGCTGCGTCAGTCGAGAGCAAGATCCCCACAAATGGATAAACCCCGAATTTCACGGCTGGTATGTCGGGCGCGAATTTATGATTGCGGTTGACGTTAAAACAGGCCTACTCAAAGATTTCGATTGCTTTATCGAGCGTTTTTATCGTAGCTATCATCCTTTATACAATGGCAACATTCCTGTCATTCATCCTCAACCCGTTGGAATTGCAGTGACAAGCAGTCAGGGGCGATTCATTGGATGGCACGCTGTCACTTTGATTCGTGTCGCATTCGACCAAGACAACGTAATGCGGGTCTATTTTTATAACCCGAATAACGACAGTGGCCAAGATTGGGGGAATGAAGTGGTTGTTTCCACCCAAGGAAAAGGCGAACAATACGGCGAAGCGTCGCTACCTTTTGAGCAGTTTCTCTCTCGGCTTTATCTTTATCATGACGACACCATTCAAGTTGGGATAAAAAGCTCACTGCCAGATGAAGCCATTGCCGATGTAAAACGAATGGCTTTAACAAGCTGGGCGGCAGATCGTATTGGCTGATGAAAGCCAAAGAGCATTATATTTGCGATTTGTTTAGGCTAATTCCCGAACAAATCGAGGCGCTTTCCCTTTAATCAGCGCATCGTGACCCCCATGTATTTCATATGTTTATCCGATAAGTGAGGCTCCATTGATGAATGCGTCCCCTTCACCGTTAAAAACACCCCCTCATACCACCAATGCAGAGGGAAAAGCGCGCTGCGTCGGTGTTGAACTTGAATTGAGTGGTATGGAGCTAGACACCATCGCACAGCTCGTTGCAAAACATTTATCCCTGACGGTTGAGCATGGCGGCCGTTACGACCGAAAACTAACCGGTGACAATGCGGGTGATTGGATCATAGAGCTTGATTACGCCAAGCTAAAACGCCTTGGACGGAACGATCGAAGTGAGAAGACTCTCGCCAATCAAATTGACCAATCCGCGGAAGAAGTTTTAGCTTGGGCAGCTAAAATGGTCGTACCGGTCGAAATAGTCAGCCCACCGCTTCCGCTTGATCGACTTCAAGACGTCGATAGACTGATTGAGTTTCTGCGACAACAAGGTGCAGAAGGCACAGAGGACAGCCCTGTCTATGCATTTGGGATGCAGCTTAATCCCGAACTGCCCGACTTATCCGCTCACACTATTAACGCGCATCTGAAAGCATTTTTATGCTTGTATGATTGGCTAATTAAACGTGCCGATATTGATTTATCCCGTCGTCTCACAAGCTATGTCGATCCGTTTCCAAAAGCGTATATCACGCGTGTTCTCGCGCACGATTATTGGCCCGATCGCGACACCTTGATTGCCGATTACCTTGCTGATAATCCGACGCGTAATCGTGCGCTAGATATGCTGCCACTCTTCACTCACCTCGATGAGAAACAAGTGAATCAGGCGCTCAATGATGGCCTGACAAAAGCGCGCCCCACGTTTCACTATCGTTTACCGGATAGCAAAGTAAGTCGTCCACAATGGGGGATCCATGAGGCATGGAATGATTGGGTAGAAGTAGAGAAACTTGCCGCAGATTCAAAACGACTGACAGCTTGCTGTGATGCTTATCTTGCTCACTTAAACGATCCATTATCACGCATTACCAATAACTGGGCGGAGAAAGTGAATACGCTATGGGTAGACCCGTTATCGCAATAACCGGCCCCGACAAAGGTGCCTTCTTACCGCGTTTTTTCGTTGCCACCGCGGTGCGTCTTTATGGCGGGCAGCCCCTACAGTTGCGGCCAGGTTCAATATTTAAGCCTGATGATTATCACGGTGTGGTGATCACAGGCGGCCACGATGTTGAACCTGTGCTGTATGCTGCTGAGCCCGAAGTGAAACCAAACTACGATCCCGAACGTGATGAACTAGAGAGCGCAGTAATCAAAAGCGCCTTAGCCAGTCAAAAGCCGCTGTTGGGCATTTGCCGTGGTGCGCAACTTCTCAACATTTGCTTAGGCGGCACCTTGCACCAAAGCTTACGCGAACAGCGCAAGAAAACCTCTCATCGCTGGACAATATTCCCGATGAAAACCTTGTGTATATTGCGTGATGTTAACGGCCATATACAGCAACGATTGGGGCAAGGCAGACGCAAAATAAACAGCCTACACAACCAAGCGATTAACGCGTTAGGCGAGGATTTAACGGTAAGCGCACGTGATTTAGATGGTATTGTACAAGCGATTGAGTCTCCCAACCGCCCCTATACACTGGGCGTACAGTGGCATCCAGAATTTTTGCTTTATCTTGGCTGTCAGCGTGCGCTGTTTAAGGGCTTGGTCGAGCATGCAACGCGCTTCCAGCAGCGACAAGCGGCCTCTCAGTAAACATGGTTGTTATCTTGTGAAAAACAAAAACGCCGAGGCACATTCGCTCGGCGTTATCGATTTTACCCTTAGCAAAAAGTGTCAATATACAAGGCTTCGACCTTATCTCGCGCCCACTGCGTTTTGCGCAAAATTTAAGCGATGATTTAATAGATGGGTCATTATGAAAGCAATTCACACGAATACGCTGATAAAGACCGGACCAGCTATAGTGTTCTACCAGTCGCGTTAAAATGGTTTGTAAGCTAAGTCCGTGAAGTGGGTTATTCGGTTGTTCTTGCATACTCGTTCTCACGTTTTGGTTGGGCGCACAACGTACACGACTAGCCTCGCTAGCCAATAAAAGCGCTACTTTACGTGACGATGAAAAAAAAGGCGAGATTAACTGACTCACTCAGTCTTATTGCATTCCGCCACTTTGGCGTATACCACAGTACTAGAAATCGTGCCGCTAGGTAGGATACGGTCGTTGGTAAGCATCGCTTCTTGATGATACCCACAACGCTCGGCTACCGCGCGGCTGCGGGTATTTTCGTAGGCGGTTTTGATTTCGACACGCTTGGCATTAAGGTCATTAAACGCATACCGCTCTAGCGTCCTCACCGCTTCGCTCATATAGCCAAGGCCTTCTTTAGAGCTCCGCAGCCAATAGCCTATTTCAAAGTAAGGAATCGCGATATTACGGATCATTAAGCTGATCACACCCACCAGTTGCCCCGTCGACTTTTCAAAAATCGAGTAGCGTAGCTCATTAATAAACATATCAAAGTTATCAATCGCTTGTTGGGTGTTTTCAATCGAGCTCGATTCGGTCAGCGCGTGCGGCAGCCAATCCATAAAAGGAGCAAGGGTGTGCTGGCTTTCCAACACGGCTTCTAAAATGAAAGGCTGATGGGCCATATTAGGCGCCACCAGCAACAGACGGTCACTGTCCAGTTGGTCCACGCGCGGGGAATCATCCATTAATAACCACCCAGTACCGCGCCAATGATTCATTGAACACTTCGCCATCGATGATGTTTTCCAACGTGCCACCATTAGCTTCAATTACTTTGCGCGATGCCATATTGTCTTCATTCGCGGTAATTAGGGCGCGAGTGATCCCTAGCTCGCTCGCCTTGGGCAGCGCTAAGGCTAACATTTGCTTGCCATATCCACGTCCACGATATGACGGCGCAATATCGTAACCAATGTGTCCGGCTTCTTGAGATAGAAATGGCGTATTGATGTGATGGCGGATCCGAATCGCGCCAATGATTTGTTGCTCAGCATCAAGCAGCCAAAAATGACTACACGGCACATAACCTTTACGAAGGTTTTTACCCAATGACTCATCCGTTAACCGCGTCACGTAAGTGGGGAAATCGTCTTTCCCCGACCGATAGTAATCGGCATTGTCGGGGTCAAACTGAGCAAAATCATCATAAAAACGCGTAAAGGCTGCTTGATGATGGCGTGCGGGGACGACTAATTCCATGTGCTTATTCCAATTCCTGTTATAGAACAAGGCTATCTCATTGATATTGAGAAATAAACATCCTTGTCTCTCTGGTTGTTTTAGTTCAGCACCTTGACCATGGTGGTGGCGCCTGAAAAGCCGACTAACCATTTTAGGTGCGGAAAGCGCTCTTCTTTGGTAGCGACAAAGCCTTTGGCTTGATAAAGCTTGCGGGCTCTGGGGTTGCTATCAATGACATCTAATCGAACGCTTTCAAAGCCATGTGCTTGGGCATAATCGAGAATGGCATCCAGTAATTGGGAACCAATCCCCTGACCTCGTATCGCGCTATCAACAGCAATGCCATCCATCACCAATTCATTGTGTGCCGCTTTACGCTCAAACAGCGCCAATATCGCGCAGGCCCAAATGCCTTTGATGGTCCCCAAACTATCGATCAACTGTTTCGCGCCCATGCCCTGTGTCAATGCGCCGGCTTGGGTTTGAAACCCAGCTAACCCCACCACCTTGCCGTTTTGCATAGCGGCAAACGAAAAGTCTGGGACAAAACACTGAGACAACACCGCCACGCGCGCTGCCTGATTAGGGATTGCCCGTGCGAACTTCATCCCAAACGCCTGCTCATACAACTCAGCGACGTGTTGTGCTTGCTCAAGCGGCCATCCTTGCCGGATCGCTATCTCCATTTCTTCCCTCGCAGTTAAAACCGGTACCGGAGGCTGGCCAGGCCATAGTGAAGCCAAGAAAAGTTATAGACTTCATCGTTGTCAGCCCCGCCTTCTAGGGTGCGATACCCCAGAGCGCCATACCAGCCATCGCCAAGGTGATACTCCAACATCAGCGCCGCATCAACCGCTCGTCCCATGGGTGACCACGCGCCTTCCACATCCAAGATCAACGCCGCGCGATCGGATAGACGATATTGACCATACCCATGCAACAAGGGCACCACGCCAACGTTGGATTTCGTTGCTTTTGTTTCACCTTGCGCGAGGGTGATTTCAGCATCTCTCACCAAGGCGGCGGCACCGACGCCCCACTGCCAAGGGCCTTGATCGTAAAACGTCCAGCGGTATGTCGCACGATAGGTATTGAATTGATAATCCGCATCAATGGCTTGCTCGGCGGCAAAGCGCTGATCCTGAAACTGGATGCTTTTTGACAGCGTGCCACGACCATCGACAGAGAGAGGCGCAAAGGTTAGGCGTACCGCGTGCTGGGGATGGAACTGATACGTGCCATACAAACGCAGGTAAGGCGTTGCGGATCGGCCGGTTAAATCGGTCATATCAAAGCGAGTGCCAGTATCTCCGGGGATGCTGACATCATTTTTGCTAAACGTCACCCCGCCGGTTTCAACGCGAAGATCCAACCCTTGCGCATAGGACCCCGTTGATAGTAAACCGATAAACAACACACTCATGATTCGAGCTGTCTGTTGGCACATCGTGTGCAAGTCTAAGCCTGCCCTAAGCCATTGTCGCATATGACCAAACGTTGTGGTTCTGCCTTTCTCATTGCGCTTTGCCCTTATTATCGGCGTCAATCGCAGCATACATAATATGCTGAGGCCCTGCCGCGCCGCCCCAGTACAGCTCGCCTGTATCAGTAAAGCCGCCTTTTTGGTAACAGGCTTTAGCGGCCGGGTTTTGACAGTTCACAGTGAGATACACCCAATTGAAATCACGATAAGCAACGGGCAAATACTTAAGCAAAGCTTTAACCGCACCGGTGCCTAGACCTTGCCCTTGATAACGCGCATCCACTACAAACATGCGCAGGCCTAACGTCTTTGGCGGGCAAAAGTCATACTGAGACGTATAGTCGGTATCGAGTTTAAAAAAGCCTACCGTCTCGTCCGCTCGTTTGATCACATGGCGGTGAATAGTCTCACTGTCCTCAGCAAGAAATTCGTCTGCGGTCCCCGCAAACTTTACTTGTTGGTGAGGTAACGATACCTCTCGAACACCCTCTATGTCTTCATTCGTTAGCGGGGCGACATTTATCTCGGTAAGCTTACTGGTGGTGGCATCTGGCATGTTAGCTTTCATCATCCTTGTTATTGGTATAGGGCTTGCGTGTTAGTCTTCGTGGTCAATAGTCTTAGCGGTCAATGCTGAGCACTCGAGGTTAGGGAGCACCGAACAACGCGCTGCTTCCTTAAAGAGCGGACATAAAAAAGGGAGCCCTGCTTAACAGTGCTCCCTATCATAGCGTGCCCGCTAGGTTAAATCACTGACAGTTCAACCTTAATATTGCCGCGCGTGGCATTAGAATATGGGCAGACTTGGTGCGCTTGCTCGACCAATGAATGCGCGGTGTCTTTATCCAGATCGCCAACAGACACTGCCAGCTTCACTGCAATACCAAAACCACCATCAATGGGGCCAATCGACACTTCTGAGTTAATGTGGGTGTCTTCGGGCAAGGTCACGCCTGCTTTACCCGCCACCAAACGCAGCGCACCAATAAAACACGCCGCATAGCCGGCAGCAAAAAGCTGCTCAGGTTAGTGCCTTCGCCATCGTTTCCGCCCAAACCTTTAGGCGTG
>AQOF01000059.1 GCA_000565345.1 Salinivibrio costicola subsp. costicola ATCC 33508 = LMG 11651 | reverse complement strand
TACATAGCAAAGATGCGTCCAACGGTCGCGCTCTGCACTTGGGGTCATTAACTGCTCGGCGATTTGGTTAAGCAGTTTGTCGGACGGCATCGTATAACGCATGCCTAATGGGAACAATAGCACCCGTAAACTACGACCCACGCCTTTGGCCGGGAAGTTGTTAAAGGCGCCATCAAAGGCTTTGGCACACTGCTAAGCAGTATTGCAGCGCATAGTGCACCATTGGCAGATCTTGGCTTGGACGCCTTCATCTTCATAGCGCTTCAGGGTTGCCGATGCCATATAAAGGTGACTCAATACATCACCAAGGCGCGCTGAAAGCATTTCGCGGCGTTTTAGCTCACCGCCTAGTGACAACATCGCCACATCAGTGGTTACCGCCAGTGCACGACTCATGCGAGTAAGATGGCGATAGTATTTGGCCGTTTCACCACTAACCGGTGCACGGTTAGTCAGCGAGCCGGTTAACGCATTCACTAACCCCATGATGCTGTTTTTAGTGGCATGACCAATGTGTTTAAACAGCAGGTTATCGAATGCTTGTGCGCCTTGCTCTTGGTCTGGGTTAGCCGCCGCTTCCATCTCTTTAAGTACATAAGGGTGGCAACGGGTCGCCCCTTGACCAAAGATCATCAGGTTGCGGGTAAGAATGTTCGCCCCTTCCACGGTGATCGCGACAGGAATACCAAAGTAATGGTGGCCAATGTAGTTGAGTGGCCCCAATTGAATGGCACGACCCGCGTGAACATCCATCGAGTCGTTTAAGATGGTGCGCGCAATCTCGGTCATGTGGTATTTAGAAATGGCGGTGATGATCGCCGGTTTCTCACCTTGGTCAAGCGCGGTGGTGGTCAGGGTACGGTCGATTCAATCAAGTAGTTCAACCCGCCCATGCGACCCAGTGCTTCGGCGACCCCTTCAAAGCGGCCAATATGCATACCAAACTGCTTACGTACATAGCTGTAAGCGCCTGTGGTGCGTGTGGCTAAGTGGCCGACCGCCGTGCCGAGCGCAGGCAGCGAGATCCCACGTCCGGCAGACAGGCATTCCACCAGCATACGCCAGCCTCGACCTACGTAGTCTTTCCCGCCGATGACCCAATCAATCGGAATAAAGACGTCTTCACCACGGGTGGTGCCATTCATGAAGGCCATATTGAGTGGGTTGTGGCGATCGCCAATTTCCACCCCTGGATGGTCTGCCGGGACCAAAGCACAGGTGATGCCGAGATCTTTTTTGTCACCCAACAACCCTTCAGGATCGCCGAGTTTGAAGGCAAGCCCAACGACACTGGCCACGGGGGCTAAGGTGATATAGCGCTTGTTCCAGCTTAAGCGGATCCCGAGAACCTCTTCGCCATTATGCTCACCCATGCAAATAACGCCATGGTCGGGAATGCTCCCTGCATCCGAGCCTGCTTCCGGGCCTGTGAGACCAAAGCAAGGCACTTCACGGCCATCGGCCAGACGTGGCAGCCAGTAATCGCGTTGTTCTTGGGTGCCGTAGTGCGTCAGTAGTTCTCCTGGGCCCAGTGAGTTCGGCACCATTACAGTGACCGCCGCGCTTAAACTGCGCGTCGCAATGCGCGATACGATGGTGGAATTGGCCAGCGCTGAGAACGCGAGGCCGCCGTATTCTTTGGGGATGATCAGCGAGAAAAAGCGTTCTTTCTTCAAGTAATCCCACACCTCTTCCGGCAAATCTTTTTGCTCTTGCACGATTTTAAAATCGTCCAGCATGGCCAGTAAGGTATCGAGTTGGTTATCAATAAAAGCTTGTTCTTCAGCGGTGAGCGTTGGCTTGCCATAGCTGTGCAAGGTTTTCCAATCTGGCGATCCGGAAAAGAGTTCGCCATCCCACCAAACGCTGCCCGCTTCCATCGCTTCACGCTCTGTCGCTGATAAGGGTGGCAGCACCTTTTTGAAGAAAGTAAACGCTTTGTCACTAATCAGTGAACGACGTAATGAAGTTTGAGAGCTCATGATTCAGGTCCTTTTGTTGATCATGGTTGCACTCTTGTTGCTGTTATTGTGCGACCAGAACGGGTTTTACATTGCATTCCACGCATTGTCAGACATCGACAATAACGTGGGCGAATAAATGAGGCTGGCTCCACGCCTACCACGCCCATACGTTGTTGCGCTAGTCGGCCTGCGATTCCGCCGCAAACGGAAGCACTTGGCCTTGCTGCATCACTGCTGGCTCGGCGTTCATCCCTGCTGCTAAATACGGGATGAGGCGGTCAACGATCGCTTCGGTGTCTAACGTGCGATCAAAATCATTTTCGGCAATATCACGGAGTGCCTCGCTCGATGCCATGGTGAAAATGGCAGCGCCGAGCGTAAAATGGATGTGCCAGAAGACGGCTTCGGGGGTGAGTGCTGGGTTGGCTTTGTGCACCGCTTGGTTAAACAAGGATAAAACGTGCTCATAGCGCGTGGTAATAAACCAACGCAAGTGCCCTTGCACATCGGTGTAGCCTCGACCAATTAATTGCATAAAGGTGGCCGCGCCATGAGGCCGGTATTGGTCAAGTGCGAGTACCGGCTGTTTGGCACAAGAAAACACTTGGGCCATCGTACATTCACGCTGGCTTAACAACGTTTGCAATTGTTCGCCAAGTGCGGGCATAAATGCCTCGAGATAACGTCCAAGCACCGCGCGCACCAATGATTTTTTATCACCAAAATGGTAATTCACCGAGGCAAGGTTAACCCCTGCTTTGCTGGTGATGGTGCGCAACGATGTTTCTTTAAAGCCATGCTCGGCGAAGAGCTGCTCCGCGGCATCCAGTATTTTCGCTTTGGTGTCGCCTCGTCCTGCCATTATTCATTCACCTGATTTAAACGCTTGTTTAACTTTATACCGACAAGCCTTATTTAACAAGCAAGAAACACCTATGTATCGCATGAGCAACATCACATTATTGAGTGATGACAAGGTGATCAGGCCATTACTGGCGTTCAGCGCCCGTTTGTTGTCACCGTATAATGTTTGGTAAATGATCCGTCTGAGACAGGAGAGGCAAGACGATATGTAACGTATTGAATATCAGAGACTAAGCCAGTAAGCCCGTACGGCCGCAAAAATAGGCGGCGCTTTTTTTATACCAATGTGGGAACCCATTCGCATTTTTGCTAGTCACACCTTGTGCCACTGCTTTTTCTAGAAGACTTTTCTTCTATGCCCACTTGCTCGTTGCTTGTGGGCTTTTTTATGCGCGGTTCTTGTGGGCTTTTCTATGCGCATTGAGGAAGGAATAGTGTGCAGATACGCATTTTTTGTGATAAAAATCACGAAATCGTCGCCCATTGACAAGATTTGGCGACTTTTTTAAATCATCAGGAACTTCTTGGTCATCGCCCAGTCCTAATGGGTGCATCGGTAAGAAATGCCTTGTCCCCCTCAGCGATTGAGGTGCATGATTCACCTTTCTTTCCGAACTGCTGCTGCTTTTTCTACTTACTTTAGAGTTTATTTGTCTCTACCTTTATTTTGCCCACCTTGTGTGGGCTTTTTTTATTTTGGTGCAGGGTCATCAGACGTTACCTGGCCATTGGCAATCATTTGATAGGGCGACGCATACCGTAAGGTGAGTCCCAGCTGCGCCAGCGTATGCGAGGCATCAATCCATTTTCCATCGCCAGCACTTGGGTGATACTCAGGTGGCGTTAATCCCATTTCACGTGCAGCCCAGCTGTAATAAACGCTTTTGGATGGATGAAGATCCGCACTCAAATGGAAAACATATCCCCATTGGCGCTGATGAATCATTGCACTGATTGCAGCCATGACATCGCTACGATGGATAAGGTTAACCGGCTCGCTGCCGCCAGACAGCCCTGTACGCCCTGACAACATGGTTGATGGGTGACGTTCACCGCCAATTAAACCTGCCAAGCGCAGCACACTGCCCCGATCGCCATACACGCGATCAACATGGGCTTCAATGGCTTCATGCGCTTGACCGGATGCCGTTGTCGCGGCGGTCGGTGTCTGTTCTGTGACTTGTCCTTTAAGCTCTCCATACACAGACGTCGTGCTAATAAAGAGCACATGTTCAACGCCCGCTTGTGCCAGATGATCAATAAAGGCGGTCATCGCGTTGCGGTAGGCATCAAAATCGGCATTACGTCGCCCTGCCGCGATATTGATCACCACAATGTCGCAATCAAGCAATGGCTGCGCGTGGTGGTAATCGGGCGCCATGACATCAAAAGGCACCATTGGCGCACCTAGTGACTGGCTCCATGCTTGCGCTGCATCCGATTGGCGCTTGGTCCCCACCACCTGATGCCCTGCCGCTAGCAAGTGCGACGCAAGGGGGGTACCCAACCAACCACAACCACAAATTCCGACTTTCAATCCTGACACAGGCACTCCTTAAGGTTACGTAATTATTTTTCAATGTAATCGGCTTCACACCGCTTTTTGCCCCATTTTTGACCGATTATTTATTTCACGCTGTAAATATATTCCTTCATTGTGTAAGGAAATAACCAAAAGCGTGAATGGTGACAAAGTTTTCATTCTCAGATAGTCATAATAATGTCATTACAAAGCGTGAGACGATAGACTATTCATCATTAAACGGTGGTCAAAAACCGTGATGATTGACGTACTTAAACACTGCATTTTGTTCGCTCTCAGGGAGCGATAGTTTTTAATTTGGTCTTGAACGTAAGCGGTAACTCAGATGAATACTCTGGAAAAAATACAAAAAAATATTGAAAACTTCAGCAAATCTGAAAGAAAAGTTGCTGAAATAATTGTCGCCTCGCCTCAAACCGCTATCCACTCAAGCATTGCGACGTTAGCGAAAATGGCTGATGTGAGTGAGCCAACGGTGAATCGCTTTTGTCGTCGTTTAGACACCAAAGGATTTCCCGACTTTAAATTGCATTTAGCGCAGAGCTTGGCAAACGGTACGCCTTATGTGAACCGTAACGTTGAAGAGAATGACGGTGCCGATGCTTACACAGCCAAGATTTTCGAGTCAACCATGGCCTGTTTAGATGTGGCGAAGAACAGCATTGATACACACCAAATTAACCGTGCTGTTGATATGTTGACCCAAGCAAAGAAAATTTCTTTCTTTGGTTTGGGTGCGTCAGCGTCTGTTGCCCACGATGCGCAGAACAAATTTTTCCGTTTTAACATCCCTGTCGTCTGCTTTAACGATATTGTGATGCAACGCATGAGCTGTATTAACTGCAATGACGGCGACGTGGTGGTGATGATCTCACACACAGGCCGGACCAAGAGTCTGGTCGACGTGGCAAACTTGGCCCGAGAAAATGGCGCCACCGTGATTGGTATCACCCAGCGCGATTCACCGCTCGATAAGGTTTGCTCGCACACCATTCAACTCGATGTCCCTGAAGATACCGATGAATACATGCCAATGGCAAGCCGCGTGGTGCAAATGACCGTCATCGACGTCTTGGCTACCGGTTTTACCCTACGCCGCGGCCCCGGCTTTAGAGATAACTTGAAACGTGTCAAAGAAGCCATTCGCGATTCACGTTTTCATAAAGAATCATTGACCTAATCCCGAGGAGTGCATGGCACTCCTTTTTTGTGTCATCTCGTTGATATTTTCCGTGCGCTACACTGATGTCAGCGTTTTATTGGTTTATTACTAAGCGGTGATGCTTGCCTTGTAACACGCTTCTTGCGCATCACCCTGTCTACAGGAGTTAATCATGTCTGCAAAATTGAGAAGAACGAAAATTGTCACCACCTTGGGCCCGGCAACGGATAAAGACAGTGTGTTAGAGCCGTCATTCAGGCGGGTGGCGAATGTCGTTCGCCTCAACTTCTCTCACGGCAGTGCAGAAGATCATATTAAGCGTGCCGAACAGGTGCGTGCTATCGCCGCACGATTGGGTCGCCATGTGGGGATTTTAGGCGATTTACAAGGCCCTAAGATTCGCGTATCCACGTTTAAAGACGGCGCTATTGTGCTTGCGGTGGGTGATAAATTTACCCTAGACAGCGATCTTTCTCCGGGAATGGGCGATCAAGACGCTGTGGGGCTGGACTACAAGGCGCTACCGCAAGATGTCACCCATGGCGACATTTTGCTGCTCGACGATGGCCGTGTACAGCTCAAAGTATTGGCCGTTGACGGCACCAAAGTGCACACCGAAGTCACGGTGGGCGGGAAGCTATCAAACAACAAAGGGATCAACAAGAAAGGCGGTGGCCTGTCTGCGCCTGCGTTGACCGAAAAAGATAAACAAGACATTCTCACCGCCGCTAAAATCAAGGTCGACTTTTTGGCTATCTCGTTCCCTCGCAACGGTCAAGACATGCATTATGCCCGCTCATTAGCACGCGAGGCTGGTCTGGATGCACGTTTGGTCGCCAAGGTTGAACGCGCAGAAACCGTGGTGAGCGATGCCAGTATTGATGACATTATCGAAGCGTCTGATGTGGTGATGGTGGCACGTGGCGATCTTGGCGTCGAAATTGGTGACCCTGAGTTAGTCGGGGTACAGAAACAATTGATCCGACGCGCACGCAGTATGAACCGCTTAGTGATCACTGCCACGCAAATGATGGAGTCGATGATCACAGCCCCGATGCCAACCCGTGCAGAAGTGATGGATGTCGCTAACGCCGTGTTAGATGGTACCGACGCGGTAATGCTATCAGCAGAAACCGCAGCAGGACAGTATCCGGTTGAGACGGTACGCGCCATGGCAGAAGTGTGTGTCGGTGCGGAAAAAATGCCGTCGGTGAATGTGTCTAACCATCGCTTGGATCGTCAGTTTGATAGCCAAGAAGAGACGGTGTCGATGGCAACCATGTATGCGGCAAACCATATGAAAGGGATTAAAGCCATGGTGTCGCTGACTGAGTCAGGCCGCACCGCGTTGATGATGTCACGTATTTCATCGGGTAAGCCCATTTTCGCCTTGTCTCGCCATGAACAAACGCTGAATCGTGCAGCATTGTATCGCGGCGTCACCCCCGTGTATTTCGACAGCAACAGTGGTGCCGGTCCGCAAGTGGCCGAGCTTGCCCTGCAGACACTGAAAGCGGGTGGGTTTTTGAATGAAGGCGATCAGGTGATCATGACCCAAGGTGACCAAATGGAAGTGATTGGCTCAACCAATACGATGCGAGTCTTAACAGTGAAATAGCGAATGTCCATGAGGGCACGAGCAAAAACAGCAACGCAAAAGGCGATCGCAATCGATCGCCTTTTTTCATGGAACCTTCCTTTAGGACGACGATTTAGGGCGCCAGTGGGGATTAATATGTGCCATTAACAGGTGATCTTCCCATTGACCATTAATGAGCAGGTAATCCCGTGCTCGTCCTTCTCGTTCAAATCCAACGGCCTCTAACACCTTGGCACTGCGCGCATTGCATGGCATATAAGCGGCATTGACGCGGTGAATATGGATATTATCGAATAACCATTGATTGGTGGTCGCCAATGCGCGGCACATAATGCCCTGCCCTTGTGCCGCTTGGTCTAACGAGTAACCGACGGTGCAAGAATACGAAGGATACTGCATCATGCTGGTATAAGAGATCACTCCCAATACCGTGGGAGAGTCTTGCTTGGCAATTAAAAAATAATATGCCAGCTGATGCTTTTGTAACTCCATCAGCTGTAGCACCCGCCGTTTCCAGCCCTGCTCGGAGTAAAAGCCCGATGTTCGCGCCGGCTCCCAGGGGGCAAGAAAGGCACGATTGCGCTGAAAGTATTGCACAACTCGCATGACGTCTTCATGGCTGATGGCATCAATGCGCAGTTCATCCACGGATAATCGCGGCAAATCACTCACCGAGGGTTCGTACATAGTCACTGTCTTGGCCCGCGTTATTTCTTACCAATGCCATAGTCGCGCAGTTTATTGGCGATAGCGGTATGCGAGACATCCAGCCGCTTAGCCAGTTTACGCGTGGAAGGGTAGCTTCGGTACAAGTTATGCAATATGCCAGACTCATAACGCTTCATGATTTCGTCCAACGATCCATCAATCGACTCTTCACTCATAAACTGGGTGTTTTCGATTTCTGGTAACTGCACATCGTCTATCGTCATCACGTCGGCATCGATTTGGGTCATCGCATGCAATAACACATTGCGAAGCTGGCGGATATTGCCCGGCCATGCATAGTGGGTCAGGTAGTCTGCAAGCGCGTCATCGATGCTTGGCTTGGATTGGCCCAAATCGGCGGCAAATTGTTTAATAAATAGCTGCGCAAGTGGCATCACATCCGCAGAACGTTCTCTCAGCGGTGGAACCGTCAGCGATAAGACATTAAGGCGATAAAAGAGGTCTTCGCGGAATTGGTGCGCGGCCACCAGCTCAGGTAAATTTTTCTGCGTTGAGCAAATCACCCGCACATCGACCTGCATTTCACGCTCTTCACCGACCCGACGGAAGGTGCCGTCTTGCATAAAGCGCAGCAGTTTTACCTGCAGGTGACAGCTCATTTCACCGACTTCATATAGGAAGACGGTGCCGCCGTCCGCTTGCTCTAAAATCCCTTTTTTCGCGCTACCGCCCTCTTCTGCGGCGGCCATGCCAAATAGCTCGGTTTCAGCGGCGTTATCAGGCATCGACACGCAGTTCACCAGCAAGAAGGGTTTGTCTGCCCGCAGTGAATGCCGATGGCAAGCGCGCGCAATCATCTCTTTGCCTGTTCCGGTTTCGCCTTGTACCAACAGTGGCGCGTCGAGCATCGCTAATTTTTTAGCTTGGCTCATCAGCTGCTTAAACTTGTTGGATTGGCCAACGAGGTGCTCAAAACCATGGTCGCTAGGCGTGCGGAAAACCGTTTGCGGGGTGTTATTCAGCGCCACTTGTTTCAGTTGGACCACGGCGCTCACGAGCACAGGCTGTTCGCTTTCATCGTTGATATGAACAGGCATCACTTCCATGAGGAAGTCGAGGCCAGCCATCACCACCATCCTACAGCTTTGGCTGGCTTCTTCTTTTTCCAGCCAATGGGCAAACTGAAAGTCAGGAAACACGGTGTTCGCATGCGCGTCGATAAGCTGATGCTCACTGGATCCAATCAGATCTTGTGCCGCTTTATTGGCCATATCGATGTAGCCGTCGAGGTTGATCGAGACCACAGGATCGGTCAGGCTTTCGACCAAGGCACGTAGCTCTTTATGCTCGCGCTCGGCAGGCAAGAACTGGACTTTGCGCACATCGGTGACCCCAGAAATCAGTCGAATTTCAGACATCAACTGACTAAAGGCTTCAAATTCAATTTCAGGGCAGTTCAGATAGATAATCCCGACTTGGTCGATTTCGATCCCGCGTAGATCAATATCGCGGCGAACCAGAATATCAAGCAGTTCGCGGGTCAGTCCGATCCTATCTTCACAACAGACTTTCAGTCTCATAATGGATTCCTGTAACGTGACAGTGATACCCAATACCGGCGCAGAACAAGATGGGATGAGGTGATTAAAACCTGCTCTGATCAAGACGTTACAAAAGCAATCGTCAGTATTTTTTCATGCGCCGGATTAGCTGTCAGGATAAGTTGACACTGAGGCGAAGTTTGAGCGGGTTAGGGTTAACAGTCAAGCCCTGATGCCATTTTTGCCTTGCGACATCACGTTTGTAGCACAGACTTTTGCCGTTTAAACTTTTGATTATATTATAAATAAAAACACAAGGTGACAGAGCGCAATGGGCTACGATGTCACCAAGAGCCTGTTACTAAGAGCATGTTACCAAGAGCATGTTACCAAGAGCATGTTACCAAGGGCGTCACCAAGAACGTGTCACCACGCGTGCTACACGCATTCGCGTCAGTGGGGTGATTCGCCGGGGGTTGGGCTTTTGCCCATTAGCCGTTTTACCAGCTCGCGCCGCAACTGTGACAAGCTCGGGGCCGCTTGCCCATGCCAAGGCAGTGGCCGCATCAGGGTCATGGTTTTTAATCCAAGGCGAGCGTGAGCAAACCAATCCCCAACCCTTGGGCGACGCGACCAGAAACACGTCCAGCGAGGTTCACTGAAAGGACATCAAAGCCGACATCGGTCATGGCCTCACTCGCGCCGGCAAGCGCCATGTTGGTGAGAACCATTTTAAGTAAACTCAATCGGGCTTTGACTCCAAGTTGAATGCCATACACGTTGGCAATCTTGGTCATTAAATGAAAATTTCGCCACGCAACCAGTAACATATCGGCGGCCGCCAATGGGCTAACGGCCACCATTAAGGCCGCCTCTTGCGAGTGTTTCGTCACCAAGCGCGCGCGCTGCCTTATCTTGAGCGCTGAGTACCTGTTGCTCATAAAGGCCTAAAATTTCGCTGTCGTTATGGGTTGCCGTGATCGCTTGCTGCCACTGTGTAAAAGCTGGACGTTGTACTTGTCCGGTTTGCTCCGCTAACTGACGACAAAAGTGTTCGCCCTGCCCGACCGCATCACTGGCCAGCAGTTGCTCAGCCTGTTGGCGGACAGCATCGCGTTGCAGCAAACGACGCATCGCGCGCCATTCTTTACCCAGCATCACCAATCCAGTCGTGGCGATGGCGATCAACAAACCTTGCCAGCCAAGGCTAAGCCAATCTTGCGCTAGCCAGCTTTGATACACACTGTCAGCGGATTGCCACAATGCCAGTAGCATGGTTGCCAACATAAGAAATGGCCACACTCGGCGTCGCTTGCGTGACGAGGGGCGAGGCGTTGCATCAAGCGAGGCTTCCCATTCAGCACTCGCCGCCGGCGTAAAATCATGGTCCGATTCAAACGTGGTGCCTTGTTGTATCCGGCTATCTAATGCCGTCTGGTCTATCTCGGCATCCTGTGCAAAGGTTTGTTTTGGCTTGTATTGGGTCATGACTACCTCATTTATCGAAATTTGTCGCCAAGCAAATAATCCAAGGCTTTATCCATGCGGATATGTGGCAAGGGGGCATCGAGCGGCGCGGGTTGCGGACGAAACGACGGGAAGTCAAACCCTTGATCCTGCCAGAAGGCATCTTCCGGTAACTGAGCCGGTACCTCTCCCGGGTATAACGTCACTGGGCTGTTATCGGCCAAATGGCCTTTTAACGCGCTTTGGGTGCTGCCTTTTACCGAGACATAGCCCGGTGTGGTTGCTTCAATCGCGGCGACACTTTGACAGCGCATATCAATGCCTTCAAACGCCGCCTGTTGCCACGCTTGATGAACAATTTGTTGCAACAGGCTCACCAAGTTTGGATGTTGCTCGGGGGTCACATG
>AQOF01000058.1 GCA_000565345.1 Salinivibrio costicola subsp. costicola ATCC 33508 = LMG 11651 | reverse complement strand
TCGAACAATATTTTCACTGTTAACGGTGTCAATAAGTCATACGATRAKAGGTGACCAATGTCTGACAAATTGAGCGCGCCAACAATATTGAGGCGACTACGGCTCCCTGTCGTCTCTATTGCTTTATCTTGTCCTGTGCGTATCCAGCCTTGCGTCACTTTTGTCGTTTGAGTCGGATGAACAGCATCCATAAACAGGATGGCTTCATCTTTGCCGCAGCGTGATTTGAGCGCTTCATAGGCGTCGAC
This sequence comes from Salinivibrio costicola subsp. costicola ATCC 33508 = LMG 11651, assembly GCA_000565345.1. Taxonomy (GTDB): domain Bacteria; phylum Pseudomonadota; class Gammaproteobacteria; order Enterobacterales; family Vibrionaceae; genus Salinivibrio; species Salinivibrio costicola. Next base: position 19,987 of record AQOF01000058.1, on the reverse strand, counting down.
AAATGCGTGTTGCTTCGCCTCATCGAATTTATGCGGCACGCCTTTAGGCTTTTTATAGCTAAAACCGTTGTGGTGCAGCCATTTGTTCATGCCAGCAACGGAGTAGCGCACACCAAACTGACACTGAACATACGCGACAATTTGGTGGGTGTGGGAGTAGGTGTGTTCGGTCAAATGCTCAATCAAGGCCAGTGCTTGAGGAGCGGACAAATGACTGCTTGAGCCACCATTCTCGGGCTTGAGTTTTTCAGCAGTTGCGTAGTCTTCAAGATGACGCCGTACTGTTGTTTCGTTAATACGCAATGCTTGAGAAATCATCGCAGCGCTCCAACCTTCAGACGCGAGTAACACTGCTTTGATACGATCGCGCACTCGCCCATCACGAGTCGTCCCATGTTGGCGGTCAAGTTCAAGCTTCTGCTGTTTGGTTAAAGTCACTTTCATAGGTAGGAATCATGATCCTGTTTCTACGTAAAATCAAGCATCTTCAATGATCACGGGTATACACCTTTCGCAGCCGAGGCTCCGATAGAAACGTTGGCAATACGTTTTCCTAGGCTCTTAACAAAACCCGATTCTAAAATCTCATCTGCGTTGTGAATGACCGATTTGGTGGACAGCTTTAGGTTACGCTTAACTTGCGTATACAAAGGTAATCTAATGCTGCGTTTGGAAAGTCCAGCAAAAGAGCCATCTAACTTTTTAAAAAGCTCTGCCCTTTGAGCAACGAATACACCATAATTCACTCCACCCGTTTTACTCGCCATCGCGACCTGTGCAGCATAGAGATCATTGATTTCTAACAATACATTATTGATGTTCTGCAAGTGCTGCTGAACGGTCGCTGATGCGACCCCCACTCCTAGCGACGCGTAGGCATAATAATCGCTGGGTAAACCGTCTGCTTCCAATTGTTTCAAACTCTCATTAGCAAAGTGATCGAGTACTTCAAAGTGTCGGTTAACTGTCGTAAGCACTTCATCGCTAAGCTTACTTAGTTCAGTGCTAGCAGCTTTTGCCTCTTCTTGGAGTGCGCTTAGAGCCTCTTTCTCTTTGGTATTCCTTGGCTCCGCGGTTGGAATAACAACGATTTCTCCTTCTCTAACAGGCTCGTTGAGGTGAGTGTTCGCTTTCTTTATAAGTTGTTGTTTTTCCTTAGGTGTATCGTCGGTAAATAGCGCTTTCCATAGCGCACTTTGAGATTGAGTTTTGGGCGACTGCATCCAAGCTAAGTCAAACATTGCTGCCTGTATCTTCTCCCAGCCTTTTTCGGTTTCCTCAATTCGATTTTTACGTTGACGTGCTACTTTTTGCTGTGTGGTTTCTTGAATCGGTGTTGGTTCCGGCACTGTGCTGACACTTGGTATCGATCCACCGCCTGCAAAGTTCTTTGCTTCTGCACGTTTGACTGCTTCCTTGCTTTCCTGCATCAATCTATGGTTAACACAGGATGCACAGTTACATGTTTCTGGACTTTTGAAAAATGGACAACGATAAGACTGTTTAGATGTGAAGTAATTCATTGAGGTTTTCTCTGAGCCAACTGAGCGATATCACAAACGAGCGACATAACAGGTGTATTGCGTGCGCGCTAACCCCGATAAAGGTTATTGTGCCTGTTTTTTAGTGACTAATGCTAGCAAAGTTCGATACAAATGCTCGGCCTAATTTGAACCGGATGGGAAGGTAGATCAATTTATTGGAGCAGTATCGAATAAATTGTTTTACTTATTGGGCTGACTTTCGTTTCGGTAGGAGCTATATCAAGCTTGGCGTGTTAAACGTTTGCGAAACCTTATCTATTTCCTACCACGTCGCATAAACCAGCATGCTGGTGTAGCCCACATAGCAGGCGAGCAGTAACCCTCCTTCCGCGCGGTTAATTTCGCGTGTCTTGCCAAAGCGAACAGAGACCAAAATCAGCAATACGGTCACAGCCAGCATCACCATCCAATCTCGCCAGAAGACTTCTCTACCAATCTCGTTAATGGGCTCGATAAGGCCGGCGATACCAATCACGGCCAGCGCATTGAACATGTTCGAGCCGACCACGTTGCCCACGGCGATATCGTGTTCGCCTTTGCGGGCGGCGATGATAGACGCTGCCAATTCAGGGAGGGAAGTGCCGAGGGCGACGATGGTTAGGCCAACGATCAAATCACTCACGCCAAGTTGTTGCGCGATTTCAACCGCGCCCCATACCAAAATCCGCGAGCTAATAATCAGCAGCACTAGGCCAATCACCAGCCATATCAACGCCTGTTTTCTAGAAAGTGGTTGATTGGTTAGCTCGGCATTCACCTCCTGCGCGAGCGGATCGTCTTTGGTTTGCATAGCATGCTTGATGGACCATCCAACCAGCAGTAAAAATCCACCGATTAAGATCAAGGCTTCGGTAAAACTAATGGCATAATTCCATAGCATGGCGCCAACCGCCAAAGTGACGACGAGAAGAATCGGTAATTCTTTACGGACAATGGTGGAATGCACCGCAATCGGGGCGATCAGCGTGGTGACCCCGAGTATTAAGGTGATATTGACGATGTTAGAGCCTATCGCATTGCCCAGCGCTAACGCCGGGTTGCCATCCATCGCGGCCATCGCCGAAACCACCATTTCTGGCGCGGATGTGCCAAATCCGACCACTAACATGCCGATTAATAAAGGAGGCACGTTGGCGTACTGAGCACTCGCAGCCGCGCCGTCGACAAATCTGTCGGCACTCCATACCAACAACGCAAATCCAGCGATAATCGCAAGTGTTGCTAGCAGCATAGGTTCCCCTTCATTAATACTGGTTGATGAACGAGGTCTGTGCCCATCAAACGTCGCATGAGATCGGTATTAATGACATAGTTTTTAAGCTTTGCAACAAAAAAATGTATGGCAACGTTAACCCACACTCGCCTTCTTTAACGCATACCAATCAATCTCCTTTGGTAGGGGGACATCGTGATGATCGCGTGTCACAGCAAGAAAGGTCGCGTCGGTAGCGCTGAAATAACGACTAGTCATTGTCCATTGGCCATTACCGATAAAAAACTCTAATGAGCTGGTATCGGCGAGGACTTGTAGCGGTAACTCTTCCAACTGCTCAGGCAAGTGAATACAGCGACGCGTGTCTCCTTCCGTGGCGAGGCTTGTACTTCTATCAAGCGTTAGGGTGCGATTGTTGCCGTCAATGGTGAGGGCACAACCAGACGGCTCCGTCGATGTCGCATGAGAAGCAATGCCACTGCGACTGTGAAAATACAGAGTGTATTGTCCGCTTTTTGGAATGGGTAGACTGGTACTGAGCTCAAATTGCTTGGTGCCCAAATCCACGGAGGTCGCGTCGCTCTCGGTGCGAATCACTAAAAGTTGCTGAGGACCTCTGAGGCGTTGCAGTGCGGTCGCTGGACGCTGATAAATTTGCCCATTTTCCCAGCGTAACTCACGTGGACAGGTTAACTGATGCAACCAGCCCGCACTTTGACTGGTTGATCCACCTCGTCTGGGAGACCCATCCAAGCTATTAGCATGCGCTTATTGTCAGGGGTCTGAGCTGTCTGTGGCGCATAAAAATCAAACCCATGATCCAGTATCTGCCAGTCATCAAGTTTGATGCCGTCTGCTTCTAGTGTGGCTTTGGCGTAACCATTATGGTGAGGCACGTGGTGATCGGGCGTTGGCGCTGTGCTGCCTTGTGGGCAGAGGATACACAGCCATTGGTCGTTTAATGGGAACAGATCGGGACATTCCCACATATAGCCATGGTCGCCGAAGCTGTCGCCACTCAATCCGTCGTAGCGCCAATGCAGGCCATCAATGGAGGAATACTGCGCCAGGCGACCTATTTTGTCTTCACGCTGTGCGCCAAGTAACATCCGGTAGTGTTCGCCATCATAAATGACTTTGGGATCGCGAATATGTTCGGTGACGCCAGCAGGTGGGGCATCAATCACTGGCCCAAGCTTTTCAAAGTGAATGCCATCGGTTGACCGAGCCACACACTGGGTGGTTTGGCGTAGGCGCTCAGGGCCAATACGGGTGTTGCCAGTGTAATAAAGCCATAGGGCGTCGTTCATCACTATGGCGTGACCCGAAAATACCCCGTGACTGTCATACCAATCGCTGGGGGTAAGGCCGAGGGGTGCGCTGTGCCATTGCACCCCATCTGGCTGATTAAATGCACCCAAAATTTGTCTTTGTGCTCGCAGGCAAAAGGGTACCACTGATAGAAAAGGTGATAGTGCCCTTGAAAATAGATAAAACCATTGGGGTCATTGAGCAGCCCTTGAGGTGGACTGATATGCCAAGTTGGACGATGGAAGTCTGTCTTGCTGGTTGAAGCGTAGCAGGGCGCGGCTTGCTCACGCAGGTTGTGATCGATAAGGCGTCCAAGTGCCGTTAGTGTGCTCTGATTCACGGGGTGAGCAAGTGTGATTTGGCGCAGCGAATGGTCAATCGTACTGATTGAAAGGGTTTCTTGGTTTACGCGCTCAAGCTCGATGAGTTCAATGATTATTTTGCCTTGATGACGCAATACGCGGCGCAGATTATCTGCGCCACCGCACGCATCAACCAAGCTTGCTGGGGTTATTTCCATCTATCCGTACCAATCCAATTCTATTTTCGGGAACGTTCCAAAAATAGCGAATAAGAGGGTGAGAGTGCAAGTAAAATGTGCCTCTTCTGCTTAAAACATCGCCTTTTTAGGGGCAGGTGTCACGGCTGACGTAGTTAAATCCCATCACTAATTTAGAGACATGGCTTTGCCCCGTTTCCAGTAATTCAAGCAACATTCTTGCGCCGCTTTCGCCTGCCGCATCAAAGGCATAGTTAAAGGTGGATAGCTCGGCGATACCACTTGGGCAAGCTCATCATCGCCCACACCAATCAGCTTCACGGTGCGACCTGGTGTGATCCCATGTGTTTGTAGTGCTTGGATGGCACCAATAGCAATACGGTCGGTGGCACAAAATACGCCATCAAGATCAGGGTATTGCGCTAGCATGGCGGTCATCGCGACATGGCCTGATTGAATCGAGAACTGGCCTTGATAATGGAACAAGGGGGCCGTTTGGCTAAGTGTGGTCAAGGCGCTCTCAAGTCCTTGATAACGCTGTTGATCAACCGCAATATCTTCCGCTTGTACCCCCAGAAAGCCCACCTGTTGGCAACCAGCTTTAATAAGCTGCTCGCCGGCACAAAAACCCACCCGGTAATCATCATGGATCACGCTGGGGATGTTATAGGGTGAGCCGTCTTGGCCAATCACCACCACCGGCGCACTCGAGCGCTTAATAGCGTGCACCAAGTCGGGGTTGAGCGTGGAGGCAAACAGTAGTATCCCTTCTACGCGTTTTTGGTTGAATAAATCGAGATAATGACAAATACGCTGATCGTCCTGGCGAGTGTTAGCCAAAAGCACTTGTTTCCCTTTTTGATCAAACACATGACTCAGGCCATCGACACTGGCTGACATGGCGTGGGATGACACTCGTGGGACAATGACACCGATAAGGTTAGTTTTATTGGATTTTAAATCCTTAGCGATTTGGTTAACGACATAGCCGCATTGCTCGATGGCGCGGTTCACTTTTTCAATGGTCGCTGGTTTCACGCCATATTCTTGGTTAATTACGCGTGACACGGTTGATTTGGAAACACCCGCCAAACGGGCGACATCATTCAAGCTAGCCATGAGTTCTCCTTTGCTTAGCGCATCATCATCGGTGCATTTAGTGCTCCTTTGCAAACAAACCTATCCAAACTCCCTTTTTTTAGTGATAAATATCACATTTATGGCAGGGGGTGCACCATGATTTACTGATCGGTATCACAGCCATAATCCCTGATACTTGATGGATTAAAGGATTCAGCTCATTATTTTCGGGATCGTTCCCGAAAGTGTGGAGCGTGTGACGGCCACATTAGAAAAAATAGCGACGGTGGCAAAGACAGTGAGAGCGTGCAGGGGAAGTAGCCATGAACTACCAAAAAATAGCACAACAACTACTCGATAAACTGGGTGGAAAAGAAAATATCGCAGCGGCGGCACATTGTGCCACGCGGCTAAGACTCGCACTTCATGATGATAGCCTCGCGGATTTAAGCGCGATTGAATCAATTGAAGGTGTGAAAGGGCAGTTCCAAGTCAGTGGTCAGTTACAGATCATTTTCGGTTCGGGCATTGTCAATAATGTTTATGCTGAGTTCAGCAAATTGACGGGTCAGTCAGATATGTCGTCGAAAGACGTCGCTGCCGCCGGTGCCGAGAAACAAAATTGGCTACAACGTGCGGTAAAAGGGCTGTCAGACATTTTTGTTCCCATTATTCCAGCCATTGTCGCCGGTGGTCTGTTGATGGGGATTTTCAACATCCTCACCGCGCCAGGTTTGATTATCGATGGCAAGTCCTTGATTGAGGCCTACCCACAAATGGGTGATCTGGCCAGTATGATCAATACGTTCGCCAATGCGCCATTTGTGTTCTTACCTGTATTGCTTGCGTTTTCTGCGAGTAAAAAGTTTGGTGCTAACCCCTTTTTGGGGGCCGCGTTAGGCATGTTAATGGTTCACCCAGACTTGCTTAATGGCTGGGGCTTTGGTGGTGCGGCAGTGTCTGGAGATATCCCGGTGTGGGAAATCTTTGGCTTTGAGATCGAAAAAGTCGGTTATCAAGGGTCGGTGCTGCCGGTGCTGGTTGCAACCTATATTCTCGCACAAGTGGAGCAAGGGTTACGTCGCATTATTCCCTCAGTGTTGGATAACTTGCTGACCCCCTTGCTGGCGATTTTTATTACCGGACTGATCACCTTTACCTTGGTAGGCCCGTTTACACGAGAGCTCGGCTTTTTGCTCGGCGATGGTCTGAACTGGGTCTATGAATCCGCAGGGATGATTGGCGGTGCTTTGTTTGGCTTTGTGTATGCACCTTTTGTGATCACCGGGATGCACCACAGCTTTATCGCGATTGAAACTCAATTATTGGCCGATATTGCAGTCACTGGCGGTACCTTTATTTTCCCTATCGCGGCGATGTCGAATGTGGCGCAAGGTGCAGCCTGTTTAGCGTTTGGGCTAAAAACCGTGGACGTCAAAGCGAAAGGGATTGCGATGCCTGCAGGGGTGACAGCACTGCTCGGGATCACTGAGCCTGCGATGTTTGGTATTAACCTTAAATACCGTTATCCGTTTATTGGTGCGCTTGCAGGTGCGACCTGTGCGGGGGCTTTTGTCACCTTCTTTAAAGTGAAAGCACAAGCGTTGGGCGCAGCGGGTTTGCCAGGGATCATCTCCATTCGCCCTGACGGTGTGGTGCCTTATATCATTGGTATGGCGATTGCCTTTGTTGTTGCGTTTTCCGTAACTTATGTATTGGGCGCCCGTAAAAAATACGCACAAGCTGCGGCGGCGTAATCGAGTCTTGAACGAGGAGCAAGCGTAATGAGCAAGGTATGGGTTACCGGTGATGCCGTGGTGGATTTGATCTCTGATGGCGAGCATCACTACCTGAAATGTCCAGGTGGTGCCCCGGCTAACGTCGCCGTGGCAGTCAGTCGACTTGGTGGACAAACAGGCTTTATTGGCCGTGTTGGTGGCGATCCGCTTGGTCGTTTTATGCAGACTACCTTAGCAAATGAAGGTGTGGACATTGCGTTTATGCATCGCGACGAGGCGCAACGTACCTCAACTGTATTGGTCGAGCTGGATGATCATGGTGAACGAAGCTTCACCTTTATGGTTAAGCCCAGTGCCGACCAGTTTGTTCAGCCGTACGACTTCCCATTGTTCGAAGAAGGGCAGTGGTTGCATGCTTGCTCCATTGCCCTTGCGAACGAGCCATCACGCTCTGCTACACTCGGCGCGATGCAAGCATGTCGTGATAATGGTGGCTTTGTCAGCTTTGATCCTAATTTGCGTGATGATCTTTGGCAAAGTGAATCACAGATGTTAGAGATTGTGTGGCAAGCCTTGCCGTTGGCGGATGTGGTTAAGGTGTCTGATGATGAGCTTGTCATACTCACTAAGCACCTACGCACTGAAAATAACTCTGTGAAAGCAGGGTTAGCCGCATTATCTGAGCGCGCACCGAATGTGTCTTTGTGGGTGGTGACACAGGGCAGTGAAGGTGCCCGCGTCGCGTTCAACCATACTGTTTGGCAGGTGCCGACCACACCGGCAAACGTGGTGGACACCACAGGCGCAGGTGATGCGTTTATGGGCGGTTTGCTTGCTGCGCTCGCCCAGTTGCCTGAGTGGCAGACACCAGAAGCAGTCACTAAGGCAGTGCGCCAAGGCAACCGTTGTGGCGCGCTGGCTACAACAGAAAAAGGGGCAATGACTGCATTACCCACAGCGGATCAGCTCAGCGTTGAATAGCGCCATATCCGCGCAATTCACGACGCGCCCTCACTGTTGGGTAGGGCGCGTTCGGGGGCGATAAGCGGCAGAGTAATGGTGAAGCAGCTACCGTGTTCGGGCTCACTTTGTACCTCAATGCGACCACCGAGGATGCCGGTGACGAGGTTGAAGGTGATATGTAAGCCAAGCCCCGACCCACCTTGCCCGAGTCGGGTGGTGTAAAAGGATCAAAAATACGTTTTTGTACTTCGGGCGTCATCCCTGCGCCATCATCATGTATGCGGATACTCACACTCTCGGTTGTCGCCATGGTGGCTATGATGTGTATGTGCCCAGCGTCACGCCCGATAAACGCATGAATTAACGCATTATTGATTAAGTTGATCAACGTTTGGGTGAGTGCACCCGGGTAGCTGTTGAGCAGAATACCCGCTGGAATAGCGACTTCGAGCTGGTGCGGCGCGCGCTGAAGTGTCGGTCGCATCGAGAGAAGGACTTCGTTCATCAACAGATGTAGTTCAAAGTCGCGTCTGTGGTCACTGGTTTGATCCACCGCGAGTTGCTTAAAGGCACGAATTAATTCGGAGGCCCGTAACATATTACGTTCAATAATACGTGTCCCGTCTTCAACATGGTTGAGAAACTGATCGAGGTCGTCGCGGGTGATTGGCTGCTCGAGTTTGTGAACGAATTCGTGTTTAGTGTCGAGTATCGAGGTGGAAGACATCCGGGCGTTACCGATGGGTGTATTCAACTCATGCGCCACGCCAGAGACCAACGAGCCGAGTGATGCCAACTTTTCATTCTGAACCAATTCCTCTTGAATCGCTTCGAGTCGTCTAAGTAGTGACTTAAGTTTTTCTCCGTACGCGTTAACGGCTTGGCGCAATTCGCCTACCTCGTTCATCTTACCTATCGCCAACTCTTGGGTGGTTTCACCCTCAATGAGCTCCCAGATTTGCTGGGTGGTCTGTTGAATTTTACCTAATAGGTTGCGAGCGGTAATCGCGGCGATAATTCCCACAACGAGCAACAGCCCGCCAATGGCGAACATCAGGAACAGTCCCATGCTATCGGCAGCCGCTGTCATTTTGCTTTTGGGCACGACGAGACCGATCACCCAATCGGTTTGAGGGTATTTAATAATATGAACGTAAGCGGCTTCGTTTAGCACGCCGTCGTTCTTTATCGTGATCAGTTGACTATCTTGGAGAGATTGACTTGCCTGCAACGCTTCTTGTAGCCAAGGGAGCGCTTGCTCTAACTCGGTAACCGTTCGCAGCGTATTTCGATAAGGATTAAATCTTACCGCTACTTCGGGGAAGCTTATCGCTTTGTTATCAGCGTCCAAGGCGAACACATAGCCATCGCTTTCTTTGCCATAACGAGACAGAATGTCGGCAATGCCGCTCAGCTTCATGTCGACCGTTGCCACCCCAACAAAGCGATCGTTTTCTTTCATAGGCACGGTACAGGTAATCATGGATTCTTTGGTAAACGGGTCGATATAAGCGTTGGACCAATGGCAGCGATCGATAGGTGCTTGTTTTCCTGCTAGGTACCAGCGTTCATTGTGGTAGCCCTTGCCATCAGGGTCGTTGTAATCATCATAGTATTCCATATTGGGTCCTGTGCGACCCCAAAAGAAACTACGTCGTTCTACGCCCGGAGTGAAGGTATTGGGCTCCGGCCAGATCCCCCCACCGGCAATCGTGGGATCGCCATGATTGTTAAAGAGCGGGGGAAAGAGGCTGCGGAATAGCGCTTCGTCTTTGGGAAGGTTGGCGCTCTTTAAGGCGATCGTACTGGTTAACAGTTCGATCTGTCCGAGTTTGGCATCGAGCAAGTCCAAGAGGCCATGCTGGCTTATGGCGATTTTTTGGTGTCGCTGGTCAATCAGATCGGGCTTTACTTTCCATTCGACCACCGCAAAGATTGTGAGTAGCGCCATGACGAGAACAAGTGCGAGACCGAAAGCGATTTGGTGACGGATTGTTGGGGTAGGAGTGGGCATTGGAGATACATCCTTTCTTCTCGACTGGCTGCCGTGCGCACAGATCGCCTATTACTGCCAGTATTATCTAAGCTCAGCAATGATGATTAAGCCATCTCACACCATTGTAGCCCTTAGTGTGCATTTATGTGGCGAGAAAAAAGCATATGTGAAAAAGTACACGTAAAAAGCATATAAAAACCCCTTTAGCTATCCATCGCTAAAGGGGAGGCAGGGTTTTCGGTATTGCGAAATAAAGCGTGCGAGCTTTACTTAATATTGACGACCATCTTGCCGAAGTTACGGCCTTCTAGCACATCAATCAGTGCTTGCGGCGCTTGCTCAAAGCCATCCACCGCGTGTTCACGGTAATGAATTTGGCCTTCGCCGACCCATTTGGCCATATCATGCGCGAACTCAGGGTAGCGGTGCGCATAGTCATCAAAGATAATAAAACCTTTGATGGTTAAGCGCTTAACCAAGATGGTGCCCATCAACTGTGAGAGGCGATCTGGGCCATCGGGCAAGGCAGTGTTGTTGTACTGTGACACCAATCCACACACTGGAATGCGAGCACCGGTGTTGAGCAGTGGCATTACACCATCAAACACTTTGCCCCCGACGTTTTCAAAGTAGATATCAATGCCTTGAGGCAGGCTTCAGCGAGTTGCTCGGCAAAGTTGTCTGCTTTGTGGTCGATACACGCGTCAACGTTGAGGTTTTCACGTGCGTATTGACATTTTTCTTCGCCACCGGCAATCGCTACTACGTGGCAACCTTTTAGCTTACCAATTTGCGCTACAGTTGCGCCGACGGGACCGGTTGCCGCTGCTACCACGAGGGTTTCACCTTCTTTGGGTTGGCCAATATCCAGTAAACCCATGTAAGCGGTAAAGCCTGGCATCCCTAAGATGCCGAGCGCGTAAGAAACCGGCGCCAGATCCGGATTGAGTTTGATCAGCGTATCGCCGTTTACAACTGAATGCGTTTCCCAACCTTTGTAAGCGAGTACCCAATCACCCGACTGGTAATCGGCATGGTTAGACTCCAGCACTTTACCCACGGTGGCACCGACCATTAGGCCATCAATTGCCACTGGCTCGGCGTACGATTTTGCATCACTCATACGACCGCGCATGTATGGGTCGATAGATAAGTGGTGGTTTTCAATTAAGACGTCATGGTTGCCGAGAGCAGGAATATCCACTTCTTCTAAGCGAAAGTTCTCTGCAGTAGGCGCCCCTACGGGGCGCGATGCAAGAACAAAACGTTGGTTCATTGGTGATGACATGTGTGTCCTCCCTTATTCAGTACGGGAATTAAAGCGCGGCTTGCAGCACGCGGCGGCAAACATCCGGGGTCACATCGCCGTGCTCACCGAGCTGAGTCATGCCGTGCTGAGTTAAGCTTTCAATCAATGGTTCAATCGCGCTTTCGTCCAAGTCATAGTCGCTCATGCGTGTTTTCACGTTCATGCGCTCAAAGAAATCGCGGGTTTTCTCAATCGCTTGTTGAGCCTTTTCTGCTTCGCTGCCTTGCTCAATATGCCAGACACGCTCAGCAAATTGTGCGAGCTTGGCTTGTTTTTGCTCAAACTTCTCATTCAACATTGCCGGCAACACAACCGCGAGGGTTTGTGCATGGTCCAAACCATGTTGGGCAGTCAGCTCGTGACCAAGCATATGGGTTGACCAATCTTGTGGTACACCCACGCCAATCAAACCATTCAGCGCGAGAGTCGCGGTCCACATCAAGCTGGCACGGATGTTGTAATCTTCCGGGGTTTCCAGCGCTTGTGGGCCAAGCTCGATCAAGGTTTGTAGCAGGCCTTCGGCGAATCTGTCTTGTACCGGTGCGTTAGCTGGATAAGTGAGGTATTGCTCAACCACGTGAACAAACGCATCAACGGCACCGTTGCCGACTTGACGGATAGGTAAGGTATAGGTTTTTACCGGATCCAACACTGAGAATTGTGGAAACACCAATTCGCTCATAAACGGCAATTTCGCTTGCATTGACTCGCGATTGACTACCGAGCCCTTGTTCATTTCTGAGCCAGTAGCAGGTAAGGTGAGCACGGTGCCAAATGGCAGTGCGGCTTCGATTTTGCTGCCCATGCTGGTGAGAATGTCCCATGCATCGCCATCGTATTTCGCTGCTGCTGCAACAAATTTGGTGCCGTCGATCACCGATCCACCGCCGACAGCGAGCAGATAGTCGTAGCCTTCTTCACGCACTTTTTCGACCGCTTTCATTAGCGTGTCGTAGCGTGGGTTAGGCTCAATACCACTGAACAGGCCAAATTGACGCTCGCCAAGTGCTTGTTCAACTTCACCCAAGGTGCCTGTTTTGCGTGCACTCTGGCCACCGAAAAGAACCAAAACTTTTGCTGCGGCTGGGATGAGCCGATCCAGCTCGGCAATTTTACCTTCGCCAAAAACGATACGTGTGGGATTGTAGAACTCAAAGTTGTTCATTGCTCATCCTTCCTTTTCATTGTTGTCAGTCAATCAGTCTTCTCGCTTGATTAGACCGGTCGTCTAGTTAGCGTTTATTTAAAACCCGCCTTGGCGGGTCTTATTGAAATGCTTGTTTTATCAAAAAACCGGAAATGAAATGCTCACTAGCACCTCATCGTTGTTCCTCGTATGCTGCGTTTGTTCGTTTGACTTTTATACTAGTCAGCCAAGCCGAGTTTTTGTTGCGTAATGGTCATCGCCTGCGCTAGATGGCTGTCATTACGGTGCAGTTTTGTTAACAGTGTTGCCCCTAACCATAGCTGGTAAAGCGTCGTCGCGGTGGTTAAGGCGTTGTCATGATTAAAGCTGCTTTCGTCGAGCGCGAGTGCACTCGCTAAGCTACCAATCAGTTTGTCGGTGCCATCACGCAACGCAAGCCGCATGGGCTCGGAAAGATCTGCCACCTCAGCGCTTAGCTTAACGACCAAGCAAGTTTGAACGGGATCCATACTGCAGTACTGGGCCTGCCAAAGGGTAAAGTAGCGATGAACTCGCGTAATAGGCGGCAGCGTAGTGTCTGACAGCAAACTGTTTACTTCCGCTAAATAACGCGAAAAATAGTGCTGCAATACCGCCTGACCAAATTGCTCTTTTGAAGCAAAATAATGGTAAAACGACCCTTTCGGGACGCCGGCTTGTTTCAGTATTGCGCTAAGACCCACACCACTAAAGCCAAACTGCGCCATTACATTAACACCCGTATCCAGCAAATGCTGGTGGGTAGCGTTGTGGCTGGTGTGTTCTAATGTGCTACTTGATTTCATGTGGTGTAGCATAATGAAGATTAGACCGGTCGTCTAGTGTTGTGTGTGATTTTTTTATCAGGGGATACAGCAAGGGGATTTAACGCAACATCACCCAGCCTGAGTGATATTTCCCGTATTTTAAGTCCGAAAAGCACTAAGCTGTTGTGCATTGTCGGATTTTTCTTCTAATCTTGATGGTGAGAGAGAAAAGGCGTAAATACGCAGTAACGGAACGCGGGAGGGCCGATGAATGTACTATCTTGTCAGCATGTCAGTGAGTTGATCGATCAGTCGATTACGCTTATTGACGGAACAGATACTGAATATGCTATGACGCTTGTTCGTGTTGATACCCATCCTGGTCATGGCGATGAAGTAAACGACCATTACGTCGAGAATTTCAGTTTGGTATTAAAAGGTCCTGAAGACACGCGCTTTCCTCAGGGAAATTATTTGCTCAGTCATCCAGAGTTAGGAGAGCAGATCCTCCATATGCTACCTGTAGGTGATGCGACGTATACCATCACCATCAATACCCAAGCCTGAACAGCCATTCTTACTGCTGGTTAAATAACCGCCACTCAACCACTTAGCACTTTCTTTTGATAGATTAGTCGCGCAAATTAAGTAGAATAAAGCGGCTAAGCTAGCAGTAGGGAGGTTATATGTTTGCCTGGCTGAGTGGCTTATTTGAAAAAGAACAGCTGCAAGCGTCTGTCTGGGTGAGAGACATCGTGGCGAGTAATCCGAAAGGGAGCTACGCCAAATATAAAAATTACTATGATCGCCACATCAATCGGATCCTCAAAAGTTATCACAAGGATTTTCTCCGCTTTGAGAAGTTCGCGGTACGTAACTATAAGCACAGCGATCAATCCGTCTTTATGGCAATTAAAGTCGCGAGCTATGCCTACCAGCTTGGGCAGTTAAAAGTGGCGGCTTGTATTACTGCTGCGGTGATTTCTACCTGTAACCGTGCCAAAAGAGGCGATGCACAAGTTCACCCCAAACTGTATCGCGCGACGATAGTGTTGCATAAAAAAATCCTAGAGACAGGTAAGACGACGAAAAAACAAAAAAGCGCAGAACCAGCTTGATAGGTCACAAGCTGGTGGCTTTTTGTGCATTTAATAAAAATGTCATAAACCTATTCAGCCTCCGCCAAATCTGAATAAGTGATGTCTGTCACGGTTTCTATTCCATCCCTATGAGTCAATTTGTTCTGGTCATTCATTCGCCACACTGATAGAGTCCCATCCCTCACACACCTTGTGAGCGAACTAATGCTTAAATCTACACAAAATAACGACCGACTTGTTGCCGTATTTACTATCGGCTTTGTCGCTGTATTTCTTGCCTTTGCCCTGTTTGACCTAAAACACTTTTCCTCTGTGATCCAGTCTCTATTCTCTGAGTCTGCCAACCTTTTTGGTTATTGGTGGCAGTGGCTAATGGTCATCAATTTCGTATTGGCGCTAGCTATTGGCGGCAGTAAATTTGGTAAATTGAAACTTGGCGCCACCGATACCGTCTCAATGAGCCGTTTTCGTTGGGTTGCGATGATCATGTGTACCCTGCTTGCCGGCGGTGGTGTCTTTTGGTCAGCGGCTGAGCCTATCTATCACTTCATGACGCCACCACCAGCACTGGGTGAGATGGAAGCGGGTGTGATGGAGACCGTCGCCCCTGCGTTAAGCCAAAGCTTTTTCCACTGGGGCTTCTTAGCCTGGGCGGTATTAGGCACCTTGGCGACGATTGTACTGATGTATGCGCACCACCAGGCAGGCGTACGCTTGCGTCCTCGTGCACTCTTGTACCCTTTGCTCGGTGACAAGCTAGAAAATCACTGGCTTGGCTCTGTGATCGACGCTTGTTCGATCATTGCCGTAGCTGCCGGAACCATTGGTCCAATTGGCTTCTTAGCAACCCAGTTGGGTTATAGCTTGGAAAGCTTTGTGGGCATTGAAAATACCATGCCGATGCAAATGCTGATCTTGGCGGCTGTCGTGGCTATTTATTCCATCTCTGCGTTTACCGGTATGGATAAAGGTTTGCAATGGCTGAGCCGTATGAACGTTATCGGCGCCGCAGTGTTACTTGGTGCGGTTATCGTGCTCGGTCCTACCGGCTTTATCTTTGAGCAATTTGGCTCGGGCTTTAGCTACTACCTGAACAACATGCATACTCTCGCACTGAATACCGATAATGGTGGCTGGAACGCATGGTGGACCTGGTTCTTCTGGGGCTGGTTTATTGGTTTTGCTCCGATGATGGCTATCTTCATTGCGCGCATTTCTAAAGGCCGTTCGATTCGTGAGCTAATTTTCGCTGTTGCGATTTGTGCCCCAATTGCCACTAACTTCTGGTTCTCAGTATTGGGCGGTACCGGTATCTTCTATGAGTTGCAATCACCCGGTAGTATTTCTGGTCCCATGGCGGATGCCGGCTTACCCGCGATTTTGATTGCGTCACTGTCACAGCTGCCTTACAGCGTGATTCTGATCCCAGCGTTTATGTTGCTTACCACGACGTTTGTGGCAACCACTGGCGATTCAATGGCGTATTCGATTGCGATGGCTGTGTCTGGTGATAACCAACCAACCCGTAAACATCGCCTGTTCTGGGCGATTGTGATGGGCGTGGTCGCTGGTGTGCTTCTGCTCGCCGGAGACGGTGGTTTGAACGCGCTCCAGTCGTTCATTGTGATCACTGCAGTGCCTGTGTCTTTCTTGATTGCATTTACCTTTATCACCGGCCCAATAGCCGTGATGCGGATGCAAAAAGAAAAAGAAGCGAACCTGGCGCTAGAGCCTGCGACGGCCAATTAATGGCGTCATACATAGCTTAAAGAAAAAGCGCCGAATGTCGGCGCTTTTTTTATATCTGGCCTTCCTCGGGAGGTGCTATTTAGGTTGCCACTGCCCGCTGGTGACCAGTTTATCCATTACCTTATCGACCGCCACTTTGGCTTTTGCGACGATATCGTCCACTTCATTGGGTGTCACCACCAGTGGGGGCGCAAAGCCGAGAATATCGCCATGTGGCATCGCACGCGCAATCAATCCTTGCTCTAAGCACGCAGCCGCCACTTGTGGTCCCACTTTTAGGCTGGGATCAAAGTGACTGCGATGGGCGCGGTCAGGCGAGAACTCCAGCGCATGCAGTAACCCCACTCCGCGGCTATCGCCAATTAATGGGTGATCGGCAAAGGCGGCTTTCATTTTCATTTGCAGATATTCGCCCGTGGTTGCGGCGTTTTGAGTCAGATTCTCGCGCTCAATGATATCAAGATTACACAGTGCTGCCGCGGCGCCCAATGGATGCCCAGAGTAGGTATAGCCATGACCAATGGCGCCCCACGTATCGGTACCATCTTCAAGCACCTCCCAGACCGCGATGCCCAACCATTACCCCAGACAGTGCTGATACGCAGACGTTAACCCTTTGGCGACTGTGATAAGATCGGGTTTCATGTCGTAATAAATCGAGCCAAAATCACTGCCAATTCGGCCAAAGCCACACACTACTTCATCGGCGATCAGCAGTACGTCATATTTATCCAGCACTTTACGAATGGCCGCCCAGTAGCCTCGGGGGGTGGTACGATACCACCGGTGCCGAGTACAGGTTCGGCAATCATGGCGGCGACGCTATCAGGGCCTTCAGCAAGATCATTTTTTCCAGTTCATCCGCACAGTGTTGTGCGAACTCTGGCTCTGTCATACCACTGTCTTCACGGCGATAGTAGTAGGGCGCCATCGTGTGTTTGATGCGTTCAATCGGTAAATCAAAGTGCGCATGGAACAAAGGCAGGCCGGTTAGTGAGCCGGACGCCACACTAGAGCCATGGTAGCCCCGGTCGCGTGAGATAATTTTCTTTTTCTCGGGCTTACCGCGGGCGTTATTGTAATACCAAACAATTTTAAGCTGGGTTTCATTGGCATCACTCCCCGACATACCGTAGTACACCTTACTCATGCCAGGCGCCATGTTGATTAAGCGGTCTGATAAGGTCACCAAAGCCTCATTGGTGTGGCCAACATAGGTATGATAGTAGGCGAGCTTTTTCGCTTGCTCGTAGATGGCTTCTGCCATTTCTTCACGGCCATAGCCGATATTCACGCAATACAAGCCCGCGAAGCCGTCAATCAGCTCAACGCCTTCAGAATCGGTGATCCGGATCCCTTTACCTGACGCGATCACTCGGCCAGGCATTTCGCCATGCGCATACTGCTTGAGGTGCGTAGAGGGATGGAACACGGTATTTCTGTCTTTTTCTAGCAACGCTTTTGTTTCTGGACGCATGATCAGTCTCCTTATCCGTCAGCAAACCTGAATTAACTGCCGCTTACCGTGGGTAGGCCACCTAAACAGTAGTATTTGATTTCACTAAATTCGTCGATGCCGTAACGGCTTCCTTCTCGGCCTAAGCCCGACTGCTTGACGCCACCAAATGGAATCGGGTGGCCGGTCATTTTCACTGAATTGACACTGACCATCCCGACTTCTAAGCCGCGCAGACAGCGCCAAATATCTCGAATATCATGGCCATACACATACGCTGATAAGCCATATTCGGTATCGTTGCCCATGGCGATGGCTTCGTCTAAGTCATCGTAGGCAATCACAGCTGCGACGGGACAGAAAGTTTCTTCTTGATAGACCAACATCTCCGACGTCACCTTGGTGATAAGCGTAGGCGCAAAGAAGTTCTCACCCAGGTTGGGATTTAATTTTCCGCCCATCACAGTTGCCCCTTTGGCAATGGCATCATCGACGAGCGATTGCGCTTTCTCGACCGCACGGCGTGAAATTAATGGGCCAATGTCTGTGCTTGGCAATAGACCATTGCCTACTTCAAGTTCATCCATCAGTGCGGCAAAGGCATCGACGAACGCTTGATGTTTGTCACGTGGCACTAAAATTTTATTCGCCGCCAGGCAATCTTGGCCTGACGTTTGGAATTTTGCATCGATAGCGGCGCGCGCGGCTTGTTGAATATCCATATCAGGCAGCACGATAAAAGGTGCATTTCCCCCAAGCTCCATGGCGCATTTTTTTACGGTTTGGGCGCTTTGTTCTAGCAGTAGCCGGCCAACACGGGTAGAGCCGGTAAAGCTGAGCGCTTTGACTTTTTCACTTTGACACAATTGTGCTGAGACCATGGGAGGATCGCCTAAAATGACATTAAACACGCCGGCAGGGATCCCCGCACGCTCTGCAAGCTCGGCCAATGCGAGTGCAGAGAAGGGCGTTTCTTCTGCGGGTTTAACTATCACGCTGCAGCCAATGGCGAGTGCGGCAGCGGCTTTGCGCGTGATCATGGCATTGGGAAAGTTCCATGGCGTGATCAAGGCGGCCACGCCAATAGGTTCACGTAATGTCGCTAGGTGCGCATTGGGAATGTGGCTAGGCATGGTGTCGCCATATACCCGCTTAGCCTCTTCAGCAAACCAGTGAATGAAGGAGGCCCCGTACTCCACCTCGCCCTCGGCATCGCGCAAGGTTTTGCCTTGTTCGAGCACCATGAGGTGAGCAAGATCGTGTTGATTTTCCATGATCAGATCGTGCCACCGCATTAGCCGTTTTGCCCGTGTCTCAGCTGACTCGGCGCGCCACAGGTGAAAAGCCGCTTCGGCATCATCAATGGTTTGGTTCACTTGTGCGGCAGTCAAGGCAGCGGTGTAGCCCAACACTTCGCCGGTTGCGGGGTTTAAAACTGGCGTATCGGACTCGCCATTGACCCATTTGCCATTGCAATACGCCAGTTGCCGAAATAGGCGCTGATCGTCAAGATACGCGAGCACATCGGCGCTTGCTTTACCGGTCGCATCGTGACGTAGTGTATTGGCCGCTGATCCTGTGTAGTGAAGATCACGTGATTGGAATACGGTCATACTCCCTCCTCTGACAAAATCGCCACGCTGCCTATCAGCGTTTGCTTACTCTTACTGTATGCAACTTATCGAAAAGAGGTTTTTTGTTAGATGACGATAAAACGGTGTTTTTTTCTGAACCCTACCTTTTACCGAATAAAATTTTCTGCAGGCTTATCCATTCGCGGCGGTGTCAGGAGCCTCGAGCGGGAGCGTGAGGGCGGGACGTTTCACTTGTTTGGTGACGATATAGGTGTAGTACTGTTTAATACCAAGATCATCAGTAAGCCACCGGTCTATCAAGCGTTGATAGTAGTCGATATCGGTGACGCCAAGCCGAACGATATAGTCAATCCCGCCGCCTGTGGCCCAGCATTCTTTGACATCGTCACAAGCTTGCATGGCGCGCTCAAAGCGTTGAAAGCTCTGCACATCATGTTGGCCGAGGGTGATTTCAACTAATACGGTATTGAGCTTGATCACGGCATCAGGGTTAATACGCGC
>AQOF01000057.1 GCA_000565345.1 Salinivibrio costicola subsp. costicola ATCC 33508 = LMG 11651 | reverse complement strand
ACTGCCAGATTGATTGGCTCTGGCGGCAAGTGCTGAACGGGTTTGTGGTGAGAGAGTCCTTTCAGTATCTGGCGAGAGGGACCAGAGCTTATTCGTATTATCATGCACCATCGCGGGCCGCATTGGGGTATCAGTCAACAGGGCAAATTCACCGCTATCAAGCTTTTCTTTAAATTGTGAAAAGCTCACTCCATCGGGCATTACATTAGCAAGGTCTCGCTCATTCAGCGCCTCAATATCGCCCTCTACTTGCCCAAACTCATACGCCATAAGTTCAGTCAGTCTAATGAGTTTATATCCCACCGCATTGTCCACCAGCCAAGAACCATGGCGATGTATTTTACTGAAAAGACCAGATTTTTGGATAGGTTTGTTGTCATCGTTAGGTTAGCACTGACTAAAGTGTGAAGTGCGTGCAAGAACGGATAACGAGGAGGGATCCTCCGTGGAGGGCGTGGCGCCCGTTGCACGGCGCCATCGGACATTAAGTTCAAAGTTGGCGCCGGTGTTAAATTTGGCGCCAAACGTGACAGGCGCCCGTTGGCATAGCACATCATTGTTGACATCTTACCGGGGCTTGTGTCACCTACGCCAATGGGATCATCGAAATTAAATATGACCACTGATATATAAATCAGGCGTAGGTCGGCATAAGCGCCTTCTCGATCGCGCAAGCTTGCTGTGGTTTCCGCCGCGCGCCATCCGACATTGGTGGTAAATTTGGCACCGATCGTGACAGGCGCAGTGCAACTGGCGCCCGTTGGCATAGCACATCATTGTTGACATCTTATCGGGGCTTGTGTCACCTACGCCAATGGCACCATCGATGTATAACTTTTGTCATTGTATGCATTCCCACGCAGGAGCGTGGGAACGAGTAATCGTAGCCAATGGCACCACCGATGTATAAATCAGGCGTAGGTCGGCATAAGCGCCAGCACAATATCAATAATGAATACCCAAGCCGGCCGCGCGCCATCCGACATCGTGGTCAAAATTGGCACCGATCGTGACAGGCGCCCGTTGGCATAGTGCATCATCGTTGACATCTTACCGGGGCTTGTGTCACCGACGCCAATGGCACCATCGATGTATAACTTTTGTCATTGTATGCATTCCCACGCAGGAGCGTGGGAACGAGTAATCGTAGCCGATGGCACCACCGATATATAAATCGGGCGTAGGTCGGCATAAGCGCCTTCTCGATCGCGCAAGCTTGGTGTGATTTGCGCTGCGCGCCATCCGACATTGGTGGTAAAATTGGCGCCGATCGTGACAGGCGCAGTGCAACTGGCGCCCGTTGGCATAGCGCATCATTGTTGACATCTTACCGGGGCTTGTGTCATCGACGCCAATGGCACCATCGATGTATAAATTTTGTCATTGTATGCATTCCCACGCAGGAGCGTGGGAACGAGTAAAGAGTAAAAAGCGCTTTTACCGATATCGGCCGCGGCGGGCGGCGTTGGCTTTGCCGGCCATGGCGATCAGGGTGTGGTTGGTGTGGGCATGGCAAATCGCCACGGCCAGGGCATCGGCGGCATCGGCTTGGGGGGTGGCGCTGAGTTTCAACATGTGGGTGACCATATGCTGCACTTGCTTTTTATCCGCGCTACCTTTGCCGACGACTGCTTGCTTGATAAGCCTTGCTGCGTATTCAGATACCGGTAGATCGGCATTCACCGCCGCAACGATGGCACTGCCCCGTGCTTGGCCCAATTTAAGCGCCGAATCGGCATTACGGGCCATAAAGACTTGTTCGATGGCAAAGTTGTCTGGCTGAAATTGGGTGATCACTTCGCTCACCCCTGCGTAGATATGCTTCAAGCGACCGGGTAAGTCGTCGGTTTCTGTCCGAATACACCCGCTACCGAGGTATTCAAGATGCCGCCCCTGTTGGCGGATCACCCCATAACCGGTGATCCGCGAACCTGGGTCAATCCCCAGTATAATGGTCATTTAGCTTAAACTCGCTGCCACTTCATCCGAGATATCCCCGTTATGATAGACCTCTTGCACATCGTCAAGGTCTTCTAACGTATCGATAAGACGCAGTAACTTCGGTGCGGTATCTGCATCTAACTCGGCTTTAGTCGATGGCACCTGGGTCACTTCGGCGCGTTCCGCTTCAAACCCGGCTTTGTCGAGGGCATCTTTGACGGTACCAAAATCATTGGGGGTGGTGTAGACATCGATTGAGCCGTCGTCATAGGTGACCACGTCTTCTGCCCCGCCTTCGAGTGCCGCTTCCATCACATCGTCTTCTTCAAGGCCTGCAGCGTAAGTGACGACGCCTTTTTTATCAAATAGGAAACTGACCGAGCCGTCAGTGCCTAGGTTACCGCCAGATTTGGAAAATGCGTGACGAACACCTGACACGGTACGATTGCGGTTGTCGGTCATGCATTCCACCATCACCGCGGTGCCCGCTGGGCCATACCCTTCGTAAATCACGGTTTCCATGTTGTCGTCGCCATCACCGCCAGCTCCGCGTGTGATCGCTCGGTTGATGGTGTCGCGTGTCATATTGTTAGATAGCGCTTTATCGACCGCCGCACGCAAGCGTGGATTGGTTTCTGCTTCGGGACCACCTTCTTTGGTGGCAACCACTAATTCTCGAATCAGTTTGGTGAAAATCTTACCGCGCTTCGCGTCTTGAGCGGCTTTACGGTGTTTAATATTCGACCACTTACTGTGACCTGCCATATCGATTTCTCCGTTTTTTTGCGCTCCCCTCACGTGAAAGGAGTAATCAGAAAAAACGCGCCTTGGCTTTTCAGTCTGAGGCGCGTTGATGAAATGACGTTAAGGTAACGTTATTCGCTTTGTTCGTTTTGCTCGGCTGCCACGGTAATGCTGAGCGCTAGCTCTTCAAGCGCGGCGTCATTGGCAATACTTGGCGCATCCGTCATCAAGCACGCTGCGGCGGTGGTTTTCGGGAACGCAATGACGTCACGAATGTTCTCAGTGCCAGACAGCAGCATCACCAAACGGTCCATACCAAATGCCAAACCTGCGTGTGGTGGGGTGCCGTATTTTAGCGCGTCGAGCAAGAAACCGAACTTCTTGCGCTGCTCTTGTTCGTCAATGCCCAGGGTCTCAAAGACGGCTGCTTGCATTTCTGGGTTATGAATACGCACCGAGCCACCGCCGACTTCATAGCCATTAATCACCATGTCGTAGGCATTGGAGTTCGCCGCGGCCGGATTGGCTTTTAGCTGCTCTGGCGTGACGTCAGTTGGCGCTGTAAATGGGTGGTGCATGGCGTGCAGGTTGCCTTCGTCGTCTTCCTCAAACATCGGGAAGTCCACTACCCACAGCGGGGTCCAAGCTTGGGTGTCGGTCAGTTCAAGATCCAAACCTAATTTTACACGCAATGCGCCCAGCGCTTCGGTGACTACCGATTTTTTGTCGGCGCCGAACAAGATAATGTCCCCGCTTTGCGCGTCAGTGCGTGACAGAATGCTCTCCACGACATCCGCGTTAAGGAACTTGGCGACGGGCGATTGAATACCGTCAAAGCCGGCGTCGCGATCGTTGACCTTCATCCATGCCAAGCCTTTGGCGCCGTAAATGCTAACAAAATGGGTGTACTCATCAATTTGTTTGCGAGATAAGCTGGCGCCACCTGGCACGCGGATGACTGCCACGCGGCCTTTTTCATCGTTCGCTGGACCAGAGAAGACTTTAAATTCAACGTCTTTGACAATGTCGGCCACATCGACGATTTCAAGCGGGTTACGCAAGTCTGGCTTATCAGAGCCAAACCGACGCATCGCTTCTTCATATTTCATGATGGGGAAGGTACCCAAATCAACGTTGAGTAGCGACTGCCACATTTCGCGGATCATTTGCTCGGTCACGTCACGTACTTGTTCAGCGCTCATAAACGAGGTTTCGATATCGATTTGGGTAAATTCTGGTTGGCGATCCGCGCGCAAGTCTTCATCTCGGAAGCACTTCACGATTTGGTAATAGCGATCGAAGCCGGACATCATCAGTAGCTGTTTAAACAGCTGTGGCGATTGTGGCAATGCATAAAAGCTGCCTTTGTGAACGCGGCTTGGCACCAAGTAATCGCGCGCACCTTCCGGGGTTGCTTTGGTCAGTACCGGGGTTTCGATATCTAAAAAGTCGTTCTCATCCAGGAAGCGACGGACAAAGCTGGTAGCTTGGCACGCAGTTTAATGCGATCGCTCATCTCTGGACGACGCAAGTCGAGGTAGCGGTACTTAAGACGCTGCTCTTCAGAGATAAACTGGTTAAAGTCAATCGGCATCGGTGCGCTGCGGTTGATAATCTCCAACCCTTTCGCCACCACCTCGACTTCGCCGGTGGCCATATCACGGTTGATTTGGCTGTCTGGACGTGCACGGACTTCACCACGAATGGCAACACAGAATTCGTTACGCAGTTTATTGGCATGTTCGTAAACATCACCCATATCAGGATCAATCACAACTTGCACCAGACCTTCACGGTCGCGCATGTCGATAAAAATCAAGCCGCCCAAATCACGACGACGATTAACCCAACCACAAAGACTTACTTCTTGCCCGACATGGGCTTTATTCAGGTGACCACAATATTGGGTGCGCATAGACTATTCCTGATCTGTTCTGATAATTCTGCTTGCCCCCTTGGGCACAAGCCTGTCAATTCTGAGGGAAATTAGACAACAGTCTTTGTCGTACCTGACGGTACGCCCCCGCGACTGCCGTTACTGTCAAAGACCTGCCATTATAAAGGAAAAGCCCCGCTCTTGGTAAAGCGATCGCGTGTTTTTATTCTGTTTATCCTTCATATGGTTTTTTTCCCCGGTTGC
Organism: Salinivibrio costicola subsp. costicola ATCC 33508 = LMG 11651; assembly: GCA_000565345.1. Taxonomy (GTDB): domain Bacteria; phylum Pseudomonadota; class Gammaproteobacteria; order Enterobacterales; family Vibrionaceae; genus Salinivibrio; species Salinivibrio costicola. Next base: position 31,997 of record AQOF01000057.1, on the reverse strand, counting down.
GATTAGGCTACCGCAACGTGTATTGACCAATCATAACGACGCCATGTCTCTGATGCTACATCAACTGTCCGATCCGCCGTTGCGCCTTGGTTTGACCCAGTGGTCTCATCCCAGTTGGCAGCACCATTTTTATCCTCCAGGTACCCGTTCGGGTGAGCGTTTAGCCCGCTACGCAGAGGTATTCAATACGGTTGAGGGCAATACCACCTTTTACGCGTCGCCGTCGCCACAGACGGTGGCGAATTGGGCGGCCGCGACGTCAGACACTTTCCAATTTACTTTTAAGTTTCCCAAAACCATTACCCATCAATGCCAGTTGCGCCATGCGCAAGATTTAACGCGGGATTTTATTCATTTGATGGCGCCTCTCCATGATAAAATTGGCCAGTGGACGATTCAGCTCCCGGCCCGCTTTGGTCCTGAAGGCTTGCCGGATCTGGCCGCCTTTTTGCAAAGCTTACCGGCGGATATCTTTATCGGCGTGGAAGTACGGCACCCGGCTTTTTTTGCCAAAGGAGAGGCAGAGAAGGCGTTGAATCGACTCTTGATCGCCCATCATGCCAACCGAGTGATCATGGACAGTCGTCCTGTGTTCGCGGCGAAACCGGACACGCCAGCGGTGATTGATGCACAAAAGAAAAAGCCGCGTGTCCCCGTGCATGCGATTGCCACCAGCGATGCGCCTATGGTGCGGTTTATTGGTCATCCTGAGCTGGCAGACAATAGCGCATTTTTTGATCCATGGATCCCACGTTTATCTCAATGGATAGCCGCGGGCAAAACGCCCTATTTAATGATTCATACTTCGGATAATGACCAAGCCCCGGCGCTCGCGGCACACTTGTATCAACATCTTGATTTATCAACGCCACTGGCTTCAGTCACCCGCGCCGCGCAAAGTCAGCAAGGGGCACTGTTTTAGTGTATCCACGCAAGGTGCGCGCTCACCGTGCAGACAGGCGCTGAAAAATTCACTACAATACGCCGCTTTTGCGATAGGGTTTGCTGGCGTCAGGTGCTCACACTGGCCAGCTGGGCTGATTTGTAGGGGCTTATATGGCTAATCAGGATAAAATTTTCGCGGCGCCGATTGAGAAGATGGGCGACTTTACCTTCGATGAGAATGTCGCCGAAGTGTTCCCGGATATGATCCAGCGCTCGGTGCCTGGGTACAGCAACATTATCTCGGCGATTGGTATGCTGGCGAAACGCTTTGCCACGCCAGATAGCCATATTTACGATCTCGGTTGCTCGTTGGGCGCCGCCACCCTGTCGATGCGCCGCCATATTCCTCATGACAGCTGTACCATCATCGCGGTTGATAATTCACAAGCGATGGTGGAGCGTTGCCGTTTGCATGTGAATGCCTATCGCGGCGCTGCCGATGTTGAGGTGCGTGAGGCTGATATTCGCGATGTGACGATCACTAATGCCTCCATGGTGGTGCTTAATTTTACCCTACAATTTTTAAGCCCGGACGATCGCCAAGCGCTACTCACCCGCATCTATCAAGGATTAAAACCGGGCGGGATCCTGATTTTGTCGGAGAAGTATTGCTTTGAAGACGAAACCGCCAATGAACTGCTAATTGACTTGCACCATGACTTTAAACGCGCCAATGGCTACAGCGAGCTTGAGATCAGTCAAAAACGCAGTGCGCTAGAAAACGTGATGCGTCCAGATAGCATTGATACCCATAAAACGCGATTGAGCGAGATTGGTTTTAGCAGTGTCGCCATGTGGTTTCAATGTTTTAACTTTGGGTCGATGTTCGCGATTAAATAAGATAAGCGATGACATAAAGCGATGCGTCCCGTCATCCCGGTACGCTATTGATCTATTTAGATCATTGATCCAGTTACACCATTAATCTGTTTACACCATTGATCGCGTTACACCCTTGATCCAGTCAACCCTTTGATTCAGCGAAACACGCCATTAAGTACGAGTAATCTGATGTTTGATTTTTCCGATTTTTATCAACTGATCGCCAAAAACCGTCTCTCTCATTGGTTAGAAGTTCTGCCGGCGCAATTGGCGGAGTGGCAAACCCAGCCCCATGCGATATGCCAAAGTGGATAAAAGTGCTGAATAAAATCCCGACCGATGCGCCCGAGCAGGTGGAGCTAAAAGATAGGGTCCAGATTGGCGATGCCACCAGCTTGCCTGCCGGTGAGCGTAAAAAGTTAGAAAATCTGCTCCGTAGCTTTCACCCATGGCGCAAAGGGCCTTATCAGGTTCACGGTATGGATATCGACACCGAGTGGCGTTCGGATTGGAAGTGGGATCGGGTGCTTCCGCATATCTCTCCGCTCAAAGGGCGCTATGTGCTCGATGTCGGCTGCGGGAATGGCTACCACATGTGGCGGATGTTGGGTGAAGAGGCGGCTCTGACTGTAGGTATTGATCCCTCTGAGCTCTTCTTAATGCAGTTCGACGCCATTCGTCGTTTAATGGGCAATGATCAACGCGCGCATCTGCTGCCCTTAGGAATCGAAAAACTCCCTGCCCTGCGTGCATTTGATACCGTGTTTAGCATGGGCGTGCTTTACCACCGTCGCTCGCCGCTCGATCATCTAATGCAACTCAAAGATCAGTTGGGGAAAGACGGTGAGCTGATACTGGAAACCTTGGTGATTGATGGCGATGAAAACGCTGTATTGGTGCCATCAGGCCGCTATGCACAAATGCGCAATGTCTACTTTTTCCCTTCGGCGCGTGCGCTCAAAGTGTGGTTGGAAAAAGTCGGATTTGTCGATGTCCGTATTGTCGATGAATGTGTCACCACCACCGATGAGCAGCGCAGCACAGCGTGGATGACCCATAACTCGTTGCCAGAGTACCTAAACCCAGGTGACCCGACGCAAACCATCGAAGGGTATCCGGCGCCTAAACGCGCAATTTTAGTGGCGCGCAATCCTGATTAAATCGCGCCAGGCGGCGTGTGCTGTGGTTAATGTTACCTAGTGTAGTTAATTTGACCTAGAGCACACGCAATGCTGACGCTGATGTCGCGATCTGCGCCCTTTTATTGTTGTTCACTTTATGCACAAGGGCGCGACTGCCTGTTTTCGGGCAATTTTTCACCGATAGCGTTGATATAATCAACGTTTAGTCAATTCTGACTAACATTTGACAGAATCCCTCTATCCATCTTGGTCGCATCCTTTAGAATCTGCGCTCAGCCTCACTTTTGATCCATTGTTTGAGGCGATACGGCCAGTAGCCATCCTTCTATGCAGTGGAGACTTAGATGCTTTTTCGTTGCTCACTAATCAGTGTGTTGTTATTAACGATATCCGGTTGCATGCTCACCTCTCAGCAGCAACACCAAGAAACACTGGATAAACTCAATACCGTTGCCACCCAGAGCCAGCAACAGCGGCAAAGCCTGACTGATGCTTTTACCCAACACGATGCGTCATTGACTCAGCTGACAGATAAAGTCACGGCGCTCGAGAGCCAACTGACTATTATTCAGCGCACTCAGGCAAAAATGTATGCCAATTTCGCCAACCCAAAACCGGAAGTTAAAATCCAAGAAAAAGTAGTCCGGGTGCCCGTGAATAACGACAAAGTGGTCCTCGGCGGACGTGAATGGGTTTGGTTTGATGAAGTCAAAAGCACCTTCCAATCGCGCGTAGATACCGGCGCGGCAACCTCGTCGCTCAATGCGGTAGATATTCAAGAATTTGAGCGCGATGGTGACACCTGGGTCAAGTTTAATGTCAATCATAGTGAAAACAATGACCAGTCGGTATTTATGGAAATGCCCGTAAAGCGCTGGGTTCTCATACGGCAATCATCGACCGATAAAACTGACCGCCGCCCCATGGTTGAAGCGTGGATCCGGGTGGGTAACATTCACGAAAAAACCGAATTTACCCTCGCGGATCGCACCAATATGGAATACCCCGTATTGTTGGGCCGCTCGTTTTTTAAAGATTTAGCCGTGGTAGATGTCAGCCAAGTACACATTCATCCGCAATATCAGCCGGACACTCCCCCGGAGCCTAGTGATGATGATCGTCAGCCGCCATCAGCGTCTAAAGAATCGGCTCTACAAGAATAGGCTTTACGAAAAGCTAGGCTCTTCGAAAATAGGCTCTACGAAAATAGGTAATCGACATGGTTTCACGGGTTCCTTTTTACTTTTTGATCGGCTTTTTAATTTTGGCCGGTATCGCACTCAGTGCCTATCGTCACCTAGGCTATGGGGTGCCTTGGCAAGCGGATGACACCCGCCAAGTCTGGCAAATTGAGGCCAGAATTAACTTTGATGCCGGCGATGGCCCAGTAAAAGTTAGCCTTGCTGCACCAGATAGCCAACCTGGGCTTACGCTTATCGATGAGAGCACCTCCTCGGCAGGCTATGGCTTTTCATTGCTTAACACTGAACATGGCCGCCAAGCACAGTGGTCGACGCGCCAAGCCAACGGTGAGCAAACCCTTTATTTTAAAAACCAAATGTTAGTCGACGACAGTGCGAGCTATACCATGGCCCCACCTGATGAAGAGCAGGTGACGCTTCCGGTGATGGATAATGCTGCCAAAAATGCGGCCTTAGCACTGTTGGATCGTGCACGGGCGCGCTCGGCGGACAACATTACGTTGACCCGTGAGCTCATCAAACAATTTAATAGCCCAGATAGTCAAAACGCGGCGTTGTTACTCAATACCCTCGACAAACCCGACGCCCTACGAAAAACCTTAGCACTGGAAGGTGTGCATGCGCGCGTGGTCGGTGGCTTGGAGCTTGAAGATGGGCGACGTCGCCAAACCATTTCTCCCATGCTACAAGTGTGGCAAGACACACGCTGGCACTTGTTTGATTTAATCACTGGGCAAAATGGCCATCACAATAATGTCCTGCTCTGGAACCAGCACGGCGGACCATTGTTAGAAGTGATGGGCGGTGAACATAGCCAGGTACATTTTTCAATTATCTCCCAAGATATCAGCCCACAACAGGCCACTTCGGCGAAGGTTTCCGCCGATAACCTACTTAACTTTTCTATTCATAGCTTGCCCATTGAAGAGCAGGCGATGTTTAAAACCATTATGCTGATCCCGATTGGCGCGCTAATTGTGGTGTTCTTGCGCGTGATCGTGGGGTTAAAGACTTCAGGGACCTTTATGCCAGTGCTGATTGCGGTTGCCTTTGTGCAAACCCAATTACTCACTGGGATTGTTGGCTTTGTGTTGATCGTCGGCACTGGGCTGGTGATAAGAAGCTATCTTTCGCGGCTTAATTTGCTGCTGGTGGCGCGAATTTCCGCGGTGATTATCACGGTCATTTTAATTATTTCGGTATTTAGCGTGATCGCGTTCCGTATCGGCTTAATGGAAGGGCTAACCATCACCTTCTTCCCAATGATTATTCTGTCATGGACCATCGAGCGAATGTCGATTTTATGGGAAGAGGAAGGCGCAAAAGAAGTGGTCATTCAAGGCGGTGGCTCGCTCATCACTGCGGTGTTAGTGTATTTGGCGATGACCAATGAGTTGGTCCGGCATCTGACCTTTAACTTTATTGGTTTGCAGCTGGTGATCTTGGCATTGATATTAATGCTGGGTAATTACACCGGCTACCGCTTGTCGGAGTTGAAGCGGTTTCGCCCGTTAGCACATCAGGATGGGAGCGGTCGTGATGATTAAATTCTTTTCACGGTTCGCCTCCCCCTTTCGCCTGAATCACGCCGGCATCATGGGGATGAACCAGCGTAATATCCGTTACATTGGTCGTTACAACGACAGGCGTCTTTATCCATTAGTAGATGACAAACTTAAAACCAAGTTGATCGCCCAACAAGCCGGCGCTACCGTCCCTGAGTTGATCGGCGTGATTGATAGCCAAGCGCACGTCAAACGTATTCATCACATGGTGGAAAATTGGCCCGGTTTTGTGATTAAACCGGCGCAAGGCTCAGGCGGTAAGGGCATTTTGGTGGTGACGAAAAATCATCAAGGGGTCTATACCAAGGCCTCTGGCAAGACCGTGAGCCACAACGATGTTGAACGTCATATCACCAATACGCTCGCGGGCCTGTTCTCGCTCGGTGGCAAAGCGGATGTCGCCGTGGTCGAGAACTTGATCGCGTTCGACGATAGCTTCAGCGGTTTTAGCTATGAAGGGGTCCCTGATATTCGCGTGATTGTGTTTCAAGGGTATCCGGTGATGGCGATGATGCGGCTGTCGACCTCAGCATCTGATGGCAAGGCCAATTTGCACCAAGGGGCAGTAGCGTCGGGCTGAGATATGGCCACCGGTAAGGCGCCTGAAAGGAGCGGTAAGGCCGTGAACATTTTAAACCCGCCCCCAWTCACCCCATCACCCGGATACGGAACATGACCTTTATACTCTGAAAGTGCCTCATTGGCAGCAGCTGCTCACGCTGGCAGCCAGCGCCTGGGAGATGACCGACTTAGGTTACATGGGGACAGATATGGTATTAGATAAAGAGAAGGGCCCGATGGTACTCGAGCTTAATGCACGGCCTGGTCTTGCGATCCAAATTGCCAATGGTTGCGGATTGCTGCCAAGGTTACGGCTGATTGAGTCACTTCCACCTCGGCGCTACCCGCTGATGCCAGACGATCGCGTGGCGTTTTCGATGCAGCATTTTGCTGGACAACGTACGCAGCCATTGTCGCCCCAACTGGCACAAACCGAATAAAAAAGCACTAAAGTTTACCGTACGCGGCCGATACCCTATTACACATCCGCACAATCACGATATGAATTAGGGTAACCGCAGTGACTATCCATACCATCGACAAAGCGCAGCTTATTAGCGACGTCCAGTTTGGGGGCAACCTCAATCAGGCGGTGGTGCAAGGGCGTCGTTCCGACTTTGCGTTGATGATGGCGCTGCTTTCCGGGGATGCGAATGAGTCAACGCCACTCACCCTCACCGATAACCCTATCAGTAATGATGCGGTATTGCGCCAGCAGTTCCAGCTGGCAGAGCCGCAACCCTTGGCGGCCAGCAATGAAGAAGATTATCAGCGCGCCAGTGCCCAAGCCGATGCCTTTCACCGTGGCGGTTTAGCCAGCGCTAATTTGCGCTTTCAACTTGCTCCGGCCGCTATGCATTATCCGCCCCAGGGTACGCACGGCTTTGATGAAGCGGTCTACCATAACCTTTCCGGTCATGAGCGTCGTCATTTAGCTGATGCAACCCCAAGCCGCCCCGCTTTTAACCCTGCCACCTTGTATGAAAAACTCACCACATCGCATTGCTTCGATAAAATGCGTGTAAGCGCATAACAACGAAGATCGCAAGTTGATCCTGAGAGGGTTTCATGATCCTTATCGAAATTGTGATCGTCTCTCAATTCCCAACAATATTTCTGCCAGACGACCAGACGTTTTGAGCCTTTTTTTCGCAGTCGGCGTAATTATGGTCCAGTATTATCTTCCCACGCTTGAATAAGGTGTGAGTAAGCTGTCATTTTCACGTGATTAGCTTGAGTATAAAAGGCAAGGCGTGATGCGCTAATTTATTGATACTATTAAGGAATTGACCATGAAGATCGATAACGCAGTGGTCGTTATTACCGCCGGCGGCTCATCATCGGGACGCGCAATGGCAGAGCATTTTTGCTCGCTTGGTGCTGACGTCGCATTGCTCGATACTGAATGGCCAGCACTGCGCTTAAGTGCCGATCAATGCCGTCCCTATGCTGGGCGCGTCCAGCCGATTTGTTTGGCCGATAATCAACCGGCTTCTATCCATGATGCGTTCGCACAAGTGACGCAACTTTTTGGCGGCATTGATGTGCTCATTAATCAATGGCAAGGCGATATATTGCCCAGTTTATTTAACAATGGTGCTTGGTGTGATATGTCGAGAACGCTGACCAATACAACCTCGCCGTGTTATCTGGTGGTTCAGCACGCGGCAGAGTGTATGCAACAACGTGGTCGCCCCGGTGTGATCATTAATGTCGCTGGCGCTCATCTTACCCCTGATACGGTTGCCAATGCCATGATTGGCGGCTTAACCCAACGCTGGGCCAAAGAACTTTCCGGCTAAAGATCCGCGTGGGAGGCATTGTGCCACGCCACCGACATCGCGCAACCTTTGAGATGGATGACGAATTAATTCGAAACGCGGAGTATATTGTCTCGAATGATTCTTTTAACGGCCGGCTGTTAGAAGCAAGTGGGTGAGAGAGATCTAGGTCCTAGAATCCTAGGGCCTAGGAATGGCTTTACGCTTTTCCCGTATTCCGTAAGCGAAGCGCTCTGTATTCAAAAATCCTGAATATCGCGTAGGTCGGCATAAGCGCCAGTCCGATGTAAGCCTCGTGCATCGATGTGCCCTGCGCGCCATCCGACACCGGGGCCAACGATTAACCTCGATCGTGACAGGCGCCCGTTCACAATGTACACATATTCATCATCGTGCTGGGGCTTGTGTCATCGTCGCCAATGGCACCACCGAAATATAAACCAGGCGTAGGTCGGCATAAGCGCCAGCACAATGCCAATCATTATCACGATATGGGCCGCGCGCCATCCGACACCGGGGCCAACGATTAACCTCGATCGTGACAGGCGCCCGTTGACAATGTGCACTTATCCAACATCTTGCCGGGGCTTGTGTCATCGTCGCCAATGGCACCATCGATGTATAAATTTTGTCATTGTATGCATTCCCACGCAGGAGCGTGGGAACGAGCAAGAAGCGAAGCGTCTCGTCTCTTTCCGTATTCCGTAAGCGAAGCGCTCTGTATTCTCGTGTCATCGTCGCCACGGGTAAAATCAAAAAGACCCGCCGGTGGCGGGTCTTTTTCGTTAAGCGGTAGCCTAGGTTACATTAGGCATCTGCTTTTTGGCCCTTTTGCTCAGCTTTCGCTTTTGCGTCAGCTTTAGCCGCTTTGGTCGGCGCTGCAGCGGGTTGATCATCTCTTTTTTTGATAACCGTGGTGCCTTCAAAGGTTTCACCTTCAACGTAAGGCTTGCCATAGTAAGACGCAACCAACACTTCTTTCAGCTCTTTGATGAGTGGGTAGCGTGGGTTTGCACCGGTACATTGGTCATCAAACGCTTCTTCCGCCAGCTCGTCTAATTTAGCCATGAAGTCTGCTTCTGGTACACCCGCCGCTTGGATAGAGGTTGGGATGTCTAGTTTCAGCTTCATGTCTTCAAGCCAGGTTAACAAACGCTCAATTTTCTGTGCGGTACGGTCACCGGCTTGAGCCAGACCCAAGTAGTCAGCGATTTCTGCATAGCGACGACGTGCTTGTGGGCGGTCGTACTGCGAGAATGCCGTTTGCTTGGTTGGGTTGTCATTGGCGTTAAAACGTACCACGTTTGAAATCAATAATGCGTTCGCCAGGCCATGCGGCAGGTGGAACTCAGCACCGAGTTTATGCGCCATGGAGTGACACACACCCAAGAAGGCGTTGGCAAACGCGACACCGGCAATGGTGGCACCATTGTGCACTTTCTCACGTGCAATTGGGTCGTTAGCACCGTGCGTATAGCTTGCTGGCAGATAGTCTTTCAGCAGTTTCAGTGCTTGCAACGCTTGCCCTTCCGAGTACTCATTTGACAGGATAGACACGTAAGCTTCCATCGCGTGAGTAATCGCATCGTAACCACCAAAGGCTGTCAGCGACTTCGGCATGTTCATCACCAGGTTGGCATCAACAATCGCCATTTGTGGTGTCAGCTCGTAGTCAGCCAATGGGTATTTAGCACCAGTTTCGTCGTCAGTCACAACCGCAAACGGCGTGACTTCTGAACCAGTACCTGAAGTGGTTGTGACACAAACCAATTCGGCTTTTTTACCCATTTTCGGGAATTTGTAGATACGTTTACGGATATCCATAAAGCGCATTGCGAGTTCTTCGAACGCGGTTTCTGGATGCTCGTACATCACCCACATAATTTTCGCTGCGTCCATCGGTGAACCACCACCAAGAGCGATAATCACGTCAGGCTGGAAGCTTTGCATCGCTTCAGCACCTTTGCGTACCACGCTTAGCGTTGGATCCGCTTCCACTTCGAAGAAAGTGTTTACATCCATGCCTTGCGCTTTAAGCAGTGACTCAATTTGCTCTGAATAACCGTTGTTAAACAGGAAGCGGTCAGTCACGATCATCGCACGTTTCTTGTCATCCAAATCACCCAGAGCGATTGGCAAGCTGCCGCGACGGAAGTAGATAGATTTTGGTAGTTTGTGCCACAGCATATTCTCAGCTCGCTTCGCAACAGTTTTCTTGTTCATCAGGTGTTTAGGCCCAACGTTCTCAGAAATTGAGTTACCACCCCATGAGCCACAACCCAGTGTGAGTGACGGTGCAACGTTAAAGTTGTACAAATCACCGATACCACCGTGCGTCGTTGGAATGTTCACCAGAATACGTGCTGTTTTCAGGCGGTCACCGAAATATTTAATGCGGTCTTGGTTGACGTCTTGGTTGGTATACAGGCCTGATGTGTGACCGATACCGCCCATTTCTACCATTTTGCAAGCCATGTCGACGGCGTGCTCGAAGTTTTTGGCACGGAACATACCCAGGGTTGGTGAGAGTTTCTCGTGTGCAAATTCTTCTTCAATGCTGATTTCCAGGCCTTCACCAATCAGGATTTTTGTGTCTGATGGGACGCTTACGCCTGCCATATCGGCAATTTTTATTGCTGATTGACCGACGATATCTGCGTTCAGGTTGCCGTTAATAAGCAACACTTTACGCACTTTGTCGGCGTCGGTTTTACTCAACACATGGCCTTTGTGAGAGGCGAAACGTTCTTTGACTTCGTCATACACTTCGTCCATCACGATAACCGCTTGCTCTGACGCACATACCACGCCGTTATCGAAGGTTTTAGACATGAGTACAGAAGCTACAGCACGCTTAATGTCTGCAGTCTCGTCAATCACGACAGGTACGTTACCCGCACCCACGCCGATAGCTGGTTTACCAGATGAGTATGCCGCTTTCACCATGCCTGGGCCACCCGTGGCCAGAATCAGGTTGATGTTATCGTGCTTCATCAGTGCGTTAGAAAGCTCAACAGACGGTTGATCAATCCAGCCAATAATGTCTTTAGGCGCACCGGCGGCAACCGCGGCGTCGAGAACCAGTTTTGCGGCATCATTGGTGGAGTTTTTCGCACGTGGGTGTGGCGAGAAGATGATGCCGTTACGGGTTTTCAGTGAGATCAGAGATTTGAAGATCGCTGTCGACGTTGGGTTCGTGGTTGGAACGATACCGCAGATAAGACCCACTGGTTCGGCAATGGTCATGGTGCCGAATTCGTCATTCTCTTCCAAAATGCCGCAGGTTTTATCGTCTTTGTATTTGTTGTAGATGAACTCAGACGCGAAGTGGTTTTTGATAACCTTGTCTTCGAGGATGCCCATGCCTGACTCTTCGACGGCTTGTTTAGCCAGCGGGATACGCGCGTTGTTTGCCGCCAGAGATGCAGCACGGAAGATCTTGTCTACTTGCTCCTGTGAATAGGTAGCAAATTCTTGTTGTGCCTTTTTGACACGCTCAACCATCGCGTTGAGTTCGGCAATATTAGTAACAGGCATAGTTGTCTCCTGGTTCATATTTGAAAATCATTTAGTAACTGCTTGCGACCACCAGCCTACCCGCTTGGTTGGGTTTTTGATGGCTGCCTGGCGTTTGACCCCTCTAACCGAGATTTCTTCACCCTAACGGCATCGCATTTAGTAAATAACTTTCAAAACTGAGTATAAGTTTTCACAGCGATAGCAACTTGATCTCGATCATTTGTTATCAAATCAATCACAACGAATTTATTGCTTAACCCCCATGAACATTGGGCTCATTCATCATGTAGCACACAGGCCGCGTGTCTAATATTTTCACCAAAGTAACACAGCCTTTACATGCGAGGCCAACAAAAGCGGTGATTTTGTATTATTTTTTCAACAAAAAGAGAATGGCTACCATAAAGCTGTTTCTTTTATTCTTGTAAGCACACCAATGTGACTCTTTTTTCTCTAGTGAGTAAAAACCGTTTAGTGGCTCAGTATAGTCTGCGCTAACAATCTTGCTCACTCATTTAGGGACTTTTTTTGCTCCCTCCCATGACCTCACTAAAACCGCAATCAAGAGTTGCAGAAAATGCAAGGTTAAGCGGTTGGTTTTTAAGCTGAGGTCGCTATACTGGCCCCACCTTTTAACCCGAGAGAAACTGGACTTCCTCACAGCATCACGAGATTCGCCATGGCCGTTTTTGACACCATGATTTTTGTACAGTTTTTTGTCGGGCTTTTTGCCGCCGTGAACCCTATCGGTATCATGCCCGTTTTTGTGACCCTTACCGTGCATCTTGATAAGCAAGAGCGAAACCGCACTGCGTATACCGCAGCGATCGCGGTGGCGATTATCTTGATTGTGTCCTTGCTTGCCGGTCAGATGTTGCTCGACTTGTTCAGTATTTCTTTAGACTCTTTCCGTGTCGCCGGTGGCATGCTACTGCTCAGTATCGCTTTTACGATGATGAACGGTAAGTTAGGAGAAGGTAAACAAAACAAGCAGGAGCAGTCAGAAACCATCAGTCGTGAGCAAGTGGGCGTGGTGCCGCTTGCCATGCCGTTGCTTGCGGGCCCCGGCGCGATCAGTTCGACCATTGTTTACGGCTCCCAATACCCTGATACATGGAGTACGGTCACGCTTATTTCAACCCTGGTGATCTTCGCCGCTGGCATTTGGGGCTTATTTAAAGTGGGACCTGCGGTGGTAAAATTCTTGGGACAAACCGGTATTAACGTGATCACTCGAATCATGGGTCTGATTCTCGGCTCTCTCGGGATCGAGTTTATTGCCTCTGGCATGCGGGCTTTGTTTCCAGGTTTAGCCACTTAAGGACTCATCGCTGACTTGATTCTGTTTTTAACGAGATCAACCAGCGGATATCGACCAACAACTCCCACAAAAACGGAGCCTTATTTGGCTCCGTTTTCATTAAATTGCTATTACCCTCGGCCGGATGGCGCTTTATCTGCTTACTTACGGCGCCAGGTGGTGCCTTGTGGGCCGTCTTCCAGCACAATGCCCATCGCGGTCAGTGCATCGCGCGCCGCATCGGCTGCCGCGAAGTCTTTGGCTTTACGGGCATCATTACGTGTTTGAATTAAGGCTTCAATGTCAGCAGCTTCATCATCCGCGCCAGCATCACCTTGCAAGAAGTTATCGGCGTCTTGCTCGAGCAAACCAAGAATAGACGCCAATTTGCGCATTTGCGCACCCAGTGCGGATGCCGCTGCCAAATCATCGCCACGTAAACGGTTAATCTCACGGGCCATATCGAATAGCACCGAATAGGCTTCTGGGGTGTTGAAGTCATCGTTCATCACCGCTTCAAAGCGTGCCACGTATTCATCGCCACCAGCAGGTACGGCCTGAGTATCTAAACCGCGAAGCGAGGTGTAAAGACGCTCAAGTGCTGAACGGGCTTGATTGAGGTTCTCATCGCTGTAGTTCAACTGGCTGCGATAATGGCCTGACAGCAAGAAATAACGCACAGTTTCTGCGTCATAGTGTGCTAACACGTCACGGATGGTGAAAAAGTTCCCCAAGGATTTGGACATCTTCTCACGATCGACCATCACCATGCCGCTGTGCATCCACGTATTCACATATGGGGTGTCATGGGCACAGCACGACTGAGCAATTTCGTTTTCATGATGCGGGAACTGTAGGTCTGAGCCGCCGCCATGAATATCAAAGTGCTTACCCAGAAGCGCTGAGTTCATCGCTGAGCATTCAATGTGCCAACCTGGACGGCCCGGGCCCCAAGGGGATTCCCACGTCGGCTCGCCGGGTTTCGACATTTTCCACACCACAAAATCCAGCGGGCTGCGTTTCGCAGTTTCAATATCCACACGGGCACCAGCTTGGAGCTGATCCAAGTCTTGTTTAGACAACTTACCGTATTCATCAAACTTAGCGACTTCAAACATTACATCGCCGTTATCGGCCACATAGGCAAAACCACGCGCAATCAGCGTTTCTACCAAGGTAATGATTTCGTCAATATAATCGGTCGCACGCGGCTCGATATCAGGACGCACCATGTTTAAGGCATCAAAATCTTGATGCATTTCACCAATCAAACGTTCTGTTAACGCATCGCAGGTCTCGCCATTTTCAGCGGCACGCTTGATGATCTTGTCATCAATGTCCGTAATGTTGCGCACGAAGGTCAGATCAAAGCCCAGATAACGCAGGTAACGAGAAATCATGTCAAACGAAACGAAGGTGCGCCCATGTCCGATATGACAAAGATCGTAAATCGTCACCCCACACACATACATACCAATTTTTCCTGGCGTGATAGGCTGAAAGACGGCTTTTTCTCGCGTCAGTGAGTTGTAGATCTTTAACGGGGGGGTTTGCATCGACATAATAATTAGATGACTCGTTACAGTAATGACAATGAGTAAAGTGAAGCTGCTATTACACCTTTTCTGCTAGCGTGACGCAAGCATCGACCGGTGTCTGGCCCGATAAAGCGCGACGACCGAGTTCACAAGTTAAGAGAAAAAGCGCGATTTGAACCAAAACCGACCAATCGGTGCTTGAGTTGGGTCGGGGTGATCATTTATTTTTCGGTAAAGAATCTTTATCGATAACCATTATGACAAAAAATTCAACGTGCACACACCCAGTAACCACGGCTGCTTCAAAAAGCCAAGAACAAGGTGTTACTCCATCACAAACTGACAAGGTTGATCTCATTCTGAGCCAGTGGCACAGCGAACGCCCTGATATTGATCCGAGCCCCATGGCGATTACAGGCCGGTTGGCACGTATCAACGGCCACATTAATCCCAAACTGCAGCATGTTTTCGGCCAATACAATCTAAACCCAGGGGAATTCGATGTGCTGGCCTCGTTACGGCGTGCGGGCAAACCCTACACGTTAACCCCAAATCAGCTGCTGGATGCTTTGATGCTCACCTCCGGCGCCATGACTAACCGTATTGATCGGTTGGAGCACAAAGGCTTGGTGGCACGCAGCCCCGATCCCAACGATCGCCGTGGGGTCTATGTCTCACTCACCGACGCAGGGCTGGATTTGATCGATAAGGCGGTGACCGATCACACCAATAACTTGCATCAGCTCCTGGCTGGACTCACCACCAGTGAGCAAGCCAACTTAGCTGATTTACTCAAAAAGTTGCTCGGGCATGTTGAACCTGTATCGTCAGAATGATCTCGATGAATAAAAGTGATCTTGAGAAATAAAAGTGATCTCGAGGAATTAAAATGACAAAGCGTCCCTGTAAATCGGTACTTTGGGGTCACTTAGCGATGATTAATTCCACATCCAGGGCGATCATGCTTGATCACCCGGCTCGTTAGGCTAAAATCTGTGATCCTTTTTAGCCAAGCCAATGACAGGATTACATCATGGTAACTCTTCATACCACGTTCGGTGATATCAAACTCCGCATGTATGCAGACGAAGCACCGGCCACGGTCGAGAACTTTTTACAATATTGCCGTGACGGCTTTTATAACGGAACCCTGTTCCACCGTGTTATCGACGGCTTTATGGTCCAAGGCGGTGGCATGGCCTCTGGCATGGAAGAAAAGTCAACGCGCGCACCGATCAAAAACGAAGCGGATAACGGTTTAAGTAACCTTACCGGTCGTTTATCCATGGCGCGCACCATGGAGCCGCATTCAGCCAGTTCACAATTCTTTATTAACGTGAATGACAACTTATTCCTGGATCACAAAGCCAAGACGCCAGACGGTTGGGGCTACTGTGTGTTTGCCGAAGTCGTCGACGGCATGGACGTGGTCAACAAGATCAAAGGCGTTGCCACCGGCAATTGGGGTTATGTACACCAAGACGTCCCTGTTGAGGAAGTATTAATCAATAGCGTGACTATCGAAGACTAGCGTGACACGATAGCCCAAGGGTAGCTAAGGCTACCCTTTCTTTTTGAGTGAGCCGCTCGTTTTACCAATAAAAAGCCAATACATGCCACATACCCTCTTTATTGCTGATTTACACCTCAGCCCTGCTCGGCAAGATATCACTGATTGCTTTTTGCGATTTATGGCCGAGGAAGCGGTCCACGCTGATGCACTCTATGTGCTGGGAGATTTGTTTGAGGCTTGGATTGGCGATGATGATCACAGCCCCTTTCATCAGCAAATCAAAACCGCCTTTGCGACCCTGACACAGCAAGGCGTACCTGTGTACTTTATTCATGGCAATCGTGATTTTTTAATCGGAAAGCGTTTCGCCCGTGAAACAGGCATCACCTTATTGGATGAGCACACATGCATTGATTTATATGATACGCCGACCTTGATTCTCCATGGCGATACCCTATGTTTGGCGGATGCCGACTACCAAGCATTTCGCCGCAAAGTACATCAGCCTTGGTTGCAGCGACTCTTTTTGTGTTTGCCGCTAACATGGCGCCGTAAAATTGCGGCCAAAATGCGCGCAGGCAGTGCCAATGCCAACCAGCAAAAGTCGTCCACCATCATGGATGTGACGCCACAAGAAGTGCAGCGCCAGTTAGATAACGCGGGAGTGGTTAACATGATTCACGGCCATACCCATCGCCCCCATGTCCATCAATGGTGTGATCAAGGCCACGATTACCAGCGCATCGTGTTAGGCGATTGGTACCAACACGGGTCGGTATTAGTGTGTGGCCCGCAAGGCTGTGACTTACAAACTCGCGACTTTATCCATCACTAAGCCTTTCAGCCCATTGTTAAGAGATCTTTATGCAGACTGATTTATGCCCTTGTTGTAGTAACAAACCCTACGCCGAATGCTGCGCGCCCGTTCATCAACATCCGGCCAACGCTGCCCACCCTGAGCAATTGATGCGTGCTCGCTACAGCGCACATCCGAAAGGCTTGGTGGACTTTATTGTCGCGACCTATCACCGCGAATGCGGCGCCGAGGCATTTCGGGATGATATTGCCATGATGACCGATCATCAGTGGCAATCACTTGAGGTGCTCGATAGCGAGGTATTAAACCATGGTGAGCTTGGGTTTGTGACCTTCAAAGCCCACTTTGTTGCTGACGGCCAGCCTCAGTGTTTGCATGAGCGGTCTCGGTTTGTCCAAGAAACAATCAATGGACAGCCTCAATGGCGATATATCGATGGTGTTTTCCCCGGTCATGTCAAAGCCGGCCGTAATGACCCTTGCCCGTGTGGCAGCGGGCGTAAGTTTAAAAAGTGTTGCAGCTAGCCCCCTAGCCTCGCCATTCTAAATAACTTATGGTTAAAAAATCATCAAGTTTGGTGCTTCGTGGTCGATACTAATAGTAAGACCAAAGGAGGACCCATCATGAACTGGCTTGGCAATTTGAGTCCTGTGTATCGCACGCCGCATGCACCGCCCACGAAAGTATGGGCGATCCGCAAATCGGAACACATTGATGCGCGTAAAGAGCGGCGGCTAGACGATCTCAATGATCACGCTCAGCAACCGCACCAAGAGCACGAGGAAAAAACACCTAAAAAAGACGGTGAGCTCGATATTTATGTCTAGCCCCGGTGTTGATTCTCTCGCTGTTCATGGCGATAGCGACAATTACTTAGCATGACACTTACTTAGCACGACACCTACTTAGCACGACACCTGGCATAAAGACACGTGAAAAAAACGCGCGTTGACTGGTTGCAATCCAAACGGATTTTGATATGGTCATAAACAGTTAAGCTTTTTGGTATAGAGCTTATTTTTTGCCACAGAGCGTATTTTCGCTAGATAATGGACGACCAACAATGATTTCAGCGCTAATGACCATGCATCACCACCATCATCCTGACTAGTCTTTCGGGAGGAATGGTTTCGACTGGAAGACGAGTAAAAAGTGCTTCCGTCGGTCATTAGCCAGCTAACAGATTCAGACCCTCGGGAGCACCGTCTTCCGAGGGTTTTTTCTTTTTTAGCTTTTCATTTTTAGACAAGGAAGCACACATGCAAACACAACGCTTACGTATCGCCATCCAAAAAAAGGGCCGCCTGGCGAAAGAATGCCAAGAGCTGCTTAAACGCTGCGGGGTAAAAATCAATTACACCGGCGAACGTTTAGTGGTTCACGCCGAAACAATGCCTCTCGATCTGCTGCTGGTTCGTGACGATGATATTCCGGGCCTTATCATGGACGGCGTGGTCGATTTAGGCGTAATTGGCGAAAACGAATTAGAAGAGGTACGCCTTGAGCGCATCAAGCTGGGCGAGCCTAGCCAATATCAACTGCTGCGCCGACTCGATTTCGGCGGCTGTCGTCTCTCCATCGCCCTCGATAAAGACCAAAGCTATAACGGCCCACAAGATCTGGCTAACCAACGCATTGCCACCACCTACCCAACATCCTTAAAGCTTACATGGATAAACAAGGTGTGAGCTTTAGCACTTGTATGCTCAATGGCTCAGTCGAAGTCGCGCCGCGTGCAGGGCTCGCTGATGCGATTTGTGATTTGGTCTCAACCGGTGCCACCTTAGAAGCCAATGGCTTGAAAGAAGCCGAAGTGATTTTTCGCTCCAAAGCGGTATTGATCCAGCGTGAAGGCAGCTTCAGTGAGGAGAAAACCGCATTGATTGAACGCTTGCTCACCCGCATGCAAGGTGTCATCCAAGCCAAAGAATCCAAATACATCATGCTCCACGCGCCCAGCGAAACCTTAGAGCAAGTGGTCGAGCTACTTCCTGGTGCGGAAGATCCCACCATTTTACCCTTGGCACACGAGAAGAGCCGTGTCGCTGTGCACCTTGTGAGCACCGAGAATCTGTTCTGGGAAACCATGGAAAAATTGAAGCAGTTGGGTGCGAGCTCAATTTTGGTCCTGCCGATTGAAAAGATGATGGAGTAAGTCACCATGCGAACAGTAGTCTGGAAATCACTCGGAGAATCGCAAAAAGAGGGCTTGATGCGCCGCCCTGCGATCACAACCGGTGCCCAAACCCAAGCGAGCGTCGCGGAGATTATCGCCGATGTGAGAGAACGTGGTGATGAGAGTTTAAAGGCGCTGACCAAAAAATTTGATGGTGTCGACCTCGATAGCATCAAACTCGATAAAGCGATCTTGGCCGATGCTGAAGCGCGCTTGGGGGAAGATATCAAACTTGCCCTACGTCAAGCCTACGACAACATCAGCACCTTTCACCGCGCACAAAAAGCCCAGCCGTTGAAAGTCGAAACCATGCCGGGGGTGGTATGTGAATCCATTACTCGCCCGATTAACCGCGTCGGGCTGTATATTCCTGGCGGTAGCGCGCCCTTGCCGTCTACAGTGTTGATGCTGGGCGTGCCGGCGCAAATTGCTGGCTGCCGCAAAGTGGTGCTGTGTACCCCACCGCCAGTGGCCGATGAAATCTTATACTGTGCCAAACTGTGTGAGATTGATGAAATTTATACTCTGGGTGGCGCACAAGCGGTGGCGGCGATGGCCTTTGGCACCCAAAGTGTGACCAAGGTGGATAAGATTTTTGGTCCGGGCAATGCCTATGTCACCGAAGCCAAACGTCAGGTGAGCCTTGCTGCCAATGGCGCAGCGATGGACATGCCTGCCGGCCCCTCTGAAGTCTTGGTGATTGCTGATGCCGGCGCGGATCCCGACTTTGTTGCCGCGGATTTACTCAGCCAAGCGGAGCACGGCCCCGATTCGCAAGTAGTGCTAGTGACCCCAGCCCCAGAGATGGCAGAAAAAGTCGCCGATGCGGTGCAACAGCAATTAACCACGCTCAGTCGTGCAGAAATTGCCAAGCAAGCGCTGGGCAGCAGTGTGATTATTATTGCCGATACTCTCACCCAGTGCGTGTCGATTTCTAACCGCTACGGGCCAGAGCACTTGATTGTGCAGACTCAGCAGCCTCGAGATTTGTTACCGCTGTTGGATAACGCTGGCTCGATTTTCTTGGGCGCCTATTCGCCCGAATCCGTGGGTGATTACGCCTCAGGCACCAACATGTGTTGCCGACTTACGGTTATACCCGTACCTACAGCAGTTTAGGGCTGGCCGACTTTAATAAGCGGATGACAGTGCAACAGGTCAGCGAAAGCGGCTTACAAGCACTGGGCCTACCGTGATGCGAATCGCAGAAGCCGAGGGCTTGGATGCGCATCGCCAAGCGGTCGATATTCGTCTCACTAAGCTGCAACAAGCTCAAGCTTCGGAGGATCCATTAGTATGAGCATCGAAAAACTCGCCCGTGAGCAAGTACAAGCGCTCACGCCCTATCAGTCAGCCCGCCGTATCGGTGGTAGCGGGGATGTGTGGCTCAATGCCAACGAGTCACCCTTTGACAATGCTTATACCCTGAGCGGCCAAGGGCTCAATCGCTATTCCAGCTGTCAACCTGCATCACTGATTAACGCCTATGCCAACTATGCGGGGGTAGACACGGACCAAGTGATTACCACTCGTGGCGCCGATGAAGGGATTGATTTATTGCTGCGCGCGTTTTGCGAGCCAAACCAAGATAGCGTACTGATTTGCCCACCCACCTATGGCATGTATGCGGTCAGTGCCGAAAACCAAGGGATCGCGACCACCCAAGTGCCGCTCACCGCCGACTGGCAGCTGGACATGGCAGGAATTGATTCCGCCTTGGAGGCAGATGCCAACATCAAGCTTATCTTCGTATGTAGTCCTAATAATCCGACCGGTAATTTAATTAACCGCGACGACATAGAAGCGCTACTCACCCGCACTCAAGATCGCGCGATTGTGGTGTTGGATGAAGCCTATATCGAATTTAGTCCAGAAGCGACCTGCACCGATTTACTCGCGCGCTTTGAGAATCTGGCCATTTTGCGCACGCTATCAAAAGCGTTCGCTCTGGCGGGACTACGTTGCGGCTTTACCCTCGCCAATTCCGCTATTATTAACTTGATGCTCAAGGTGATCCCGCCGTATCCGGTGCCGGTGCCCGTGGCAGATATTGCCGAGCAAGCGCTCTCCGAAGCGGGCTTGGCGCGGATGAAGTATCAGGTTTTGGACTTAACCGCCAACCGTGCCTATTTGCAAGCCGGCCTCAGTATGCTGCCCGGCATCAAGGTGCATCCAGGCTTTGGTAACTACCTGCTGATAAGCCTGGACGACACCGATGCGGTGTTCAAGCACTTGGATAATGCGGGGATTATTGTGCGCCGTACCGCGATCGAGAACAGCTTACGCATCAGTATTGGCAACCGTGACGAATGTGAAAAAGTGTTGGCTTTTATCCGCCAGCAGCTCAGTGAATAAGGACAACCACTGTGAAAGACAAGATTTTATTTATTGACCGTGATGGCACCTTGATTGTGGAGCCGCCTGAAGACTACCAAGTGGATCGTCTGGATAAATTGGCCTTTGAGCCGGACGTGATCCCCGCACTACTTAGCCTGCAAGCGGCGGGTTACACCTTGGTGATGGTGAGCAATCAAGATGGTTTAGGGACCGAGAGCTTCCCGCAAGCGGACTTTGATGCACCACACAATATGATGATGGCGCTATTTCGCTCACAAGGGATCCATTTTGAAGACGTGCTGATTTGTCCGCACTTTGATAGTGACGACTGTAGCTGCCGCAAGCCTAAATTAGGCTTGGTAAAAGATTATCTGCAGCAAGGCCGAATTGATTTTGCCCATTCGGCAGTGATTGGCGATCGCGACACCGATATCACCTTAGCCAACAATATGGCGCTACAAGGGATCAAGTACCAACGCGACGTGATGGGCTGGCCACAGATTGTCGAGCGTCTGACCTTGCAGCCGCGCATCGCATCGGTGACTCGTACCACCAAAGAAACCGACATTCAGGTGGCTGTTAACCTGGATAAGAGTGGCGGCAGCCGCATTGAAACCGGACTGGGCTTTTTTGACCACATGTTGGATCAAATCGCCACCCACGGCGGTTTTCAGCTGAGCGTTGGCGTTAAAGGCGATTTGCACATCGATGACCACCACACCATTGAAGACACCGCCCTCGCCTTGGGCGACGCGCTTAAACGGGCGCTGGGCGATAAGCGCGGCATTGGCCGTTTTGGATTTAGCCTGCCGATGGATGAGTGCTTGGCGCAATGTGCGTTGGATTTATCCGGACGTCCGTTTCTTAAGTTTGAGGCCAGCTTCCCGCAGCCACAAGTGGGCGATATGTCGACCGAAATGGTCGGGCATTTTTTCCGCTCATTGACCGATACTTTGGCCTGTACCCTTCACCTGACCGTCGATGGCGAAAACACCCATCACTTGGTAGAAAGCTTATTTAAAGCCTTTGGCCGCACCTTGCGTCAAGCCATCAAGGTAGAAGGCGATGCGCTGCCAAGCAGTAAAGGAGTCTTATAATGAGCAAACACACCGTCATTATCGATACCGGCTGCGCCAATGTCTCCTCGGTACGCTTTGCTGTCGAACGCCTGGGGTATCAAGCCACATTGAGCCGCGATCCCGACGTAGTGCTGGGGGCAGACAAGCTTTTTTTGCCCGGCGTCGGCACAGCCAGCGAAGCGATGAAAAACCTCACCGAGCGCGGCTTAGTAGATTTAGTTAAACAGGTTGAGCAACCGCTACTGGGAATTTGTCTTGGTATGCAAATGCTAGGCACGCGCTCCGATGAAGGCGATAGCCGGTTGAGTGCCTTGGCCACATCCCCGCGCCGACCAAGCTAATGGATACCGATGGCCAGCCTTTACCTCATATGGGTTGGAATCGGGTCGCCACCGTCAATGACCATCCCTTATTCGACGGCATTGTCGTGGGCAGCTACTTCTATTTTGTCCACAGTTACGCGATGCCGGTCGGTGACTATACCCTGGCACAATGTCACTATGGTCATGCGTTCAGCGCAGCAATCAATCAAGGCAACTACTACGGGGTTCAGTTTCACCCTGAGCGCTCGGGCAAAGTGGGCGCGCGTTTGATTCAGAATTTTTTGGAGATGTAAGCAAGGATGATTATACCAGCACTCGATTTGATAGATGGCCAAGTGGTGCGCCTTTATCAAGGGGATTATCAGCAAAAAACCGACTACGGTTTTGACCCGCGTGAGCAGTTCGCACGTTACCATCAAGCGGGCGCGGATTGGTTGCACCTCGTGGATTTAACCGGTGCCAAAGATCCGACCGCGCGTCAGGTCGATTTAATCACCGAGATTTTGCAATCAACGCCCGCCAATATCCAAATCGGCGGCGGCGTGCGCACCGAAATGGACGTGATTGAGCTGCTAAACACCGGCGCGCAGCGCGTAGTGATCGGCTCCACCGCGGTCAAATCCCCCGATTTGGTCAAAGGCTGGATGAAAACCTACGGCCCTGACCGGATTGTATTGGCACTCGACATTCACATTGACAGTGACGGGACGCGACGCGTGGCGGTGTCCGGCTGGCAACAAGACTCCGGCGTCACCATTGAAGCGCTACTCGACGATTATTTGTCCGTCGGGCTAGAGCATGTGCTGTGCACCGATATCTCCCGCGATGGCACCTTGCAAGGCAGCAATGTGGCGCTCTATCGCGACTTGTGTCAGCGCTATCCGAGCATTGCGTTTCAATCATCAGGCGGCATTGGCAGTCTCGAAGACATTCGCGCCTTGCGCGGCACCGGTGTGGCAGGCGTGATCGTCGGCCGCGCCCTACTGGAAGGTAACTTTAGCGCAGAGGAGGCGATCGCATGCTGGCAAAACGGATAATTCCTTGTTTGGACGTCCGCGACGGACAAGTAGTAAAAGGCGTGCAATTTCGCAATCACGAGATCATCGGCGATATCGTCCCGCTCGCCAAACGCTACGCCGAAGAAGGCGCTGATGAACTGGTGTTTTATGACATCACCGCCTCCAGTGACCGCCGGGTGGTCGATAAAAGCTGGGTTAGTCGCGTCGCGGAAGTAATTGATATCCCCTTTTGCGTCGCCGGTGGGATTAAATCCGAAGCCGATGCCCAGCAAATCTTGGAATTCGGCGCGGACAAGATATCGATTAATTCACCGGCTTTGGCCGACCCAAGTTTGATCACGCGGCTGGCCAATAAGCTTGGCGTGCAGTGCGTGGTGGTCGGAATTGATTCCTTCTTCGATGAAGCCACCGGACACTATCAGGTCTATCAATTTACCGGTGATGAAAGCCGCACTCAGGCCACGCCTTGGCAAACCGCCGCGTGGGTTGAGGAAGTCCAACAGCGGGGCGCAGGCGAAATCGTACTCAATATGATGAACCGCGATGGCGTGCGCCAAGGCTATGACTTAACCCAACTAAAAATGGTAAGAGAGCGCTGTCAGGTGCCCCTGATTGCCTCCGGCGGTGCCGGTGAAATGTCGCACTTCGCCGACGCCTTTTTACAAGCGAATGTCGATGGCGCGCTGGCCGCTTCGGTGTTTCACAAGCAAATCATCGCGATAAGCGAATTAAAACAAACATTAAAACAACAAGGGATCGAGGTAAGAGTATGACGGCAGCGTGGGTAGAACGTATCGATTGGGAGAAAAACGCCGGCTTGGTGCCTGCGATTATCCAACACAGTGATAGCGGCCAAGTATTGATGCTGGGCTACATGAATGCCGATGCACTGAACGCGACGCTCGAAACCGGTCGCGTCACCTTTTGGTCACGCAGTAAGTCGCGTCTTTGGGTAAAAGGCGAAAGCTCCGGTCATGTGTTGAGCCTGGAACACATTGCACTCGATTGCGATCAAGATACCTTATTGGTCACGGCGACGCCACACGGGCCCACCTGTCACCTCGGCACGACCACCTGCTTTGACAGTGACAACAAACCGCCACACACGGGTCCCGGCTTTTTGTCGAGCCTAGAGCAAGTGCTTGCCAGCCGCAAAGACGCCGCGCCTGATGACTCTTACACCGCAAGCTTATTTGCCAAAGGCACCAAACGTATCGCGCAAAAGGTCGGAGAAGAAGGGGTCGAAGTCGCCCTCGCTGCCACGGCAGGCGATAAAGCCGAGCTATTAAACGAAAGTGCCGACTTGCTCTATCACCTGTTGGTATTGCTGCAAGACCAAGAGCTTAGCCTCCATCAAGTGACCGAAGTCCTCGCCTCTCGCCATCAAGCTAACAGCGAAGCGCGTTAACCTATACATGCTCCCTCCAAAGCGCCGTCCACATGCGGCGCTTTTTGCGACTGACATATCAATAAAGTACTAGCATCCGCCGTCTATCGCTTTTAACCCATAAAAACAAAACGCCACTCTGATACTATCGCTCCTTAAGTATTCAATATAAAGGCACAATTCGAGAAGCCTTAAAACATCAATGCCTCCATGAGAAAACAGCTTATTACAGAGAAATACCGCTCACTAAGGCTGGCTGTACTGAAACAAACGCAAAGCGAGTTTGAGCAGCTTCAACCTGATTTAATTGACTGTATCTCGTTAACTGAAATCAATGAATTAGCGCTTGTTGCTCAAAACCAGTGGCATCCCTCACCGGTTCGTCAGATTGGCTGGGATTGGCGACAAATACTGCAACAGTACCGCAGAGATCATATGGCTAGATTAGAGCTGGCGATATGGCACCACCAGGATCTTAGTGGCCTAATGATCGGGAAAGCGAGTGAGGGCAGACTAGTTGTAAAAATCAACTATATTCAAGGAGGAGACGCAGTAAACCCCTTGAAAGGTTATATTCTTCCCATCGCCTCGCGATGTGCCGAACTGTTCGCTGCTGCTATCAATGCCGGATGGATTGGAATCCAAGATCCAATAGAGAATGAAGACTTACTCCATTACTATCACCTATTAGGTTTCAATCAACGCGATCCATTCGATCCAAGAAACAATGCATTGTTCAAGCGTATCAGCTGAGCACTCAGCAGCTTTGCAACCCCATTTTATTCGGTTATAATTACATCAATATGGAGGTACGTATGACACAATTAGCGACAAAAAAAACAGATGACTTCGATTTGGAAAAAGCGCTTAAACGTATGCAATATCATGCGGATAAAACTCGCTTATCATTCGATAAAGCACTGAAAGTCAAATCACCAAAGACACTGGCTGGCCGCCTTGCTGGTCCAGCGAAAGCATAATTGTTATCGCTTTCTGCCTGCGCGCTCACTTAGCACCACGTATTATAAATTTTAATCGCTGACCACCCATTATCACCAGAACGCCCTAACAGATCGCCAAATCCTGCTCAGATCAGTTAAACTGCCTGTATTCCCGACAGTTAGTGACAAGGCGTCCTATGTTTAACGGCAAATCCATTCTGATCACCGGCGGTACTGGTTCTTTTGGTAAAAAGTACGTCCGCACCCTGCTTGAACACTATCAACCACGTCGCCTCGTGGTGCTCTCTCGCGATGAGCTCAAGCAATATGAAATGCAGCAAACCTTTAACGCCCCTTGCATGCGCTATTTTATCGGCGATGTGCGTGATGGCGATCGTTTAATGCAAGCGATGCAAGGTATTGACTATGTGATTCATGCCGCTGCACTCAAGCAGGTACCTGCCGCCGAATACAACCCGATGGAATGTATCAAGACCAACATTCACGGTGCAGAGAATGTGATTCGCGCTGCGATTGCCAACGGGGTCGAAAAAGTGATTGCGCTCTCGACCGATAAAGCCGCCAGCCCCAATAATCTCTATGGCGCCACCAAACTGTGTTCAGATAAATTGTTTGTCGCCGCTAACAATATGACCGGGGGCCAAAAGACACGTTTTTCGGTAGTGCGCTATGGCAATGTGGTCGGCTCGCGCGGCTCTGTGGTGCCTTTGTTTAAGAAAAAGGCAGCGGAAGGCGCGGATCACTTGCCCATTACGCATCCTGAAATGACCCGTTTTTGGATTACCTTGCAGCAAGGGGTGGATTTTGTGCTGAAAAACTTTTCGCGCATGTATGGCGGAGAAATATTTGTTCCTAAGATCCCATCGGTTCGCCTGACGGATCTCGCCAGCGCCTATGCCCCGAACACACCCGTCAAGGTGATAGGCATTCGCCCCGGCGAAAAAATGCATGAAGTGATGTGTCCGGCTGACGATGCGCATCTGACGCTCGAATTTGCCGACCATTACGTGATTTGCCCCACCATTAAGTTCTACGATGCCGATGATGACTATCGAGAAAATGCGTTGGGTGAGAAAGGACAGCCCGTGCCAGAAGGGTTTGAGTATCAATCAGGCACTAACCCAGATGTGTTAACCGTCGAGGCCATTTTGCAACTCGACACCGAGCAGTAAAGGAGTATGGCGTTGATCCCATACGGAAAGCAGCATCTTAGCGAGCAAGACTGTGCCGCTGTGCTTGAGGTGCTAAAAAGTGATTATCTGACGCAAGGCCCGCAAGTTCCGGCTTTTGAAGCCGCCGTCGCCGAACTCACCGGGGCTGCGCATGCGGTCGCCGTTAATAGCGCGACATCTGCCCTGCATCTGGCTTGTCTGGCGTTAGGACTGGGCCCAGGCGATCGTTTATGGACCTCCCCCATCACCTTTGTCGCGTCAGCCAATTGTGGCCGATACTGTGGTGCTGAGGTGGATTTTGTCGATATCGACCCGCACACGCGTAACCTATGCCCCCAGCAGCTCGCGAAAAAACTGGCGCAAGCGGCCGCTACTCACACCCTACCCAAAGTGCTGGTGGTGGTGCATATGGCCGGTGCCAGTGCGCCAATGGCCGAGATTGCCGCGCTCGCCAAGCGTTATCAGGTAGCCATTATTGAGGATGCGTCACATGCGATGGGCGCACACTATCAAGAAGCGGCGGTGGGTGGATGCCAGTACAGCGATATTAGCGTGTTTAGTTTTCATCCGGTCAAAGTGGTCACCGCGGGAGAGGCAGGGGTTGCCACTACCCAAAATGCCACATTGGCGAAAGCGCTGTGTCAGTTACGTAGCCACGGGATCACCCGTGACGCAGAAGACAGCCACGCTGCCCTGCCACCTTGGGGTTATGAACAGCATGCATTGGGGATGAACTATCGCCTCTCGGATATTCATGCCGCGCTTGGCCGCTCACAATTAACCCAGCTTCGTTCCTTTATCGCTAGACGGTTTGTACTCGCTGAACGCTACCATCAGGCACTAGCGGATTTGCCCGTCAAGCGACCCATTTTAGACCCTGAGTCGGCATGGCATTTGTATTTGATTGAGCTTGAGCACGCCGGTACACGCCGCGCCGTCTTTGATGCAATGCGAGCGCAAGGCATTGGCGTGAACGTGCACTATATTCCCGTGCATACGCAACCTTACTATCAGGCACTGGGCTTCCAACTCGGAGACTTCCCGCTTGCCGAACAGTATTACGCGGGCGCACTCACTTTGCCGCTTTACCCCGATTTAACCGAGCAACAGCAAGATACAGTGATTACTGCGCTACAAAAAGCCATTGAGGACGCATGACCGATGAATGTATGTATTATTCCCGCCCGAGGTGGCAGCAAACGCATTCCAGGCAAGAACCTCAAACTGTTTAACGGTGCGCCCATTATCACTTATGCCATTGCGACAGCGCGTCAAAGTGGGCTATTTGATCGCGTCTTAGTTTCCACCGATTGCGACGACATTGCCAGTGTGGCGCGCGATGCAGGGGCAGAGGTGCCTTTTGTACGTCCCGCCGAGATTGCCGGCGATCACGCTACGACCTTGGATGTGCTTGAGCATGCGATCCAGTGGCTTAACCCGTCGCCACAGCAAACGCCTTTGCAAGCGATAT
Source organism: Salinivibrio costicola subsp. costicola ATCC 33508 = LMG 11651 (assembly GCA_000565345.1). Taxonomy (GTDB): domain Bacteria; phylum Pseudomonadota; class Gammaproteobacteria; order Enterobacterales; family Vibrionaceae; genus Salinivibrio; species Salinivibrio costicola. Next base: position 3,366 of record AQOF01000057.1, on the reverse strand, counting down.
GCTGCCTGTATGCTACCACTCCCTTTGTCACCACGGATGACTTGCACCAGGGCTTAGCGTTACTGAACGGCGACACCGTCAAATACAGTTTTGCCGCCACCCGCTACGCCTTTCCGATTCAGCGCAGTATTTATGTCGATGCCGATGGCAGTGTCAGCATGTTGTGGCCCGAGCACTTCACTACACGCTCCCAAGACTTACAACCGGCGTACCACGATGCGGGAATGTTTTACTGGGGCACGCCAAGTGCGTTTTTAGCGCGCGAGCCGGTTTTTGCGCCCCACTCGAAAGCCGTGTTGATCCCTCATTACCGCGTGCAAGACATTGATGAGCCGGATGACTGGCTACGCGCTGAGCTAATGTATCAACTGTTGGAGCAACAGGCCTTGCTATGAGCATATAGCCATTCGAGTCGATGCCTCCCAAACGATAGGCACCGGGCACGTCAGCCGCATGCACGTGTTGGCTAGCATGCTACAAGGGTCTGGCCATCAGGTAACCTTGGTCTGTCGCGACTTGCCCGGTAACTTGATCGCGATCAGTCATGAACAAGGCTTAACGGTGGCGGTGTTGCCTGCTCCCAAAAACTCGCTTAGCAACACCGACTGGCTTGGTGTGAGCCAGCGGCAAGATGCCGAAGAAACAACCGCATGCGTGGCTAACCAGCCGGTGGATTTGATGGTGGTGGATCATTACGCCCTCGATGCCCGCTGGGAGCAATCAATTCACATCCAATTGTGCTGTCCGGTGATGGTGATCGATGATTTAGCCAATCGGCCCCACGATTGCGCGTTTTTGCTCGATCAAAATCCTTGGCCTGACTTAACTACGCGCTACGCATCACAGCTTGTAAATCCACAAACCCGATGCTTATTGGGGCCAGACTATGCACTATTGCGTCCAGCATTTGCCGCCTTACATCAGTCTCCGCCGCCGCGGGAAGATAAGGTAATCGCCTTTTTCTCCGGCACGGACCCGACCGGTGAAAGCCGCAAGCTCGTAGACGCGGTCAAACACCTAGAAGTCGTTCAACACCTAGAAGAAGAGCAAAAGCTCGATAGGCTGCCTTTCTCGCTATTAATTGTCACCGGCCGGCGTAACCCAGACCGCGATGCATTGTGTAAAGAGCCTGTCCCCGATGGGGTTCGCGTAGTGGAAGCACTGTCAGACTTTGATGCCCACATGGCACGGGCACGCTATGCGTTTGGGGCGGCCGGTGTGACCGCCATTGAGCGCAGCTGCTTGGGGGTCCCGAGCACCTTGGTGTGTGTGGCGGAAAACCAACACGCCATGGCCGAGTATCTCGCCGGACAACCGGGCTATCAATACTTAGGACGCGGTGAGCACACCCGCTGGCAAGATTACGCGTCTGCACTGCAGCACCTTGCGGCAAACTGGCATCAGCTTCCTACTCTGCCTGCGATCACTGATGGAAAAGGCGCAGAGCGCGTGATCGCGGCCTTGGAGCATGACTTATGCAACTAATTTTTAAAGCGGTGAGTCACGCGGACAGTGATACTTTATGGCATTGGCGCAATCGTCCCACTGCCCGCCAGTTTATGTACACCCAGCATGAAATTAGCCATGATGAGCACAAGGCATGGTTCAGCCATATGCTCACCAACACGCAGCACCGTTATTTCTATATCGTTTACAAGCGCGTAGACGGCCAACCGGACAAGCCACTTGGCGTGGTAAACCTTGACCTAAATAGCGACAATAGTACAAGTGCGACCTGGGCTTTTTATGCGGCTCCGGATGCACCGCGTGGCAGCGGCGCACTCATGGAATTTGGCGCATTAAGTTTAGCATTTGAGACCTTGGGCGTGACCCAATTAAACTGTGAAGTGCTCAGTCATAATCAGGGGGTGGTTCGGCTACATCAACGCTTTGGCTTTCGTGAAACGCTGCAAAGTCGGCAACGCACCTTTTCCCTGCCTGAGGGAAAGACAGTCGAGATTGTATGCCTGTCTTTGTCCGCGGATGAGTGGCAGCAAGGCGCCAGCGCCCTTCAAACCAAACTGAATATCGATACGGTTTATGAACAACGACATTAAGATTGCAGGCCGTTTGATCGGCCCCCAGCATCCTCCCTATATCATTGCCGAAATGTCGGCCAACCATAATGGTAGCCTTGAGCTTGCCAAGCAAACCATCTCCATGGCCAAAGCCTGCGGTGCCGATGCTGTGAAAATGCAAAGCTATACCGCCGATACCATTACCCTTGATTGCGACCACGATGAATTTCAGATCAAAGGCGGACTGTGGGATGGTTATAGTCTCCACCAACTATATCGCTGGGCACAAACCCCGTTTGAGTGGCACAAGCCGTTATTTGATCACGCCAGAAAAGAGGACATTACTCTATTCTCATCTCCCTTTGATTGCTCAGCGATTGACTTGCTCGAAGATCTTAACGCACCCGCGTATAAAATTGCCTCGTTCGAGGCGATTGATTTGCCTTTGATTCGCTATGCCGCGCAAACCGGTAAACCGATGATCATCTCAACCGGCATGGCTGACGAGACAGAGATCGCCGAGGCGGTAGCGACCGCCCGAGATAACGGCTGTCGTGAGCTGGCGTTGCTTCATTGTATCAGCGCCTACCCCGCGCCGATGGAACAAAGCCATCTACGAACCATTCCAACCTTAGCCAGCCGCTATCAAATATTGGCGGGTTTATCCGATCATTCGCTGACCAATACCGCCGCGATCGCAGCCGTGGCACTCGGCGCGTGCGTGATTGAAAAACATGTGATGCTCTCTGAAAATTCGGGAGGCCCGGATGCTGCTTTCTCGCTTACGCCACCTGCACTGAGTGCGCTTTGTGAGCAAACCCACGCGGCGTGGCAAGCGTTAGGAGAAAGCGCCCTCACCACCCGAGAGGCTGAGTCGAGCAACCGTCAATTTAGGCGCTCTTTGTATGTCTGTGAGGATATCGCGCCCGGTGAGCCACTCACGCCCGATAATGTGCGCAGTATTCGTCCTGGCTTTGGGTTGGCGCCGAAACACTATGATGCGGTGCTCGGAAAACGCGCAACACGCGCGTTAACCAAAGGCACCGCGTTGTCGTGGGAGGATATAAACTGATTGTCTGAGTGGGTCATTCCCGAGACCACAAACAAAAAAACCCGGCGAGTGAGCCGGGTTTTATCATCGTGCGATAATACTATTATTACATTTGCGCAATCATGTCGTCTGCAAACTCAGAGCACTTACGTAGGCTCGCGCCTTCCATTTGACGCTCGAAGTCATAGGTCACAGTTTTGTTGGCGATGGTTTTTTCCATTGATTTGATCACCAGATCAGCGGCTTCAAACCAGCCATGTGACGCAGCATCATTTCTGCTGACAGGATAAGCGATCC
>AQOF01000056.1 GCA_000565345.1 Salinivibrio costicola subsp. costicola ATCC 33508 = LMG 11651 | reverse complement strand
TCAGCAATGCGGGTTACTGGGAGGACGGCCACCCTCGCAATGCAGCCGTCAGCGCCTTGAAATCGGGTAACTTGGGAGACTGGAAACAAGAAGAGGGTTATCACCAACGCTCTCTGTCAGAAACTGGCATGTCTCGATACAAAACGTTAATCAGCCTGAGCTGACCCTACGTAACTACGATGCACAAGTTGGCGAAGCATTGGCCAACGTGAAAGCGATAAACAAAGTCATAAGACTTGGTATGCCTGTTAGTTACCGAGTTGACTGATGGGAGTAATCCCATTGGGATCAGTGCCTTAGGTGAATGATTTGATCAACAACGCCGGTTACGTCTGCCACTGCATTTTTAGATAGTAGATTCATCATTGCTTATTTCTCCTCTTTTGTGGTGTCGTTGGTAGTGGTTTCAAGTGTGTCAATAATTTGCTTTGCAAGCTGCTTAGTTTTGTCGTCTTGTTTTTTACTAAGTAGTGCTTTTAGTGTTTCAGCATCAATGTTTTTAAAGTTCATGTTGTTATTCCTTCTGGTTATATTAAAACTTGCACTTGAAAGGTTTATCAAGCAGGTAGTGACTAGCTTTCGTCGGTGTAGCTGCTTCACATTCTTGGATAAATTTCTTGAAAAACGCAGTAATGTTAACTTTGTTCCACACCAAATATTTTTGGCCTGCTGCACTTGGGTGATGGTTGATCACGTAACCTTCTGAGTTTGGTGCGTCGGGGTGAGTGTTTAACACTTCTTCGATTACCCACTTAGGTAGCCCGTGTCGTTGGTTGATTGTGTTAATCAATGCTGTTTTGTTGTAGCAGTTAGTCGGGCATGACTCCCACGGTTTACGTTCTGATCCTTCTGACTCAATCTGTGCGATCCGTTTGTTTAGGGTTTCCGATTCACTAACCACTTTTCCAACTTCTTCACTCAAGTATTCTGTTTTAAATTCTACTTCTTCTAAGCGATAGCCCTGTGCAAGTTGTTGTTGCTCCATGTCAGCAAGGGCTTGTGCTTGTTGTGCAAGGATCTGAATTTGTGTCATCGGCTTGACTGCTTGATTTTCTAACTCGTTCCAACGTTTGATAATAGCCATACGTAACTTAGCGTCGTATCCCGCAACAAGGCAGAGGGTTAATTCTTTGTCTAAAAGGTATTCGGTTTGCTGGCGGTTCCATGAGTCAAAATAGGTGTGCCCAAATCTGGACGCACCTAAATTTAAGCTATCCAACATAACCGTTACATCACGTTTTACGTGTCTATGCTGCTTACCTGTTAACTCCGCGATCTCGCGGCTGGACATAGTTTGTTTTTCGGTAGTGGTTAAAGCTTGCGTATTAAAAGTTGCTAATTTTTGCATTATTCTTATTCCTTCTGGTTATATATAAAAATTCCACCGATCAGCCAATGCTGATAGTGAAGGGTGTCATTATGTGAAAGTGTATTAGCTTTAGCTAAAGTGGTGTAGCGGGAGGTTGTTACAGCTTAGAAGGGGATCTGGTCGTCTAATTCGTCGTCTTCTTGATGCTGCTCTGGTTCAGGTGTTGGCGCTGGGACGTTTTCACCTTCAATCTTTAGCTTTACTCTGCTTGCTGTACTGTCGTCCATCTGATCAAACCATCCTCGGAATACAAGTCCTGCTAATGCTGAGATCACTTCGTCGTTATCCAAAGTGTCTAATCGATGAGACAAAGGGTTTAAAAAATAGCCTGCACCTTGGGCGCGATTTGCATAATCTTCATCTGCTTTAATACCGTTACTTTCAAGATAATCAAGCAACCACTGTTTAGGGTCATCGTTGTTACTACTTGCTACATTGTTGCAGCTTGTTACGCTGTCACTGTTAAAATCTGACTCGTTTGTTAGCTCTGCATCATGTAAAACAAAATCTTCTGCTGATTGTTCCAACCCTTCTTCTTCTTCCTCACCCCACACACCCATTTCAGGATCAACGTGGTCATCAATTGATGGGGTGAAACTCCATTGCTTTGAGTTAAACACAAAGGGTTCTGGCTGGGCTGTTACTGGCTCTGGTTCCGGCTTGTCGTCAGACTTGGCTAACTTCTTGTAACCATCCTCAATCTTTTGCTCTGACTCCTTTGATCGGGTTTCCTTGTTTTCACTTTTATCAAACTCATCAGCAGTAGGATTGCTAAACGTGTAGTTAGCGCGTAACTGCTCCATACTGATCGGGCTTTTCTTACCTTGGCTAACAATCCCGCGCTTGCTCTCTTCGCATGTAAAAAACCCAAAAGCTTTAAGTTTGCGGATAAGGCGGATAGAAGCCCCATTTTTTGTATAAGTTTTTCCAAGGGTGTGAGCCATGATCGAATCCCACGACTCGAAATAAGGTTTACCCTTTTCGCTCAAGAAGAAAGCTTCTCGACGTTGCATATACATCAGCATAGTGAGCCAGCGCACATCAAAAGCTACCGTCTCGCCTGTGGCGTTATTGGTGATATGTGTTGCGGTGATCGCTTCGTTGGGAAATTTCGACCACTGTTTATCAAGGTTGGTTTTTTTATACTTAGTCGAATTTACGTAGTTGCTCATGTTTTGTTTCCTCTGATTGGGATAGCAAGTCTTCAAGGTTGTAATTGCGTAGCAAGTGATTCAAAACCCAAGTAATTGATTTGTCTGGGAAGTGAGTATTTTTGATGTTGATTAGTGGTTGTCTGGATTCGGGGAAAATCTGTAATTTCATAGTATCTTTCATGGTGTCACCTCCTCTTATAACTAAATGTTATACACAGCAAATTGTGTAACGATGTATAAACACATCAAAACCTCAATCATTGTTCCAACTCCTCAATGAATTTATGAGTTTTCATCAAGTCCATAGCAAGCTTGATCTCATATGCACGTTGTAAGTTGCCTTTACGTTTTGCGACTCGGAAACGTTCTGATACTGCGGATTGCTTCAAACCTTCTTCTGTCATCCGCTTGTAATAGAGTTGGGTTTCAAGTGGTGCCGCCTTCAATGTCTCTGCGAGTTGTTGTAGTAGGTAATCTTTCATCTAATTTTTTTCTCCGTTGTTCAAACACACAAAAAGGCCGTGAGAGCGTATAGCTCCAAAGCTGGGTAAGTGTGTTCAGGTTGGGTGTCTATGGTGTAAGAAAGGGTAGGGAAGCTGTCAGCTAACGTTTAGAGATAACGAATCACATAATATATGGTGTCAGCGTCGAGCCGTCCCGTCCTTATTATAGAGGGAAGCTAAGGCAGCTTAGAAAATCGACGAATAAAAGGTCCCTCCCAAAACTTCAAGGTGGCTTCTGGGGCGATAATCCCTGATCGTTAGTGAATGTATTCTCCCTTTCACCACCTTATACAATAATTATGCCATTATTTGTGACCAATGTCAAACTTTTTGTTTGCTTTATTTGATTCCATAGGTTATGGTTCAAGGTTATGTTTGATTCCTTTAACTCATACTTCTATTATGACAGTAAAATTGTCATTCTCAAAATTTATTTTTTGTCAACACAAAATTGATAGGCAGGGCACAAGGTAACACTACCAGTTCACCCATATGATCAGGTTAATATTTGTGACCGTCAGCGGTTCCATTACACTACCAGTTCACCCATATGAACCGGTCAGATTTGTGACCAAAAACGGTCACAAGTGTATTAGGTAGGTAGTTTGTGACCTAAAACGGTCGCATTGAATACACACCTTTTATCATTTGTGACCAAAAACGGTCACAAACACCCTCTGATTACCCCCCATTTGTGACCTAAAAGGGATCACTATATAAGAATAGACTGTCGTCCATGATAAAAACTAATGAAGACCAGAGATAAAAGATTAGATAAGACCTAGAGATCGTCCGTTGTCCGATCAAGAGATTGAGATAAGAATTAGAGACCTCGCTACGCTCTGTCCCGATAAGAGATCTTGTTTTAGATTGAGATAGAATCTTTTATAAAGATATGAGATAAGACTTAGAGACTCCACTGCGTTACGTCCTGAGAGATAGATAAGATACGTTCGTTACACTCACTTAGAGACCTCGCTACGCTCTGTCAAGAGATTGAATCAAGATTGAGAGACTTCGTTTCACTTCGTCTGTGGTAAACCTTGAGATTGTGTTATAAGACCTTAGCTACCGCTAATATTGTTGTGTTAAACGTTAAAGCTACGCTTTGATTGAGTAAGGGATTACTTGAGTAATATATAAGAGGATCGTTCCTGTCGTCACTACATCATCAATTAACTACGTTCGTCCCTCACTTGTTACTTGTTGTGTTCCTCTAAGGTTATACCGTGGCTCTAAGGTGTTATCATTGTTGTGTTAATACAATATATCAATTATAAGGGGTCTGAGAGACATTCTCAGCTTGTTGAGGGTGTTGTAGCTATAGTTGGGCTAGGTGAGGTGTAGAAGGCTGAGAGAGGCCATGAGAGCGATAGTGATTATCATTACTCATTATCTTATGGTATTACTTTTTGTATGAGAAGATAGTCACATCAACTAATGTTAACAGCTGCTAATGTTGCTGTAAGGTAAAGCCACAAAAGGTTAAACAGGGAATGAAAAGCTTACATATTATTTCAGGTGATTTTGAAAATACTGATTGGCAAATAGATAAAGATAGTATTAGTACAGGTTTCTATAGCATACAGAAGATCCCTTTTAGTGAAATGACCAGCGTCGAAAAGGAAGAGGAGATAGATAAGAATGTCTATATCTCTGTTACGGTTGGTCAAGAAGAGTTTTAAAGCCAAGACAGATCTGAAAGGGTACAAAGAATTCTACGACATATATAGCAGGTTAGGCGGCAACCCTTCAGGGGTAGAACTCCCTATTAAGTATAAAACAAAAAATAATATAGCCGCACTTGTTATTGTTGTAATAATAATTTATGCGATGATGTCAGGGGGATCTGACTCTGATAGCTCATCGACACATAAGCTTACCAAGTCAGACAAAACAGAAATGTGCAAGGAGTATATAGGGAAACTCTTTGGGCGCTCTCCTAGCCGAATGAGTGGTACAGACGTTTCAGATACAGCTTATCTAGTCAGCTATAAAAGGAAGTCTGATAATAAATATTTTTCGTATGCCTGCAGTATTGATGATGGGAAAATGGTCTGGGCAGCACACAACACACTCGGTAACGGAGAGTTAGGACGCTGGCGCTTTGAAGATGAGGTATCATACAAGACGTCAGGTAATAAAGTAAGGTTTACAGTAGAGGGTAAGACGGTCAGTATCAGTTTATAATGTATGTTTAGGCTGATCGTGTATAAGACTACAAGAGGGTTGCAAGCGTGAAGTGGTGTTAAGCAACTTCCTTTCACGCTTGTTACACACAACCCTTTAAAATTGGGGTCGTCAATAATCAGTCACACACCTCGTCAACAATATGACACCTTCATAACCATTCAATACACTGCATATCTACACCACTCAGACACACAAACACCAATTGCATAATTTATAATTAGCATATGCCATTTATAAATACACACCTCTAAAACGTCCTGAGAGGCCATATATCAATTAGTAGTATGATTGCATTAGGTAGGGGTAGAAAACCTCACACAGAGGCTATGAGGGCGTTTTATTAAAGGTTGTATACAAATGATAATCATTATCACACATATAGATTAGTAAACTAAGGTTTGACCTATACAAATGAGAGTGGTTATCAACTAATGGTTATGCAGTATCAAAGGTAGTGGATCAGCGTCACAAATGAGAATAGTTCGCACAGCCACGTAAAATCTATCCAAGGATCACCAGCAAACACCCTCAGATTTCAATGTCTGCACCATCTATTTAACATAATGGTTATTGCCTGCACTATAACGCCTTAATTCATCGCCTATAAGGGGTGTCACAACGTGTTATATCAAGGGGTTAGGGTAGTATGGGTTTGCTTCCTGACGGGGTTAAAATGGGGTGTTTAGTGGGATTGAATAAAGGTTGAATAAGTAGGGCAGAGTAACCACACGATATTTTGTTATTTGAGGCGCATAACTATGCAAGGCTGGGGTGATCATTAAGCAACTCAACATCGATTCTGAAACATTCCCAAACTCCCCAATAATCACCCTTCACCCCACAACACCCCGTGATATTTAGTAACACTGATATTTTAAGCCCCTACCTGATAAACCCAGCCCCATATTAAAAATTTGGTAATTTTAAAATTCTAAATTAGATTATGTTTGATTAGTAAATTCTGATATAATTACTATATCAAGGGTAGTAATAGCCCCTTCTCAGATCCCCAGATATTTTGATTAGTGTATGCAAGCTGTTTTTGTGTATGTCAGATCAGCCCAGAATTTATTAAAAATATGCTCAAAATAGGGGCACTATACATTTTTTGTTTTACTATACACTAATCAAGTAAAATATCGTTATAAAACATACACTTAACTATAATGTATAGTAACGCCCCACTATACACAGCTATACACAAGGAGTAATCCGCATAAATGGCACATTTAAGAAAAAAGGATGCTATCCGCTTTGTTCAAAATGAAATCAAGGTGATTGCAGATAGCTACATTGAGCACACTAAAATACGCTCACAGGCTGTTAAAACAGCAATCTGGTATTTAGGCTTAACCTCCCATACGACTTTATCAGTGAGCAATTAGGGCTGTCTTTATCACACGTTAAAAAGATCCGTAGCACACACAAACCTATCATTGAGCGATTACAACAAGACACTGTAGAGCTATACAAACAATTTAATTTGCATGAAGAATTAGTATAAGGAATAAAAGTATGAGCAACGTTTTACCCGTAGTTACAAAGCAAGGTAACACTCACAAAACCCTACAAAACCATTTAGACACGCTGTTAGAAGCTGCTAAAAGCCACGATAAGACTTTGAAGCTTACAACCAAGGCTTACCACCAATTACTATCACTGTTAGTTGATGGGGCGAAAGGTAAACAGGAACTAACCAAGACACAGATCGATTGTATCAAGATCGTTTTGGGTGAGCACAAGCACTTGAATAAACTTGTGTCAGATATTGAGGAACTTGTTAAAAAGATTCGTGTTGTTGATGAAGAAGAAACAGCAGATAAAGAGGGTTCACAGCAGCAAGCTACAACCTCAACACCCGATGGTATCAAGTTTGATTTCTCAGCATTGAAAGCCAAGGCAGCAGAGTCAGCTAAAGCAGCACGTAAAGAGGGTGGGGAAGGTTTAGAATAATGAGTGTTCAAATTAAACGACGGGGTGATCATATCCCGCTGGTTCAGGGTATTTTAAATGCTGTGGGTGTTAATCCCAGTGATGTGGGTGTTGAGAATTACTGTCTTATCCAACTAATTGCACCTCAAACCGTTGATAAGCTCGTTGATGCAGCACTACAACACCCTGATACATTAGAGCATGTCCTGACGGATAAGGGGGTTGATGGGTTACTTGTGCTTGCTGACATGTATTTGCAAGCGTATAAAGCCCAACCATATACAAAGCCAGATTATGCAGCAGCATGGAATACAGCGATTTCTCAGTACAATAATGAATACTGGATGATCGTGTTAAACGGGGTGTAAAACTAAAAGGCTGAATGATGTGTACACCAAGCCGATCACACAATAAAACCTTTACAGGGCGGGGTGATTGATTTATCCCCCTCTAATCTTGTTGAATTCTTACCTTTCCTTCCTCCTTGCCGCCACACCCCATCTTTCTGATACACATACAAAAATCATCAACTCCTACTACATCCTTATATTAAATTTAAAGTGCTACAGCGTATAACTGTATGTAATAGCCTGTTTTATGCTATTATCTGGTTACAAAAGTGGTTACAAAAGTGGTTACAAAACGAGGTTTAACCTTCTAAAATCATGCTTTACTGTCTAAGTGCAGGATATAAGTTGTTGTTTTTGTGGGTGAATGTGAAGCTTGATTTAGTAATTTTGATTGACGCCTGTGAAGGCGACAGTAAGGTAAGACAAACATGAGCGAAAAATTACAGAAGGTGCTAGCGCGTGCTGGCACGGGGTCACGCCGCGAAATGGAAAGCTATATCCAAGCCGGCCGAGTGAGTGTCAATGGTGTGGTGGCCAAGCTGGGCGACCGTCTTGACGATCCGAGTGCGCTGGTGCGTGTCGATGGCCATGCAGTGCCGCTCAATGCGCCTTCTGAGTCAGTATGTCGCGTGCTGGCTTACAACAAGCCAGAGGGCGAACTATGTACGCGTAGCGACCCAGAAGGTCGTCGTACCGTGTTCGACCGGTTGCCAAAGCTCAAAGATGCCCGCTGGGTCGCTGTTGGCCGCTTGGACGCCAACACGTCCGGTCTCATGCTGTTTACCACTGACGGTGAACTGGCAAACCGCTTGATGCATCCAAGCCGCCAAGTGCAGCGTGAATATATGGTGCGCGTTTTTGGTGATGTGAACGAAGACATGGTGCGCAACGTGGTGGCCGGTGTCGAGCTTGAAGACGGTGTTGCCCGCTTTGAGGACGTGGTTTACGCGGGTGGCGAAGGGATGAACCACACCTTTTATGTTGTGATCACCGAAGGGCGTAACCGCGAAGTGCGTCGCCTTTGGGAAACTCAAGGTGTGACTGTGAGCCGCTTGAAGCGAGTGCGTTACGGTGACATTTATCTTGAGAAAGACCTGCCACGTGGTGGTTGGCGCGAGATGGAACTTAAAGAAGTTAACTATTTGCGCGAGATGGTGGAAATGAAGCCTGAATCGCAAACAGTGATCACGCCAGAAGACCAAAAGCGTAAAAAGTCGCGTCAGAAAATTCGTCGAGCAGTGCGCCGCTATGAAGAGCGTATCGACTCGAACGATAAGCCAAAGAAAGCCCGTCAAGCTCGCCGTGGTAATGCCCCGGCAGCAGGACCAAAAGGTCGGGACCAAAAAAAGGTAGCCCACGCCCTGGCGCGCCAAGAGGGAAAGGAAAGCCTCGGACGCGTAAATAAAACGCTTTCAGCATTAATGAATGAAGACCCGGCCTTGTGTCGGGTTTTTTTATTCAAGAGAGAAGAGAAGGGCATACATAATAACGATTATTATTTGTGTTATTGTCAGCTCAATTTATAGAACTATCGATATACGGAAATAATGACGATCGCTGCTGAGCCTTATCAAGCTGCCACCCGTTTGAATCGGATTGAACGTGTATTAGCCTACATCCATACCCATTTAGATCAGCCACTATTGGTTAGTGAACTTGCAGCAAAAAGTTGCTGGTCTCGTTGGCAACTGCAGCGCGTGTTCTCTGAGCAAACGGGGATGAGTGTTGCGCACTACGTGCGGGAGCTTAAATTGAGTGATGCCGCTAAGCAGTTACTGACTGGCCAACGTCGTATCATTGACATTGCCTTATCTTGTGGGTTTACCTCTGAGGCTAATTTTTCCCGCGCATTTCGACAGCAATATAATATGACGCCTCGAGAATATCGTCGACGAGGCATTATGGATGGTATTCGTACACCGTTACAAATTACCACTTTAACCACACCACAACCTCTGTGGTTATCTGTGCAGATCAAAACGCGGCCTCAAGCCACACTCGTGGGAGACGTTGCACCGATATTGGGATTATTTGCGCCAGAGCCTGATTTTAATGATGTTGTGCCAGCGCTTTGGCAGCGAGCCTATGCGCGCGGCGTGATTGATCTAAACCAGCCAAGTATCGGTGCCATTGATGTAGCCAGCGCGGATACACTGCAATCGCCGTTGCCATACCTTGCGGGACAACAGGCATTAGCAGGCTTTCAACATGACACCACAAGCTGGACCATTCCGGAAACGACCTATGCCGTTATCACGCACTCCGGGCCGGTGAGTGGGCTTCCTGATACATTACAGGCGTTTATTTACGCTTGGCTACCAGACTCTGGTTATCAATGCACCGATGGTATAGAGCTTGAAATCTACCCCAGTGGTTACCAGCCCCACTCGAATAGCGCAGTAATGACATATTGGGTGCCACTCAATCCCGTGCATCGTGCTATCGATCCCGTGCATCGTGCACCAAAATGAACAGTATTTCCTCTATGTATCCATAAAATACGAATGATTCCGTTTTAGATTTATTGGTTCGTCATTAGAGGAAATCATGATGCATACAGGTTTTTCGTGCCCACGGCAGGCTATTGGGCGATTGTCGCCGTTGACCTTAGCTGTGATTAGCAGCGTAGTAACTGTGTCGGCTTACTCTGCTCCCCAAGAAGCCAACATGGAAACCATACAAGTCCTAGGTGACACATACCGCAATACCGCCACCAAAACGGTATTGGCACCCGAAGAGACACCACAAGCGGCCACAGTGATTAACCGCGACACTTTGGAGCAGCGCCAAGCAAGTTCATTAAGCGAAGCCGTCCGCTACACCCCGGGCGTAAATACCGAACTTCGCGGTGGGGCCGTGACCCGTCTCGACCTTTTCAATATTCGTGGTTTTATCAACTATCAAAATTTTTACGACGGGTTAGCGATCCCTTACAACACCTGGAATTTACAGCCACAAATTGATCCGATCGCGATTGAGCAAGTCGAGGTTTTTAAAGGGCCTACATCCGTGTTGTACGGAAATATCCCACCGGGTGGCATGGTGAATATGATCGCGAAAACGCCACAGCGTGAAGCCGCGCATCGGGTTGGCGTCAGTACTGATACAGAGGCGCTGCGAGAAATATCAGTCGACAGCACCGGAGCGATTCAAGATACCTCGTTAGCCTATCGGATGGTGGCGCTGGCACGGAAAAAAGACGGGCAAGCCGGGCATTCAGAAGAAGAGCGTTATGTCGTGGCTCCGTCGCTAGATTGGCGTATTTCGCAAGATACCTTAGTGAATTTTAATCTATATTATCAAGCGGATCCGGCTGCGGGCATTTATACGTCGCTACCAGCAAAAGGCTCAGTGCTGCACAGTGACCAAGGCAGCCTTTCCAGCGACAGTTTTTCCGGTGACAACAACTGGAATACCTACGACCGAGAGTTTTTAATGCTGGGCTATAAGGTGCAACACCAACTCGCTTCTGATTGGTCACTACTGCACACCGCACGATACACCGATGCCGATTTACTGCAAAAGAACATGTACCATCAAAAAAGTAGTGATGGCAGACACTATCCGCGTAATGCGTACCTGACAGATGAAACCATGGAATCGTGGGTGGTTGATACTCAGCTTTCTGGCGATTTGCGCTGGGGGGCAGTGCAACATTACACCTTGTTCGGCTTGGATTATCAAAATATGTCGTCCAATGTCGGCTATGACGATACCCTTGCAGGTGTGGTGCCGGCTATTGATATCTTTGAGCCCAATAATAACCAGGTTGACCCAAGTTCACTTAGCTTCGTTTATCAGGATCAGCATGACATTGAGGTCACGCAGACCGGACTCTACGCGCAAGATCAGATCCTTTGGAATCAATGGGTCTTTCTCGCTGGCGCGCGATACGATGAATATGAGTTAAAAGATGATCAGCAAACATTGTTTGCTGGGTCACCGAGTACCTCTGATAAAAACATTCGCCACTACAATTTAGCGTTTCGCGCCGGAGCCATGTACCAATTTGATAACGGTATTTCCCCTTATCTCAGTTACTCCGAGAGCTTTGAGCCGACAGACATGGATAATCGAGGTAATGTCTTCGATCCATCGAAGGGCGAGCAGTGGGAAGCAGGCTTGAAGTATTTATCATTGGATGGGACGACAGGGCTCAACTTGGCGTTATTTGAGCTGACTAAGCAAGATGCCTTGGTCAACGATCCCAATGATTCTTACGCCAAAATTCAAACGGGTGAAATCCGTTCGCGAGGCGTAGAAATTGAACTGAATCATGCGCTGAGCCTAGATACCAATGTGGCCTTAACCTATAGCTATATTGATATGAAGATCACCGACGATCCTAACCTTGAAGACAAGACACCGGTTTGGGTGCCCGAGCAAACGGCCAGTGCTTGGGTGAACCATCGGTTAACCTCCGGATTAGAAGTGAGCGTGGGGGCGCGTTATGTGGGCGAGTCACAGGGTAACGCGAACAATACCTTTAAAGTGCCTGACTATACCCTGTTTGATACCGCTCTAAACTATGATCTTGCTCGGCTAGATACGTCGCTATCAGGAGCGAAATTGTCACTATCTGCAACGAACCTGCTGGATAAAACGACCTATAGCTGCTTCGACGAGCTGAACTGTTGGTATGGTGATGAGCGGAATGTAAAAGCAAAAATTACCTTAGATTTTTAAACCGCGTTTGTGAAAAACAACGCCCCCGTCAATGGGGGCGTTTTTGTTTATCGTTTGGGTTGCGCATCAATGCACTGGCCATGCACTTCAACACCTTCCGGGGCCATGAGGTAGACGTAGAGCGGAATAATATCGAGTGGCGTTTTTAATGTGTCGGGATCCTCGCCTGGGAAGGCGCTGGCGCGCATGCTAGTTCGCGTGCCACCTGGATTAATCGCGTTCACTCGTACCTTGGTGTCTGACATTTCATCGGCCAGTACTTGCATCATTCCTTCCGTGGCGAACTTAGAAATCGCGTAGCTGCCCCAGTAAGCACGGCCTTGATGACCCACGGTAGACGTGGTAAACACCACGCGCGCATCATCAGACTTTTTCAGCAGTGGCAGCAAGGCTTGTGTCATCAACATGGTGGCTTTGACGTTCACTTGCATCACATCGTCATTGCGATTTTCATCGATTTGATCGAAAGGGCTTAGCACACCGAGCAGGCCTGCATTATGGAGTACACCGTCTAAACGACCAAATTGTTGGTCAATGGTATCCGCCATGTCGAGGTAATGCTGCCGGGTTGCCCCCAGCATGTCTAAGGGAATAATGGCAGGTTGTGGTGCACCCGTGGCAGTAATTTCATCGTACACAGCTTCAAGTTTTTTCACGGTGCGGCCGAGCAAAATCACCGTCGCGCCTTTTTCGGCATAGCTCAGTGCCGCTTGACGACCAATACCAGCACCGGCGCCGGTGACCAAAATTACACGCCCTTGAAGCGCGTCGGAGGTTACTTGATAGTCCACAGTACAAATCCTTATTTATTGTTAAACGTAGATTATTGTAAGGTTGCGGGTAATGTGTGACAACCAAGTGCGTGATGCACTGGGCTGAGGCATTGCAAACTCAGAGATAAAAAGAGGATACAACATTGGAATTCATTGCGGATTATGGGCTTTTTTTAGCGAAAGTCGTCACCTTTTTAATGGCAGCGGTGGTGTTAGTGGCACTGCTACGCGCGGCGAATGATAAAGGCGGACAGAAAGGCAGCCTGAAGCTTACCGATTTAACCGATAGCTTTAAGACCTACCGGCAGTCGCTCGAACATCATCTTTACAATGAGTCATCGTTAAAAGCGCGCGATAAAGACGAGAAAAAGGCGAAAAAGAAAGAAGAAAAGGCACAAAAGGCCGCAGCGAAGAAGCAAACGGCGCAGCCAACACAGCGCGATCCGCAACTTTTTGTTCTGACTTTTAAAGGCAGTATTGATGCCCGCGAAGTCGAGGCATTGCGTGAGGAAGTGACCGCCATTTTGTCGGTAGCGACCGAACAAGATGAAGTCTTGGTTAAACTGGAAAGTGGCGGCGGCATGGTGCACGGCTATGGGTTAGCCGCCTCGCAACTGGCACGCGTTCGTAAAGCCGGCGTACCGCTGACTGTCGCGGTTGACAAAGTCGCGGCTAGCGGTGGTTATATGATGGCATGTGTGGCCGATAAGCTGATCGCTGCGCCTTTCGCAATCATTGGTTCGATTGGTGTGATTGCCCAGCTCCCTAACTTTAATAAGTTGCTCAAGAAAAACGATATTGAGTTTGAGCAGCTGACGGCAGGGGAGTTTAAACGTACCTTGACCATGTTTGGTGAAAATACCGACAAAGCGCGTGAAAAATTCAAAACCGAGTTGGAAGAAACGCATGGTCTATTCAAAGCGTTTATCACCGAGCACCGCCCTTCGTTAAATGTTGATGAGGTCGCAACCGGCGAGCACTGGTTTGGCAACCAAGCATTAGAACTTGGCTTGATTGATCAAGTCTGCACCAGCGACGAGTATCTTTTTGAGGCGGCCAACAAGGATCGTAAAGTGCTATCGGTCTCTTATCAGCAGCGCAAAAATATCGCTGAGAAATTAGCAGGAACCTCCGCTGAGGTGGCCGATCGTGTGTTGCTTAAATGGATTAGCCGAGGCCAGCGTCCGCTGGTGTAAGCAAGCGCGCGTGCATGATACCGGTATATTGCACATAAAATAGGGCATCGTCGCATTGACTGCTGGCATGCCTTTGGCTTGGCGAAATCACGCTATGATGGGATAAATATCAAGAATAATGTGAGCCAAGCCAAAAATTACCGTATCCACTTAGCTATTTTACAGGCGGCAATGGTAATGATTAGCGCGCTTTTTGCCGAAAAGTGGCATAGCGAATAACCGATACACTACTATCACAATTGGTTAACAATTGTGGAAGGTACGAGCAATCAGCGTGTTTTACTGCGAATTTAGTTGATATTCGGCTAGACTCGCTCAATATTGTAAAACAGATAGCGGCATTCCAATATCGGAGTGCAACGCAACGAATTTTCGACAGTTTTAGCGCAAAGGGCGTCAATTAGGTCATTATGGGCAAATCTCTCGTTATCGTGGAGTCCCCTGCAAAGGCGAAAACGATCAACAAATATCTCGGCAAAGATTTCATTGTGAAGTCGAGTGTCGGGCATGTGCGTGATCTGCCTACTGGAGCGACCCAGGGCGGTAAAAAAGCTGCACCTGTGTCTACGAAAGGCTCAGCGCCGAAGAAAAAGCGCGAATTAAGAAACAAAAAGAAAAAGAAAGGCGCTCATCAATAAGATGGGCGTCGATCCTTACAACGGTTGGCAGGCGAAATATCAAGTGCTGCCGGGCAAGGAAAAAGTCGTTGCCGAACTCAAATCACTGGCCGAGCAAGCTGACCATGTTTATCTCGCAACGGATTTGGACCGCGAAGGGGAAGCCATAGCTTGGCACCTGCGGGAGCTGATCGGTGGCGATGAAGATCGTTTTAAGCGTGTTGTGTTTAACGAGATCACCAAAAATGCCATTACCCAGCGTTTGAAGCGCCGGGAGACGTTAACATTGATGGCGTCAATGCACAGCAAGCAAGGCGTTTTCTTGACCGTGTAGTGGGCTTTATGGTGTCACCGCTGCTTTGGAAAAAAGTGGCGCGCGGTTTGTCGGCAGGGCGTGTGCAATCGGTCGCGGTGAAATTGTTGGTCGAACGCGAGCATCAAATTAAAGCGTTTATTCCTGAAGAGTTTTGGGATGTGCATGCGGACACGCTCACCCCTAACGAGCAGGCGCTTCGATTGCTCGTTGCACAGCAAAACGGAAAAGCCTTTAAGCCGAAAAACAGCGATGAGGCGATGGCCGCGGTGTCCGCGTTGGAAAACGCGAGCTATGTGGTACGTGATCGTGAAGATCGCCCCTCAACCAGTAAGCCATCTGCGCCCTATATCACCTCAACACTTCAGCAAGCCGCCAGTACGCGGTTAGGCTTTGGGGTGAAGAAAACCATGATGTTAGCGCAGCGTCTTTATGAGGCGGGTTACATCACCTATATGCGTACCGATTCGACCAACCTCAGCAAAGAGGCGGTGGACGCAGCGCGGGGACATATTGCCAGCGAATACGGTGAACAATATTTACCTGAGTCGGCGAACGTCTACGGGGCAAAAGCCAATGCGCAAGAAGCCCACGAAGCGATCCGTCCATCGGATGTTGGCGTGACGGCGAGCGATTTGCAAGGTATGGATCCTGATGCGCATCGACTGTACGACCTGATATGGCGTCAGTTCGTGGCGTGTCAAATGGTACCGGCTAAGTACGACTCCACCACATTGACCGTAGAGGCCGGTGAGTTCTCTTTGAAAGCAAAAGGGCGGATTTTACGTTTCGATGGTTGGACGCGCGTACAGCGCCCGACGGGTAAAAACGAAGATCAAATCTTGCCTGCGGTGGAAGTGGGACAATCACTGACGTTGAGTCAGCTTGATCCGAAACAGCACTTCACTAAGCCACCGGCGCGATTCACGGAAGCGGCTTTGGTTAAAGAGCTGGAAAAAGCGGGTATTGGCCGTCCGTCCACGTATGCGTCGATCATTTCGACCATTCAAGATCGTGGTTATGTGCGCGTCGAAAATCGTCGTTTCTACGCAGAGAAAATGGGAGAGATCGTCACCGATCGTCTGACCCAGAGCTTTGCAGACTTGATGGATTATGACTTTACCGCCCGGATGGAAGCGTCGCTGGATAAAATTGCTGAAGGTCAAGCCGATTGGAAAGGCGTGCTTGACGACTTCTTTGCCGACTTCACCGCAGAGCTAGAGCAAGCGGAACAAGACGAAGAAGAAGGCGGGATGAAACCGAACAATATGGTCATGACGGATATCGATTGTCCAACATGTGGCCGTAAAATGGGTATTCGTACTGCATCAACTGGCGTCTTTTTGGGCTGCTCAGGGTATGCATTACCGCCGAAAGAGCGTTGCAAAACCACCATCAATCTGATGGATGAAGACGGCATTGTTAACGTCCTAGAAGAGGATGTTGAAACCGCGGATCTTCGTGCCATGAAACGTTGTCCGATTTGCGAAACGGCGATGGATTCATACCTGATTGACCAACATCGTAAGCTTCATGTCTGTGGTAATAACCCAAGCTGTGAAGGTTATGTGGTCGAAAAGGGTGAGTTTAAACCGAAAGGCTATGACGGTCCGGTCGTTGAGTGTGACAAATGTGGTAACGATATGGTGCTGAAAAATGGCCGCTTCGGGAAGTACATGGGTTGCACCAATGATGAATGTAAGAATACGCGCAAGATCTTGAAAAACGGTGATGTTGCACCACCGAAAGAAGATCCTGTGCATTTCCCTGAACTGCCTTGCGAAAATTCGGACGCCTATTTTGTGCTGCGAGACGGCGCCTCGGGGCTGTTTATGGCGGCAAGTAACTTCCCTAAATCGCGTGAAACTCGCGCGCCGCTGGTGGAAGAGCTCGATCGCTTTAGAGATCGTATTTCGGAGAAATTCCAATACCTTGCGGATGCACCACAACAGGATCCTGATGGACGACCGACGGTAGTTCGTTTTGCACGTAAAACCAAAGAAAACTACGTGCGAAGTGAAGAAGACGGTAAGCCATCCGGCTGGTCAGCTTTCTTTGTCGATGGTCAGTGGGAAGTCACTGACAAGCGCAAGAAGAAGGCCAAAGCCTAATGAGATTCAACCCGCCATCACGGCGGGTTTTTTTCGTCGTTTTTAGCGGCCGTGATACCGACGTTTGATCTCTACCAAAGTGCCTCTGGTTTGTGCTGCTAAGATGCGACTTTGTATTGAGCCACGAGGCACCATGGAGCTGCACCAGTTAGTTAATACACTTGGCCAAGATCTCAAGCACCGCTATGGCGAACGGGTGCATAAACTGACGTTGCACGGTGGTTTTAGCTGCCCAAACCGCGATGGCACGTTGGGACGGGGCGGTTGCACGTTTTGTAATGTGGCCTCGTTTGCGGATGAAAAAGCGCAACATGCATCGGTCAGTCAACAACTCAGTCAACGCGCCAAAGAAGTGGATCGTGCACGCCGTTATTTAGCGTATTTTCAGGCTTATACCAGCACCTATGATGAAGTCGCTCGTTTAAAAGTGTTGTACGAGCAAGCACTAGCTCAAGAGCACATGGTGGGATTATGTGTGGGAACACGTCCTGATTGCGTGCCGCATGCCGTGCTCGATTTGCTTGCAGATTATTGCCAACAAGGCTTTGAGGTGTGGTTAGAGCTTGGCTTACAAACCGGCCATGATAAAACGCTCAAACGCATTAATCGTGGACATAACGTCGCGGTATACCAACAGGTCGCAACAAAGGCCCGTGCCTTAGGGATCAAAGTATGCACCCATTTAATTGTCGGCCTGCCAGGGGAGGAGAGTAACGGCCCATCAACAGACGATTGATACTGTGGTAAATACGGGCATCGATGGGATCAAATTGCATCCGCTGCATATCGTTGAAGGAAGCATCATGGCAAAAGCGTGGCGAGCTGGGCGACAAAGGGAAATTTCGTTCGACGATTACATCGCTAGCGCCTCGATGATGATTCAGCGAACGCCACCAGAGGTGGTTTACCATCGGGTGTCGGCAAGTGCACGTCCACCCACATTGTTAGCACCTGCCTGGTGTGAAAATCGCTGGCTTGCGATGACAGCGATCGCCGAGACACTCACACAAACAGGCGCACAAGGGGCCGCGCTGGGCCACCCCTTTGTAGGGCGCTAGCCGATTGAATCTTTTGATCTAGCGGAGTTGATCCTCTGATGCCGTTGGCAAGACGCGTTGCATCAGTCTTTGCAACACTCTGCCAATATCTTGCAATATCAGGTACAAGCAAGGCACAAGAATCAGTGTGAGCAAGGTTGCGAACATCACGGCAAAGCCTAACGCCACTGCCATGGGGATCACAAACCGTGCTTGTAAGCTAGTTTCAAACATGATCGGCAGTACCCCGGCAAAGGTGGTGATGGAGGTGAGAGTGATGGCACGAAAACGCGCGCAGCCGGCGTCAATCACCGCTTGTTTGACTGCAACGCCCGCTTGCCGAGCCCGGTTGATGTAATCGGTCATTACCAGTGAATCGTTGACCACCACACCTGCCGCGGCAATTAAGCCAAAGGTCGACATCAAGCTCAAATCGATATCAAACCAATAATGTCCCCAAATGGCGCCGGTGAGACTAAATGGGATCACCGACATAATGATTAATGGCTGGGTGTAACTTTTTAATGGTACGGCAAGCAATGCATAGACCACGATCATGCCAGCGATAAAAAACAGCAGTTGCTCACTTTGCTGAGCTTGTTGCTCCTCAATCGAGCCACTGAGCTCACTGGTGACTTCAGGATAATCGGCCAACACATCAGGTATTACCGATTGTCGAATCGTTTCAACCACTTGGTTGGGTTCTACTTGCTCTTCATCAATGGCGCCATAGACGTAGACAGTGCGAAACCCTGCTTCACGGCGAAGGCTACTGATCCCAGGCTGTTGCTCAAAGTTGACCACATCACCCAGCATCACTTGTTGCCCCGTTGGCGTCGTAATCACGGCATAGCGTAGCGATGAGAAGGTTTCTCGCGTGCGCTTTGGATACCGCACCATGACTTTGATTTCTTCACCGTCTCGGATCAATCGCTGTGCTTCACCGCCATAAAAGCTGCCCCCAACTTGCTGGGCAATGGTCGTCAGATCCAGCCCCAGATCATGGGCGACGGGAGTGAGCGAGATCAGAATTTCCTGGCTGCCAGAATCCATCGAAGAGGATATATCGAAAAGCCCTGGTTGCTGATTAAGGCGTGACATCAGCGCCCGCCCAGCGGCATTGAGGGTCTCAATATCGGGGCCGAATAACAGGTAACCAAATTCATCACCTTGTTCTCCGCCGTTGACATCGTCTTGAATGGTGAGCTTTTTCACCCCCGGAATATCAGGCATGGCATCGCGCCAGCGCCGAGAGAGTTCAAAAGTGGTAAAGGGGCGAACGGCATCATCCACCAAGGGGATCACCAGCTGCCCAGCGGTTCGGCCCTCATTAAATACTAGGGTTTCTTTGATCATGGCTTGGCCGGTTTTCGCTTGAGTGTTGTTATCAACGTCGTAGGCCATTCGCTCGATAGCTTTTAGGGCAGCGATGGTTTGTTCGCTCGATGCGTTGTTATTCATCTCTAAACGAATATTGGGGAAGTCATGTGGTACTTTCGGCGTCGGCACCATACGAACGTGGCTGGCCACCACCAAAGCAATACTGATAGCCGATAGGGCAATGAATACGGTAAGTACAGACCAACGCCAGTGTGTGGCCCGGGTGACTGTACGGCGATAAGGGCCGTGAATGAATTGCTGAAAACGGCGGTTAAAGCGTTGGCGTAAGCTATTTGGTTTAGGGGTAGAAAAGTGGGTATGAGCAAGGTGTGCTGGAAGGATGAGTTTGGATTCAATCAAACTAAATACCAGACACAAGATGACAATGGCGGCGATACCAAAGAAGAAGGCACGCTCTGGTCCACTAGACATCAAAAAAGGGGCAAACACTGCAATGGTCGTTAATACCCCAAAGGTAGCGGGCGTTGCAACCCGTTGAGCACCGGCAACTACGTTATTCACACCACCGCCCTTATGCTCGACTTCGGTATAAACGCTTTCGCCTATCACAATGGCGTCATCAACGACGATCCCCAATACCATAATAAAGGCAAATAACGACACAATATTAATACTGACCCCTATCACTGGCATCAGCATAACCGCGCCAAGAAAACAAACGGGCAGTCCAACGAGCACCCACATTGCTAGCTTGAAGCGTAAAAAGAGGGTCAGTAACAACGCGACGAGTACTGCCCCTTGCAGCAAGTTTTTGAGCATCATGTCCAAGCGCGCGTTTAAGTAGTGGGTCATATCAACCACGGACTTTAGCGCCAAGCCGGCTGGAAGCGTGTTGTTTTTCGTCTCGATGTAATCTTTGACTGCGGAGGCGACGGTAACCATGTTTTGCGACGCTGTCGCGTTCACCGAGAGAAAGATGGCATTTTGCCCAGAGTATTTAAAATAGCGCTCACCTTCGGTAAAGCCATCTTTAATGGTCGCGATATCTTGCAGTCGTAGCCGGCTACCATTTGGACCAATTTTAATCGGGATCTGTCGAAATTCGTCGCCGCGATAGCGTTGGTTTTCCACGCGAATGGCGATCATACCGCTATCGGTGCGCACTTCACCGGCTGAGAAGTTGGCTGAATAGCGGGCTATGGCATCACTGACTTGACCCAGCGTGAGGTCGTATTTTCTTAATTGTTGCGGTGCAACTTCAATGGCGATTTCGTAGTTAGGGGCACTGAGCTCGACTAATGTCACATCGTTAAGTTGAAGTAACTCGTCTTCGATGTTTTGTGCGACGGGTTTTAGCTCGGTCAGTGGCTTGTCGCCCACCACCGCCATGCGTATCACTGTCTGTCGAAACTCAACTTGCGACACATTGAGCGGCTCCATAGACGCGGGCAGATTAGAAATGGCATCGACTTTCTGATTCACCCGATCCAACACCACATTGAGGTCTTCGCCAACATCCACTTCGATTTCGACACGGCCAAAGCCTCGGCGTGCTGTCGATACCACAGACTCAATGCCGGTGACATCTTTAATGGCTTCTTCTACCTTTACAAGGATGCTCTCTTCAACCTCTTGTGGCGAGGCGCTGGGTAGTCAGCAGTGATATGGATATAATTAATTTCGATGTTGGGGAACATCTGACGTTGAATAAAGAAGTAGCTCGCGATCCCCATGATCAATACAAAAATCATGATCAGATTGGCCGCGACAGGGTTATGTGCAAAATACGCAATGAGACCACGAGGTGGCGTAGGGGCTTCATTCATCGTCGTCGTTCTCCTGCGCAACCTGCGATGCCACGCGTACCGTCATTCCCGCTTCAGGAAACTCGGGGGGTGTTGTCACAATCTGGTCATTGGCACTTAGCCCTTGGTCCGCATAAAGGTATTGCCCTTCGGCACGGACGATATTCAAGGCGCGAGATGAAAGTTGGCCCTTGCCATCGACCACCCAAACTTGTCGATTATTTGCCAAGGCTTGGGGAAGTTTAAATACTGCGTCTAACGTGGTGCCGTTAAAGGCCACCTCAACATAACTGCCGAAGGGCAGAGTTGGTTTAGGCGAGCTGATACCGTAGGGGTCATCAAGACGCACCACCACACGCATCATCCGTGTACTTTGTTCCACAATCCCTAAATCACGCACCACGGTGCCTTCGCGATGAATCGGCGATGTGCCATTTCGTGTCAGCGAGGCCCGAATCCCTTCGAGTTGTTCGGGCAGAAATGCACTGTCAAACCCAGCCACAGGTACGTGGACTTCCGCCACTTCAACATTGTTGATCGTACCCACAGTCGTGCCTGCGCTAATATATTGACCTACACCGATATCGCGTGAGACCACTAGGGCATCATAGGGGGCGGTGACTTGACAGTTATCAAGATCGCGTTGAGCGCGTTTTAATGCCGCTTGGGCCGACTTCTCCCGCGCCTTGGCCGTTAATAGTTGTGGTTTGCGTAAATAGAGATCGGTGGCCTGTGTCGGAGGCAAGCTTTTTGCTTGGCGCTTTGCCACTGCGGCTTGCGCTTGTTCTTCAATGAGAGCGGCTTGCGCGCTGGCGAGATCGGCCTCTGCACTGAGCACCGCCGCCTGATAATTATCCGCCGCAATAGAGAAGAGCACGTCGCCACGTTTTACGATGCCACCGGCGACAAAATTCGGGTGCCAATCCATGACTTCTCCCGATACTTGCGCGGAGATTTGCGTGGTTTCCAGCGGCATTAATTCACCATGCCCCGTGATGACTACTTGATGTTGCGTAGGCGTGATGAACTGCGTATCGACGATCGGCGGAGGAGGAGCGGGATTATCGACCTGTGTCTCTGATTCCGTTGCCGCAATAGCAGTATAGCCAAGGTAGCCGAGCCCTAATACCACTAAGGGCAGAATCCAACGTAGTCCTTTCATTAATGATGAGTCCTTTCTGTGCGTCGCCATGTGTAGTGTGACAGCCGATTCGGGTTATATGTCTATTAACTAATTTATCATGTAACGTCAGTACTGTGATGACACGCTAACTGATCTTTTGAATTTCATCATTTTTTGTTGCACTCAACACGTTACGACTGAGTGTGTCCTCCCGATCGCCTCGTTTCGGTCATCCGGCATGTGTCTTTTGCTAAAACGCAAACCTGTTCTTTTTTTTCAATAGATAATTACATAGTTAGTTTTTATCTCACTTATTTTTACGTTTTTTACGTGATTTCTCTGAATTTGTTGGTAAAAAACAAGCGATCCACGCGGCTATAATCTTGTTATTTTCCACAATAAAAAAAGAAAGGGGTTTTTTTTACGATTTTAACGTAGCGGTACAGGGTTTTATTGAATAAGAGAGGCTGTTTGTACCTATGGGAATAAAGATGGTTACGCTTGTTTTAAGGTATCCTTGTGAGATATAAAATAAAAAAATATAATATTCAAATACTTATGTTTTTAGTGTTGCATTTTGATGTCAGATCTATGTCATAAAAATGCCTAAAATATGCTCGCCGTCATATTATTCGTATTAAAAATTAAGTCGTGATTGATATTTTTCTCTGCGTATTTAGTCTGGAGATGTGGTTACACGAAATGTGTAAGCAGCGGGGTGAAAACATGACATGCAATGTTTATGTTTTCGAATCGGTTTTGCACTCGATAAAACTTAATAACCCAACGGGGCAAGACCTCATCTTGCAGGCAGCAGGAGTCTTTCATGAACAAAGTTTTTAAACACACACTTTTGGGCACACTGGTCGCTATTGGTTCAACAGGCGCGATAGCAGCTGATCATGACAATGTGGTTGGCGTGTTGAGTGATTATAATGTTGATATCTATGGTGTTGCTGCAATTTCCGCATTTTATCAATAGGATAACAACGGTTACGATTACGAGAATGAGTCTCGAATTGGATTCCGGGCGGGAAAAGACTTCAATGAAGATGTTTATATCTTTATGCAAATTGAGTCAGGTTATGTGGGTGAAGATGGTACAGGCTCGACACTTGGCGGACGTGATACCTTTATCGGTATGAAAGGCGATTGGGGTCAGGTGCGCTTTGGTCGAATGCTTACGCCTTTGTATGAAGTGGTGGACTGGCCCTATTCAAACCCAGGGTTAGGCCGTGTCTTCGACTGGGGTGCGGACACTAAGTCGCATTATGATCGTAAAGGCGATATCGCACGCTATGACTCACCAGACTTCGATGGTTTTAGTTTCGATGTGTCTGTTGGACGTGGCGATAAAGATGTCAACGGCTCAAACCATTTTGGCGCTGCGGCACACTATACTGTGGCAGAGGCCTTTACGTTGCACGGCGGTTACGAATACAACTCGAACTACTCTGATGACATTGATACTCAAGCCTATTTAGCCGGGGTTGAGATCCCACTTCCTGGCGGATTTAAGGTGTCTGCAGCCTATAAATACAATGATGGTGTATACAAGACAGATGGTGTCAACAAAGATACTGAGGCAGAACAAGAACAAGTGTCAGTAGTCGGTGAATACTGGAGTGGTCCATGGGGCTATCGTCTTGGTTATGCAGCGAATGGCGACTCCGATCTTGATAACAACGCGAATGTTGATGACAGCGAATCAGTGATTGCGGGTCAATTAATGTATTCTCATAACGGGTTTTTACCGTATTTACGCGTTGGTCAACATGATGCCTATAACGCCGACGAGAAAAGTGCCTTTGCCCGTGTGGGGATTGAATACAACTTTTAGTCTACAGCTTTGCCTTTCTATTTTTCGCCGGCCAGGAAGGCCGGCTTTTTTGCTTCCAATAAGGGTGGTTTATGAACACTTATTTACGTCTGATTACTGCTTCTAGTTGTTTATTGATGGTTGGTTGCGCGAGCTACGATTCGTCTAGTCAGTTTGACGATGTGGTGAAATCAATCAAAGAGCGGCACCACTATGTACAAATCGCAACAAAATCGATCACGCCAGATACACAAGCGTTGGTAGGTGCCGATATTGTTAAAGCAGCGTCCCATTATGTGGGTAATTACGCTACCGGCGATGTGGATAAAGCTGAACTAGCTTCTTCAAAACTCATCACAGAAGTATCTTTTTTTAAAAATTATCAAGAGTTTAATTCGGTAACGATCAACGGAGAAGCCATTCAACTAGAAAATATGCGTGTAACATCAGAGTCTTGCACCGAACATTGTGTAACCACGCAATATGTTGCGTTCCCATTGTCTCCCGAAACCGTGGCGAACTGGCCTGAGTCAAACGTACGCTTTATCTTTAACAGTTCAGGCGGTGGTAATCGTGTGCAGTTTTCTATCCCTAAAGCGTATTTTACCGCCGCGAATCAAGAAGCGGCGCGGGTAGTGGGAAAAAGGATTAATCCGTCCTTGGTTGCTAGTGGTGCTGAAACGAGCGAAAAAGTGGCACAGAAGCCTGAAGCGATGATTGATTATTGGTATCAAAAAGCCAATGAATCTGACCGTAACGCATTTGCCGATTGGGCGTTTGCTAATCGTGATGGTAGTGGCACACTGCCAACCACCCAGAGTCAGCCTTTGCAGATGATGGGGTACTGGTATCAACAAGCGACACCCACCTCACGCAAAGCGATCCTCACTTGGTTGCTTAACCAGTCTTAGCTTTTTATCAAACCTTGAATGTGCTGTGCAATCAAATCGCACAAGGTTGCCAGCGCATTTTGATGAGCATGATCGAGCGGGTAAGACGCATTGAGCCGAAAGCAATGCGCAAACTGTGCGTGCGTGGCAAACATATTACCCGGTGCGATACTGATATGATGTTTGAGCGCAAGGTGGTACAGCGCGGTGGTATTACTGCCTTTGGGCAATGCAATCCATAAAAAGTATCCGCCTTGACTGTTGACTACCTCAACATCTCGGGGCAAGTGGTCAATAAGAAATTGATATGTCGCTTTTTTTCGCTTGGCGAGTGTGCGGCGCAGTTGCTTTAAGTGGTGCTCGTAGTTTCGGTTGTGTAAGTAGTGCGCGACGGCAAGCTGAATCGGGACGCTGGTGGTCACTGTGCTCATCAGTTGGAGCTTTTGTAGCTTCTGGGCTTGATCACCTGCCGCAACCCAGCCGAGGCGAAAGGCATCGACCAGCGTTTTTGAAAACGATGAGCAGTGCAAGACATGGCCACTGCTATCGAATGCTTTGGTGGGCAGTGGTTTGTGCTCACCCTCGTAGAGCTCGCCATATACATCATCTTCGATTAAGTAAACCTGATAGCGTTTAACTAGATCGGCTAGACGCGCTTTCTTCTCGTTTGACAGCGAATAACCCAACGGGTTTTGATGATTGCTCATTAACCAGCAAGCGCGAATCGGGTGAGTTTGCAAGACGCGTTCTAAGGCATCAAGGTCAATGCCTTCGGTGGGATGCGTTCTGATCGCCATCGCTTTCAGCCCCCTATTTTCAAGTGCTTGTAACGCGCCGTAAAACGCGGGGCTTTCTACCGCGACCCAGTCACCAGGCTGAGTGACCGCGCGTAAGCTAAGGTTGAGTGCATCTAGCCCGCCGGCGGTAATCACTATCTCATCGGGAGAGACTTGCATCCCCTGTGCCGCATAGCGCTGGGCAATCAGGTGGCGCAGTTGAGCATTGCCCGGAGGGAGATTATCGACCACGCTGTGAATGGACATAAAGCGTACCGCGGTGGTGAGCGAACGGTTTACTTGGTGGCGGGGAGCAAGCAGGGGATCGACATACGCATGCCCATAACTCGCCATGCCGGGGGAGCGGCTGGCTTGCAACACATCGAAAATGTAGTCATTAATATCCACCGATTCAGTAGGATGGATGGCACTGTCTGACCCATTCTGGGTAAGCTCGGCATGGGGGGCGACGCGGTAGCCTGAGCGGGACTGAGAAACAATCCAACCTTGGCTTTCTAGCAGTTGATAGGCTTGTAGCACTGTCATCATACTCAAACCTGAATAAGCGGCCTGTTTTCTAAGAGAGGGGAGCTTTTCTCCAACGTGCCAAATGCCGGTCTGAATTTGTTGTTTTATCTGTTCACTAAGCTGTTGATACTTAGACACGTTTTCACCATAGGGACGGCTGACTTACTGAGACTATAACACTGCATAAAGTAGACTGTTATAGTTTAATCTGATACGTCTGTATATGGGCACATTGATCGTGGGCTTCTACCATGCGCGTTAGTCTAATCACTAAAGTGGACTTCACGTATGTTTGGTCTTGATGCATTTATGTTGGCCCGTATTCAATTTGCGTTTACGGTTTCTTTTCACATTATTTTCCCCGCGATTACCATTGGTCTCGCCTGCTATCTCGCGGTGCTCGAGGGGTTGTGGCTTAAAACGCGCGAGCGTGAGTATAAAACGCTTTACCTTTTCTGGTCGAAAATCTTCGCAGTAAATTTCGGGATGGGCGTGGTGTCTGGGTTGGTCATGGCGTACCAATTTGGCACGAACTGGAGTGGCTTCTCGGAATTTGCGGGCAGCATCACCGGCCCACTGCTGACCTATGAGGTGCTGACGGCTTTCTTTCTCGAAGCCGGCTTTCTAGGGGTCATGCTTTTCGGTTGGCAGCGTGTCGGTGATCGTTTGCACTTTTTTGCGACCTCTATGGTGGCGCTGGGCACCGTGATCTCCGCCTTTTGGATTTTGGCCTCCAACAGTTGGATGCATACCCCGCAAGGACATGAAGTGGTTAATGGCTAAGTTGTCCCTGTGGACTGGTTCGCGGTGGTGTTTAATCCTTCTTTCCCTTATCGCTTGGCGCACATGGTGGTCGCGGCGTTTTTATCCAGTGCGTTATTTGTTGGCGCGTCGGCGGCGTGGCACCTGCTCAAAGGGCAGCGCAGCCCAGCCGTGAAGCGGATGTTTTCGATGTCGATGTGGATGCTGTTATTCACCGCGCCCATTCAAGCCTTTATCGGAGATTTACACGGCTTGAATACCTTGGAATATCAGCCCGCTAAGATTGCAGCGATGGAAGGGCATTGGGACAACAGTCATGGCGAGCCCACGCCTCTCATTTTGTTTGGCCTGCCGGATATGGAAGATGAAACCACCCACTATAAAGTGGAAATCCCCTATCTGGGCAGTCTGATCTTACAGCATAGTTTGACCGAGCAAATTCCTGCGCTAAAAGAATTTCCTACTGAAGACCGGCCTAACTCCCCGGTAGTTTTCTGGGCTTTTCGCCTGATGGTGGGTTTAGGGCTATTGATGATCACGCTTGGCATATTAGGGGCGTGGCAGCGCTATAAAGGACACCTGTTTGAACATCAGGGATTGCTTCGTTTCGCGTTCTATATGGGGCCAGCAGGCCTAATCGCCATTCTTTCCGGCTGGGTGACCACCGAGGTCGGACGCCAACCTTGGGTTGTGCATGGTCTGCTACGCACCCAGGATGCGGTCTCTGCGCACGGTGATTTGCATATGAGTATCAGCTTGATCAGCTTCTTTGTTGTGTATGGCTTAGTCTTTGGGTTGGGGTATATCTATATGATCCATCAAATTAAATTAGGCCCGGATCAACATGATGACACGCCCCATGAACCGTTAACTGTCTCTGGCCGTGTGTAAGGGGGAAACATGGATTTAGCAATGATTTGGTTTGGCATTATCGTGTTTGCTACCTTGATGTACATCGTGATGGACGGGTTTGACTTGGGTATCGGGATTCTGATGCCGTTTGTCAGTTATCGAGAAGAGCGCGACTTGATGGTGAATAGTGTCGCGCCGGTGTGGGATGGCAATGAAACCTGGCTGGTTCTAGGTGGTGCGGCGTTATTTGGTGCGTTTCCGTTAGCGTATGCTGTGATTGTTGATGCGTTAACGATCCCACTTACCTTAATGCTGGTGGCACTCATTTTTCGCGGTGTGGCGTTTGAATTCCGTTTCAAGGCATTGCCCGGGCACCATGGTTTTTGGGATACCGCTTTTATGGCTGGGTTCTATTTTTGCCACTTTCTTTCAAGGGGTCACCGTGGGTGCAGTGATTGAAGGCTTCCCCGTAGAGGGACGTACCTTTGCCGGTGGCGGACTCGATTGGCTGGCTCCGTTTCCGATTTTCTGTGGTGTTGGGTTAGTCATTGCTTATGGCCTGTTGGGTGCCACTTGGCTCATCATGAAAACTGAACACCAACTACAACTGCGTATGTATCATCTGAGCCGTCGATTAGTGGCGCTGATGGCATTATGCATCGCGATAGTAAGTGTTTGGACACCGTTGGCGTATCCGGGGATTGCAGACCGTTGGTTTAGTATGCCGAACCTTTTTGCGCTCTCACCGGTTCCTCTTTTTACCGCTTTTTGTTTGTTGCGGTTATGGCGTGCGCGTCCTGAGCATGCCCATCACCGTCCTTTTTTAATGGCGTTGTGTATTACTTTACTCGGATTTATTGGCCTAGGAATTAGCATTTGGCCACACATTATCCCGCCCAGTATCACGATTTGGCAAGCAGCGTCACCACCACAAAGCTTGCAGTTTATGCTAGTCGGCGCGGTGTTTATCATCCTGTTATTTTGATGTACACCTACTGGAGTTACCGCGTATTTAGCGGCAAAGTGAATCCCGATGAGGCTTATCACTAATGGCTGACACCACAAAACCCACTTGGCAGCGATGGCTTTGGTTGGTCGGCATCTGGGTAGCAAGCGTGGCTGCGCTCGGAGCTGTTTCTTGGTTATTTAGGGTCTTGATGCAAGCGGCAGGATTCCAAAGCTAACGGCTCAAGGGAACTACCATGCAGCGAACCAGGGTGTTCTGCATCTTATAAAGAGCACTAGACAGCAATCAATACGGTTCTAATTCGCCCTAGGCTGAAGGCACATAGCGCACAGTGGGGTGACTTGCGTGTACGAAAGCCGATGGTACTATACGCGCGTAACTTGGCATAGTGAGTCATGAGGCTCCGGTGCCAAGTCACAAGCGTTCATCGGTTTTTCTTTCTTCGCTAAGGTACATCATGATCACACTCGAGCCTTACCAATTAATCGACGCCAACTTCTCCCCATGGAGATCAATCTACTTGGACGTGGCCCAAGCGCTCTCTACCCATATTTCTACATCTCGCATTGATGTGCTGCATTTTGGTTCAACGTCTGCCAAAGTTGGCGGTAAAGGGATCATTGATTTATCGATTCTGTATTATCAGGGAGAGCGCGAGAACGCTGTGGCTCACCTCTACGCGTTAGGCTTCCAAGATCAGCACAGTGATCAGCCTTTTCCAGCGCACCGTCCTCGTAAAGATGCGTCAGTGACTTATCAAGGTGAACGTTTTTTGATACATGCACATGTGATTGAAAAAGACAGTGAAGAGTATCATCGCCAACTCGCGTACAAGCAACACTTGCTCGACAACCCAGATGTCCGGATTAAGTACGAAAACACCAAACATGCAATACTAGCCCAAGGAGTGCGCGATCAAGATGTTTATGTGAAGCATAAAGCACCCTATGTCAAAGATGTATTGGCTAAGTTAAACGTAAAGTGAGTGAAATTCAACCGGCTTGGGTGAATTGTCTACACTTGACACGGCACAAGAAAAAAAAGATTGATTTATATTGGCAAATCATTAAATTAAACCGCGTCTATGAGGTGCGCCCCGGTGGTGGAATTGGTAGACACAAGGGATTTAAAATCCCTCGACGTTCGCGTTGTGCCGGTTCAAGTCCGGCCCGGGGCACCATAGCACTCATAGCCTGTGACATCATCATGTCACATCCCTTCCAAGTTCCATTTCTGTTTTATCGAAGCACTCATTCATATTAAGCAACAAATCAGCTGTATTGCCATGATGTTGTTAGGCCATTAATTGTGTTTTTTATTAACCTTGCTAGGTTGTCATTGCGCAATTTTTATACCCACCCATAGACAAAATGTAAGTTTATCCACTCATGAAAACAAAAAAAGTGAATACTTTTAATGGGTTGAGCAAGTAACTATACGAGGTGTCGCAAACAAATGCTAACGCCTTTATTGCTTGTGTCTTTGCCGTGCTCCGGTAGGATAGCGCGAGGAGGGCGGCATGAATCTAACCCAAATTGATGCGTTTTGTGCAGTGGCAGACACCGGATCAGTGTCTGAAGCAGCACGTCAACTGGATGTGAATCGCTCACGTTTAAGTATGGCGATTAAAGCGCTAGAACAATCACTTAACGCCGAATTGTTCTATCGCACCGGTAACCGTCTAACACTGTCGGAAATCGGCAAAGCTGTGTACAAAGATTTCGAGAGCATATCGGTCACGGCGGCGCGTATTCGCCGGACTTGCGAGCAAGCGAACGCGGGATTTAATGCCGAAGTATGGATCGCGCGTGATGATGCCATTCCCGATCAACTTTGGCAGGATTGGGCCCATCAGCTTAACAAGCGCTTTACCGCGACCTCCTTTAACCTTGTGCTGGCCTCGAGCGGTGATTTGGCCAACTTGGTTGAAACCCAACAAGTCGACTTTGCGTTTGGGGTCGATTACGAGCGTATTGACGACCCTCGTATCAACTACCAACCGCTGGGTAAAATTCGCATGATGTCTGTATGTAACAGTGAGCATCCGTTGAGTCGACTACGTCGGGTCAGTGATGATCAACTACGTAACGCCATGCAAGCGGTAATGGTCTACCTCAACGAAAAAGACAATCCCGAGCTTCAACCCTTCTCACGCCGCTATATTGGCTTTTCTAGCTTTGAATATATGCTCAATACCATTTTGCAAGAAGAGGCATGGGGCGTGCTACCTGAGCCGCTGATCCGCAAACACCTCCGCGAGCAGCGCTTGGCTGTGATCAAGCATACTTACGGCCTCACGCAAGAAGACTATTGCCTGTTTACGGCGTCTGGTATGGCCGAACACCCTGGGATCCAATGGCTGAACGATAGCATTACTAACTATTTGTTTGATTTCTAGATCTTGTTTAATTTCTAAATCGTCTATTAAAAGTGATTTATATCATTGTCTTAGGCTGCTTTTTCGGGCGTTTTTAACTGACTCGAAAAAGTTTAAGATTTTCTGAGCGCACACATAGCGCTAGAATGCTTGCACTTGTTTTCATCAAGCTTACTTATTGGCATCGAGCCTACTTATTTTCATCTAGCCCACTTATTGTCATCGAGCCTAATTATGACTGCCTATCTTCGTTATCTGCCTTTTTCTCTCGCGGTCCTCGCGTGCTTAACCCCCTGGGTCACTTCGCCCATCGCTTTAGTACTCGGTTTTTTACTTACGTCTTTGGGCGGGGTACCCAGCGGATTACCGCTCACTAAGATCACTAAAAAGCTCCTCGCGTACTCTATCGTTGGACTGGGGTTTGGTATTCCTTTGCAAGAGGCGTTGGCGGTTACCGGCGACGGGATAGGGCTGATTATTGCCACCATTACGGGCACTCTGGTGTTTGGCACGATACTGGCCAAGCTGATCGGGTTGGATCGAAAAACGGGTCATTTAATTGCCTCGGGAACAGCTATTTGTGGCGGCAGTGCCATCGCGGCCGTCTCGCCCGCCATCAATGCCGATGATGAACAAATTGGCCTCGCGCTGGGCACCGTGTTTGTACTGAACTCGCTAGCGCTGTTTGTATTTCCGATGGTTGGGCATGCGTTAGGGCTTGATCAGCATACCTTTGGGACTTGGGCGGCGATCGCGATTCACGATACATCATCGGTGGTGGGGGCGGCGTCTGCCTATGGTGAGCAAGCATTAACCACCGCCACGACACTCAAGCTTGCACGTGCATTATGGATTGTGCCTGTCGCCTTTGTCAGTGCACTGATGTTTCGTAGTCACGCCAAAAAAATCACTATTCCATTTTTTATTGTCTTTTATTGCTTAGCTATCGGCATCAGTGATGTGTTTGTGCAAGCACAACCGATTTACGATGTGATTTTCGCGGTGGCTAAGCAAGTGTTGGTGGTGTGCTTGTTCTTGATAGGCTGCAGTATCTCTATCGCCCAGCTACGTGCCGCAGGCCCCAAGCCCCTGTTTTTTGGCATTGCGCTATGGGTGATTATCTCTTGCTCGTCGCTTGCTTGGCTGCTCTTTGCTGCTTAGTTGTCCGGTTTTGCTTCAGGATCACTCGTGCGGTGTGTCCTGAGGCAAACGGAGTACCGCGACCAATAAAAAAGCACTGAGTGCCGCAGCAAACTGCCACCATCCCGTGCTGGTCACTGCGAGAAAAAGCTGCAAGGTAATGGCAGCAAGCAAAATACCTTTCCTCATCTTCTTAGTCCATAAAGAATATAAATGTGCGTTTAGTATGCGCAATAGTTATATAAGAGCAAAATGCGATTTTGCGCTATCTCATAACTAAAATGTGTTTGGGACACTGAGTGTCAGAAATGCTGACAGCTGATTTGTGTTATAAATTATTGAAATTAAATGCGTTTCATTTTCCACCTAACGGGATGATGAAAACGCCAGCAAGTTCGCATTTGTAAAGCGGCGCAGTAGCACCAAGAATGTGTGCGTGTTTTCTACTTTTGGTGTTTTATGTCTCCTCAAAACGTGATTAATGAAAAGTCAGTCTTAGTGTTTTCAGCCCTTTTAGCATTAGGGTTTGCCATCACCGGCCTGGCCGTAGGGTGGTTTGCTGGCTCTTTAGTGATTATGTTCGACGGTATCTACTCGTTGATTAGCCTAGTGTTAACTTTGTTGTCACTGGGCGCGTCATGGTATATCCACTCGCGCTATGCAAGGCCGATCACACGTGCGCTGCTCACTCCGCTTGTTGTCGCCATTAAAGGTGCCGTGATTATGCTGTTGGTGAGTTATTCCCTTTACGAAGCGGTATCATCCTTGGTCGAGGGCGGACGTGCGGTTAATCCGTCATTGGCGGTGTTATTTGGTATCGTCAACGTGGTGGGTTGCGGTTACGGATGGTGGATGATTGCGCGTAAAAATCAAGCAGGGCAAAGCCAGTTGGTGGCGGCGGAATCGCGCCAGTGGCAAATGGACACCTTATTAAGTCTCGCAGTCACCTTAGGCTTTTTAGGTGCTTGGTTAGTGGCGCATTCACCTTGGTCGGATTATGCGGTTTATGCGGACCCTATGATGATGGTATTGATGTCGTTCTACTTCATCAAAGTGCCGTTCATCATGGTGCGTAACGCGTTAAAAGAGCTCGCACCTGTCACGGTAAAGTGGTATCGCACCCGAACGATGACAGTTTGACTGCAATACATATGGCGGCAATTAGCCGCCTCTTTATGCCATCTAGGCGGTATATCTATCGCACCGTTATCAACAGCCTGTCGTGCACCCGTCCGAATAGCCAAGTCACTACAACGCGAGTTTAGTGAGGTAGTGATGGCTTAACGTCAGTGAGCGTGCCAGCGGCTTGGGTAGGGTGTCGATTTCGAGGCTATCGAGCAGGTTTTTCACATGCAGCCC
The DNA here is from genome assembly GCA_000565345.1 of Salinivibrio costicola subsp. costicola ATCC 33508 = LMG 11651. Classification (GTDB taxonomy): domain Bacteria; phylum Pseudomonadota; class Gammaproteobacteria; order Enterobacterales; family Vibrionaceae; genus Salinivibrio; species Salinivibrio costicola. The sequence continues at coordinate 22,305 of AQOF01000056.1, read as the reverse complement.
GAGTTCGGTATCACCACTGATACTGAGTTGGCGCTGGAAAAACAGCGTATCCGGATCGCAATAGTGAGTCGCCATTTTCAAAAACGCTAACCAATCTCCCTCGATACTGGCGTCTTCCTCCCCAGACAAGCGCACCAATAATTGGTTGTCTTCGTTCAGCGACACGAACCAATTCGCGTTGAGATCGCGCAAACCAATGCGAATGGTACGGCCAGCAAGAAAGTCGAACTCTTCCTCCGCCAGCGGCACGGCAAAAGCGGTATTCATCAATTTAGTCAACACCTGGGCCTGTAGCCTTGTGGTAACTCAGTGATCGCTTTTAGGCCTGGTGTAATCAGATTGGGCTGAGGCAGTGGCAGAGCAAGGGGTTGTTGTGTGATTGGGTTAACGAGCATTTGGCTTTCCTTTGGTGCCAATGGTTGAGTACCACTAGAGTAGCGAGGTTGGAGGCGCTGCCATTGGATCCGAGTCAAAAATGAGGAGGGTTTTTGTGGCAACAGCGTCATTTATCGCGATTTTTATCCTCATGGGGAAGTGAGCTTGATACATATCAACCCCCCACACTGGCAACGCCCTTATCTTAGCCGGACAATCATAAAATGGAATGCAATGTTATGGAGCTCCTTTGTCCGGCGGGCAATATTCCGGCGGTTAAAAAAGCGATCGAGCATGGCGCCGATGCGGTGTATGTCGGCTTAAAAGATGATACCAATGCGCGCCATTTTGCTGGGCTGAACTTCACCGACAGCAAATTGCAGCGTGCCAGTCAGTATGTGCATGACCACGGCAAAGACTTGCACGTTGCCATTAACACCTTTGCTCACCCCGATGGTTGGCGCCGCTGGCAATATGCGATTGATAGCGCCGCCGGAAATGGCGTTGATGCACTGATCCTTGCTGATATGGCCTGTTTAGATTACGCCGCCAACACCTATCCCGATTTGGATATACACCTTTCTGTTCAAGCATCCGCCACTAACGCTGGGGCGATCCGTTTCTATCAGCAGCAATATGGCGTTAAGCGAGTGGTATTGCCGCGGGTGCTGTCTATTCATCAGGTTAAACAACTAGCACGCGATACCGATGTTGACTTAGAGGTATTTGCCTTCGGCAGCCTGTGCATTATGGCCGAAGGGCGCTGCTATTTATCGTCTTATCTTACCGGCCAGTCGCCCAATACCGTGGGCGCTTGCTCACCGGCGGCATTCGTGCGCTGGCAAGATACTGAGCAAGGGCTGGAGTCGCGCTTAAATGGTGTCTTGATTGATCGGTATCAAGCCGACGAAAAAGCGGGGTATCCCACCCTCTGCAAAGGTCGTTTCTGTGTCGACGGCAACCGCTATCACGCACTGGAAGAGCCCACCAGTTTGAACACCTTAAGTGTCCTGCCTGAGCTTTATCGCGCCGGGATCAAATCGGTCAAGATCGAAGGTCGTCAGCGCAGCCCTGCATATGTGGAGCAAGTTGCACGGGTATGGCGTCAAGCGATTGATCGCTGTGTCGCAAACCCCGAGGCGTTTGATATTGCACCGGATTGGGCGCATTCGCTCGATAGTCTTTCTGAAGGGGTGCAAACCAGTTTGGGTGCTTACCATCGCAAGTGGCAATAAGGAATTATGATGCAATTTTCTCTCGGGCCAATCCTGTATTACTGGCCCAAGGCTGAGGTTGAAGCCTTTTATCTAAGCGGCGGCAGGCACGACGCCAAGCCGATGTGATTTATCTCGGCGAAACCGTCTGTGCTAAGCGGCGAGAGCTGAAAACCAAAGACTGGATCGGGCTCGCGCGTGAGCTGGCTGAGTCTGGTAAACAAGTGGTGCTCTCGACCATGGCGCTGATTGAAGCGCCCTCAGAGCTGACCATGCTAAAACGCTACTGTGATAATGATGATATTCGCATTGAAGCGAATGACCTGAGCGCGGTGCAATTTTTAAGCGAGCGTCGGCAGCCCTTTGTGGTGGGAGCCGCTATCAACTGCTATAACCCGCAAACATTAAAGCAATTTGTCGACTTAGGCATGACACGCTGGGTGATGCCGGTGGAGCTTTCGCGCGATTGGTTGGTGAATATGTTGAACGGCTGTGATGCACTGGGTATTCGCGACCAGTTTGAGGTAGAGGTGACTGGCTATGGTTACTTACCACTGGCTTATTCGGCACGCTGTTTTACCGCGCGCTCAGAAAACCGTGCCAAAGATGACTGCGAGCTGTGCTGCCTAAAATACCCCAATGGACGGTTAACGGAATCCCAAGAGGGTCAAGCGGTATTTGTGCTGAATGGCATTCAAACCCAGTCCGGGCAATGCGCCAATCTCGTTAACGATTTACCGTCGATGCAAGGGCTGGTGGACGTGGTGCGATTAAGCCACTGTCGCTTGACACCTTGCAATGGGTAGACAAATTCCGTGCTAACCAAGCAGGCACCCAGCCGCAACCGCTCAACCACGATTGCAATGGCTATTGGCACCATTTGGCGGGCATGACACAAGTTTTAGATTAAACGCGATAACAAAAACAGCCTGCGTAATCGGGTAGAGAGGTGAAGGTATGTTGTATTTAGAGTTCTTGTTCTTACTGCTAATGCTGTATATCGGCTCCCGATACGGGGGCATTGGGCTGGGCGTGGTCTCGGGAATCGGCTTGGTCATCGAAGTGTTTATCTTCCAGATGCCGCCAACGTCACCGCCCGTAACCGTGATGCTGATTATTCTTGCGGTCGTCACCTGTGCCTCTATCTTGGAAGCGGCAGGTGGCCTTAAGTATATGCTGCAAGTGGCCGAGCGATTATTGCGTAAAAATCCAAAACGCGTCACTTTGATTGCGCCGTTTGTCACCTATGCCATGACCTTTATGCTTGGTACCGGTCACGCGGTGTATTCCATTATGCCGATTATCGGTGATGTCGCGCTAAAAAATGGTATCCGCCCGGAGCGCCCCATGGCCGCAGCGTCGGTTGCTTCTCAAATCGCGATTACGGCGTCACCTATCTCCGCTGCGGTAGTGTATTACCTTGCCCAGCTTGCCGATATTCAACATGACATTACGTTAGTCTCGATTTTGTTGGTCACCGTACCCGCCACCTTGTTTGGTACCTTGCTGATGTCTCTGTACAGCTTGCGCCGCGGCAAAGAGCTGGATGACGATCCGGATTACCAAGCGCGCTTACAAGACCCGAAATGGCGTGAGCGTATCGAAAATACCACAGCGACCTCGTTAGATGAGGTATTACCCCGTTCCGCGCGCAATGCGGTGTTATTGTTCATTAGTGCCATCGTTACCATTGTGATTATCGCTATGTGGCCAGAAATTCGCACAGTGGCAGGGGAGAGTAAGGCCATCAGCATGTCAGTCGTCATTCAAATGATGATGCTCTGCTTTGGCGGCATCATCCTACTGGCGACACAAACCGATCCGCGCAATGTGCCCAATGGCGTGGTGTTTAAATCTGGGATGGTAGCGGCCATTGCCATTTTTGGGATTGCCTGGATGTCAGATACTTACTTCCAATACGCGATGCCGCAGTTTAAGTCTGGAATTGTGGATATGGTCACTCAGTATCCATGGTCTTTTGCTCTGGCCTTGTTTATCGTGTCAGTAGTTGTTAATTCACAAGCTGCCACCGCACGGATGATGTTGCCGGTAGGTCTTGGGTTAGGGCTCGACCCTGCACTGCTTATCGGTATTATGCCGGCGGTGTATGGGTACTTCTTTATCCCCAACTATCCTTCTGATATTGCGACCGTGAATTTCGATGCATCTGGCACCACCAAAATCGGTAAATGGTACTTCAACCATTCATTCATGGCGGTTGGTTTAATTGGTGTGGTGAGCGCCTGTGCGTTCGGTTACGTGTTGGGGCAGATTTTTATCGCCTAATACGTAAAAGGATACGAAGGACAAGGATGCAGGTGGGGCGTACCTCGGTTGAGGGCTTGGATGTAAATTTTGCCTGAATGTACAAATTGGTGACATGCATCATCAACATGCGCCGCATCTGTTTGCAACGCCTGGCCAAGCGGTCGGGCGTTTTAAGCCAAAGGAGCCAACATAATGATTGATAAACATACCGTGATGCGGGTTGCGCGGCCAACTGATAACTTAGCCGATATTACGAATATGTATTGTGAAGGATTAGGTTTTGAGTTGCTCGGGACCTTCTCTGGCCACAATGACTTTGATGGTGCCATTATCGGTCATCCGCATCACAATTATCACCTTGAGTTTACCCACCACCGCGGCACCCATGTTGGACCAGCCCCCTCACAAGAGAATTTATTGGTTTTTTATTTGCCGGATCACTCGGCATGGCAAGCCGCGTGCAAAAAAATCGAAGCGGCCGGATTTACACCGGTTTCGAGTTATAACAGTTATTGGGATAAAGACGGCTGCACCTTTGAAGATCTGGATGGTTATCGTGTGGTGCTTCAAAATCGCGAATGGGCATGGTGAATGTGAGTTAGCGCGTCTCTCATCAGCTCATAAGTTATTGGCTATTAACATTATTGGCATAACAGATTAGCGCTTTATGTGATTGTCTATTAAGGTTACTCATGTTTAGTTAGCAATAACTAATGATAGCGTCAGTGCGGCCTAGTCAGGTGTTTTAGCGTTCGCACTGATGGATAAAACATAAGGAGAAAGCAATGTCTCAGCAACGCTCAACGTCGGGCGGTCAATGCCCCGTGATGCATGGTGGCGCAACATCGGAAGAGATGGCACACAAAACCTGGTGGCCCAATGCACTTAACCTCGACATTCTTCATCAGCACGACACAAAATCAACGCCGTTTGATAACGATTTTGATTACCCGTCAGCCCTAAAAACCCTCGATATTGACGCACTTAAAAATGACGTTAAGTCGCTACTTACCGACAGTCAGTCTTGGTGGCCTGCAGATTGGGGGCATTACGGCGGATTGATGATCCGCATGGCATGGCACTCGGCAGGGAGCTATCGCATTGCTGACGGTCGCGGTGGCGGCGCAACAGGTAACCAGCGTTTTGCACCTTTGAACTCATGGCCGGATAACGCCAACCTCGATAAGGCCCGTCGCCTTCTATGGCCGATTAAGAAAAAATACGGCAACAAAATTAGTTGGGCAGATTTGATCTTGCTCGCGGGCACGCTGGCGTATGAATCGATGGGGCTAAAAACCTATGGGTTTGCGTTTGGGCGTGAAGACATTTGGCATCCAGAGAAGGATACTTATTGGGGCGCAGAAAAAGAATGGTTGGCCCCAAGTGATGCAGAGAACAGCCGTTACTCTGGCGCTCGCGATCTCGAAAATCCACTTGCCGCAGTGATGATGGGGCTGATTTATGTTAACCCTGAAGGGGTAGATGGCAACCCAGATCCGCTCAAAACTGCCCATGATATGCGTGTCACGTTTGAGCGCATGGCGATGAACGATGAAGAAACCGTCGCGCTAACTGCCGGTGGCCATACCGTGGGTAAATGTCACGGCAATGGCGATGCGAGCGTATTAGGACCTGAGCCTGAAGCGGCCGACGTTGATGAGCAAGGCTTAGGCTGGAACAACCACCAAGCGCGTGGCATTGGTCGCGATACGGTCACCAGTGGCATTGAAGGGGCTTGGACTACCCATCCCACGCAATGGGATAACGGCTACTTTTATCTCCTGTTTAACTATGAGTGGGAATTGAAGAAAAGCCCTGCGGGTGCCTGGCAGTGGGAGCCTATCGACATCAAAGAAGAAGATAAACCTGTTGATGTTGAAGACCCCTCGATTCGTCGTAACCCCATCATGACCGATGCCGATATGGCACTCAAAATGGACCCGGCCTATCGCAAAATCTCTGAACGCTTTTATCAAGACCCTGACTACCTGGCAGACGTCTTTGCCAAAGCCTGGTTTAAATTAACGCACCGTGATATGGGGCCCAAGTCACGTTACATCGGCCAGATGTGCCGAGTGAGGATTTGATTTGGCAAGATCCCGTGCCTGCAGGACGTACCGATTATGACGTGGCAGCGGTAAAAGCAGATATTGCCAATAGTGACCTGACGTTGGCAGAGAAAGTGACCACCGCATGGGATAGCGCACGGACTTATCGCCAATCCGATAAGCGGGGTGGGGCGAACGGCGCGCGGATTCGCCTAGCACCGCAAAAAGACTGGCAGGGGAACGAGCCTGAGCGTCTGGCGAAGGTAGTCAACGTGCTGAGTAATATTGCTCAGAAACACCAGATTAGTCTCGCTGACACCATCGTGCTGGCAGGAAACCAAGGCATTGAAGAAGCAGCAAAAGCGGCTGGTGTGGTCGTCGACGTACCGTTTGCGCCGGGCCGTGGTGATGCCACGCTTGAGCACACTGATGTGGATTCATTTGAAGTACTAGAGCCGGTCGCAGATGGGTTCCGTAATTGGCTGAAAAAAGATTACAACGTTCAGCCCGAAGAGCTCTTGCTTGATCGCGCCCAATTGATGGGACTCACCGCACCTGAAATGACAGTACTACTGGGCGGTATGCGTGTGCTTGGCACCAACTATGGTAGTGCCCCGGAAGGCGTATTTACCGATCGGGTCGGTGAGCTGAGTCATGACTTTTTCGTCAACCTGACGGACATGGCGTATCAGTGGAAACCTGTCGGCCGTAACCGCTATGAGATCATTGAGCGTAATTCGGGGGCAGTGAAGTGGACGGCGAGCCGCGTCGACTTAGTGTTTGGCTCTAACGCCATTTTACGCGCCTATGCAGAGTTCTACGCGCAAGATGATAACCAAACCAAGTTTGTGCACGATTTTGTTGCAGCGTGGGTGAAGGTGATGAACGCTGATCGTTTTGATCTGGTCGCTAAGCAATGATTTAATCGTTACAAATTGTGATCACCAAGCCGCCTTTCATTGATAGGCGGCTTTTTATTTGTCTTAAATCAAGTCAGGGCCTGGTTGTTGTCGTGCTACAGGCTGGGTTTTAGTACAGTGAGCTGAGTAAATTCCATCCAATTCTTTTATCTTTACCATCTGGCGGAGTGAATTATGCTAGAACTTCTCATTGGGCTAGTTGTAACCGTGGCTGTGGGTTATTTCATTGTCAAAGGTTATCGTCCTGCAAGCACTTTGCTGACCGCAGGGATTATATTACTGATCATCACAGGGATATTAGGGCACAGTGTTCTGCCGGCTAAATTAACGTCGACGGGCAATCTTTTTACTGATTCGCTGGAATATGTGAAATACATGCTGCAATACCGTGGTGGCGGCCTCGGGATGCAAATCATGTTGCTGTGTGGTTTTGCGGCCTATATGTCGCATATTGGTGCCAACAACGTGGTGGTGAAGCAGTTCTCTAAGCCGTTGTCGGTGATCAAGTCGCCTTATGTGTTGTTGGTTGCAGCCTACATTGTCGCTTGTTTGATGTCACTGGCGGTCAGCTCTGCAACTGGCTTAGGTGTGCTTTTAATGGCTACCTTATTCCCGATGATGACTGCGATGGGCATTTCTCGTCCCGCCGCGACTGCAGTGTGCGCGTCTCCTGCAGCGATTATACTTTCACCCACCTCGGGAGATGTGGTGATTGCAGCGGAAAAAGCAGGCTTACCGCTCCACGTGTTTGCGGTCGAAACCGTATTGCCGGTCTCTATTTGTGCGATTATTGTGATGGCCGCCGCGGCGTACTTTTGGAATAAATACCTAGATAACAAAGAAAACACGCCGATGGAGCGTGTGGACGTCTCCGAGATAGAAACTCACGCGCCAGGTTATTACGCCGCCTTACCTTTTCTGCCTATCATTGGGGTGTTTTTATTTAACGGTGAAACCATTCCGGGCCTCTATCTAGATATCTACACCATTGTGGTGCTCTCTATCTTTTTAGGTGCGCTCGTCGACTTCGCCACCAAACGTTTTAATGGTCGCAAAACGTTAGAAGATCTGGATGCGTGTTATGAAGGGATGGCAGATGCCTTTAAAGGCGTGGTGATGCTGTTAGTCGCTGCAGGGGTATTTGCACAAGGCCTTATGTCAATTGGTGCGATTGACAACTTACTCGGCTTAGCAGAAAGCGCTGGGGCAGGCGGTATTGCATTGATGATGCTGCTTACTTTACTCACCGTCGCAGCCGCTGTTGCCACTGGCTCTGGAAATGCACCTTTCTATGCGTTTGTTGAATTAGCACCGTCTTTGGCAGCGAAAATGGGCCTCAATCCGGCATTTTTGATTATCCCTATGCTGCAAGCCTCTAACTTAGGCCGAACCATATCGCCGGTGTCTGGAGTGATTGTGGCGACATCTGGGATGGCAAAACTCAGCCCGTTTGAGGTGGTTAAGCGCACCTCGGTGCCGGTCCTCTGCGGGTTAATTACCGTGATTATTGGCACCCTTGTATTGGTGCCGATGATGGCGTAACGTCGCAAGGCATGAAACGCTCGCGTGTAAGTGCTCGCGGGCGTTTTTAATCGTATCGCACCATAGACCAATACAGTTTTGGAAGAAAGCAACATGACTGCCCCGACCAAAATCACCTTTTTCTCCACCTTGACGCCCATGGTGGCCGCCGGTGTTAAAACCATCACCATTCGCGATGAATCTGAAAGTCACTATCAACCCGGTTTGCGCGTCGCGGTATATCAGCTAGAAACTGATCATTATGTATGTGACATTGTGATCGACAGCGTTGCTCCGCTAGCGTTCGAGGACATTAATGCCCGTCATGCTGAACAAGAGGGGATGTCGCTTACCGAGCTGAAGGCGCTGATTTTGCAAATCTACCCAGCGCGTCCCCCGTTGTTTGTGATTGATTTTCATCTGGCTTAACAGTTCGCGCTTGTTCGTCGTAGCGCGCCATTAAAAAAGCGCCCGATAAACGGACGCTTGGTGAGTCAGTTGACTGATAGGTTTAGGCCGCTGAGTAACGTTTTGCCATATTATTCGCGGCTAACATGGCGTGATAGACATCCTCTTCGCTGACCGTCATTGGCATATTGCCCATGGTGTCACCTTCTGCACACGCGATACGCGCAACTTCACGCCACTCTTCTTCAATAAAGGTTTTTAGTCCCATTTGCTCTAGCGTGAGTGGCAAACCCGCTGTTTTGATAATTCTAACCACATTATCAATTTCATCTTTAGGGGCGTTTTCCAGTACCAATTGCGTCAACAACCCAAAGACGACTTTTTCACCGTGCTGGGCATGGTGCAAATCAGCCACGGCGGTCATCCCATTATTTACGGCGTGCGCGGCGGCGAGACCGCCAGCTTCTGCGCCCACACCACTTAGATAAATTGTTGCTTCGATCATTTGCTCAAGTGCTGGCGTGCTTACTTTACTGGCGAGTGCGTCCATGGCGGCATCAATGTTTTCGCTGAGTAACTCATAGCAAAGCTGAGCGAGGCCAAGACCAGTGCGAGAGGGGCGCTTTTGGACCAAGTTAACGCCGTCGGCACGATAACAGGCGCGTGCTTCAAAATAGGTAGCCAACGCATCGCCTACACCCGCCGCAAAGAAGCGTGCTGGCGCATTGGCAATAATACCCGTATCGGCAATCACCGCATCTGGGTTTTGTGGCAAGAATAAGTAGCGGTCAAACTCACCGTCAGGTTTGTAGATCACTGACAAGGCGGTGCAAGGAGCATCGGTTGAGGCGATAGTGGGATATAAAATAACCGGTACTTTTCGCTCGTACGCGACGGCTTTGGCGCAATCGAGGGTTTTACCTCCACCAATACCGACGATCACATTGGCTTTTTGCTGTTCAGCGATACCGAGGTTACGGTCAATTTCTTGCTGGGTACATTCGTACTGAAATTTCTCGACATGGGCCGCCAAGCCCTCTGCGCGCTCAATGGCAGGCAGTGAGGTTTGGCTAACTTGATCGAGAAAGAACTCATCACAAATAATATACGCGTTAGAACCAAAGTCTTGAACGCTTTCCGGCAATTGTGCGAGTAAGCCTGTACCAATGATGAATTGTTTCGGAGACGTTACCGTGCGAGGGGTCGTTGCCATGATGAGCTCCATTGTTATCGTAAAGTTTCTTTATACTAAGAGATATATAAGCTTACGCAGTTTCATAGAATAAGTATGTGATCTAAATCGAATATTAATAACTTTATGAGCGGTATGTTTTATCCAATGCGTTATCTATTAAGCAAATACCGGATCCATGCTGCCGGCTTCTCGGGGGGCCATCAGCTTAAAGTTGTCGCTGTAGTCCACGGGAATGGCGATAACAGCTGGGCCTTGGGTATCTATGGCTTGTTTAAGTTGGGTGACTAAATCTTCTTGTCGTGTGACCGCATAGCCCTTGGCGCCAAAGGATTCGGCATAGGTTTTAAAATCAATCGGACCAAATTTCACCCCTGAATAACGTTGGTACTTTTTAACTTCCTGCATTTCCACCATGTTATAGGCGTTATCGACCCAGATGATGTGCAGCAAGTTACACTTGAGACGCACTGCCGTTTCTAGCTCCATACTGGATTGCATAAATCCACCGTCTCCGGACACGGACACCACTTTACGGTCGGGGTTGAGCAAGCTCGCGCCAATTCCCCACGGCAAGGCGACGCCCATGGTTTGTTGGCCATTAGAGACCAATAATTGCCGAGAGCGGAAGCAATTAAGATAGCGCGCAATCCAAATATGGAAGCTGCCCATGTCTAAGCACAAGGTGGTGTCTGGAGTGATCACATCCTGCATGGCTTTAATCAAATGCAGTGGATGCATGGCAAAATCTTGGTGTGAACGACTGTATGCTCGAATGGCTTGGCGCTGGTGGGCCACTTCTTCAAGTAAATCAACTGTTGATGCGGGCATCAGCCATTGATGATCGAGCTGCTCGGTGAGCGCATTAAGGGTGGGCTCAATCTGGCCAACGAGCTCCACGCTAGGGCGGTAATAGTGCTCAATTTCTGCTGGTGCCACATCGATATGGACAATATCGGTGTGTTGCGTGTTCCAAAGCTCTGGATCATATTCAATTGGGCCAAAACCAATGGTGACGATCAGATCAGCGTTCGCTAACAAGAGATCACCGGGTTGATTATTAAATAAGCCGACCCGACCCGCAAAGCGCTGATAGTAGGTGATGTCGACGGTACCAGCGGCTTGGTAGGTCCCGATGACGGGAAGCTGGGTACGATTGAGTAGGGCGCGAATAGCTGCGGCATTTTCAGGACGGCTGGCTTGTAACCCCAGTAAGAATACCGGATTATGCGCCGCTTTGATTTTGTTGGCCGCTTCGCGGATAGAGCGCGTATCAGCCATCCCTAATGGTGCCGGGAATGAAGGCGCGAGCACGCCACTGTCGACCGGTTGGTTAAGAATATCCATAGGTAAACTGACAAACGCGGCTCCCGGGCGACCGCTTTCCGCTGCACGAAAAGCGTTGGCAAGGATTTCAGAGGTCGCTGAACCGGCTTGGACTTCGGCACTGTATTTGGTAACCGAATTGAAAATGCTGACGGTATCTAGGCTTTGGTGGGTTTGTTTTTGTTGATCGGCACGTTTCACCGCACCACCTAAAGCAACCACAGGATCGCCTTCAGAATTAGCAGTCGCCAGTCCAGTCACCAGGTTCGTGCAGCCCGGGCCGGACGTTGCCATGGTGACGCCCGCTTTACCGGTTAAGCGGCCAATAACACCGGCCATAAAGGCGCCATTCGCCTCATGGCGGACCGGGATCATTTTGATATTGGTATCTTCAATCGCATCAAAGAGGCGATCAATTTTTGCGCCCGGTATACCAAAAATATACTCGACGCCTTGACGTTCTAAGTGGGTTGCGACCAGTTGTGCGCCTGTGTCCCAATGCGTTGTTGTTGTCATGCTGGGCTCCTCGTGAGGTTAGCTCCCTATGGGAGGTGATATTATTTTTCTGCTTGTTCGATAGCGGCGTGAATATTGTCTGGTGTTAAGTTCGCGCCCAAAAATTCCGCATTGGTGGGGAGGTCAATCACCAACTTGGAGACGCGGCCGATTTGCAAGGTGCCGCATGCCAACTCGTAGTCTTGGACATGGCCGCCGCCTGCGCGAGTGTCAGTGATAAAGTGCTCGTGATAGCCTGCGACATTGATGCCCTGTGTATATTGCGGGCTACGGAAACCAGCAATTACGCCATTAACGTGATCAAAACGAAATTCTGGTTGGGCATCGATGGCCTCGAGCATGGGCTTGTATGGCGGTGTTTGCTTGGGCACGGTGCGCGTACGCACATGCTCGAAGGCACCATCAATTCGAACGGCACAGAACAGATTGTCACTTGGTACCAGTGTGTCGATTACGTCGTGCAGCTCTTGGCGCGACATGGGATGATCAAACTGTTGTGTAATGTCTGGTTTGAAAAAGGTCATAACGGCGAATGGTGTTTTTTGCTCAGGATCCGCGAGCCTTGCCGATCCATCGCCGCGTAGTTGAAAAATCGTCTGATCAAAGGCGATGAGTTCACCGTCCAATTGGTTAAAGGTCCCTAGCCAAAGTCGCCATGTTCGAGTAGATCGGCCATGGTGGTCTCGCCCTCATACACGCCATCAATCAAGGCACTCATCAATGAGGTTTGATAAATCTCACCTTCTCCTGTTTGTTGGTGATGCTTGAGATAGGCGGCGGCGACATGTTCTGCGCAGTGGCAGGTTTGGGTGCTCATAAAGCGTCCTTATAAACCGAAGTCAGTTAGGTTAAAACCGAGTCTTGATGATGCGAGGTTGAAGAAGGAGACACCAATACAAATAACGTTGGTTTTGATATCTAAAAGATATGGCACATGGAAAACGTGGTAAGATATTGAATCCAAACAGTTGATAATGCGCAGCATTAAGGCATGACGATGGAGTTTAGGTATTTACGGTATTTCGTCACAGTGGCCGAGTGTCAGCACTTTACGCGCGCGGCTGAGAAACTGGGTATTGCTCAGCCGCCACTGAGCCAGCAAATTAAAAAGCTAGAACAAGAGATAGGTGTGCCCTTATTAGAGCGCCTACCGCGAGGTGTGTCGTTGACACCAGCAGGAGCGGTGCTTTATCAAGATGCGGTAAAAATTCTCAGTCAGTTAGATCAAGCCGTGCAGCGCACAAAGCAGGTTGCCCGCGGGGAACGTAATCAAATACGCCTCGGTTTTGCCAGCTCGACGGTCGTCAGCCAACAAGTGTTAGCGCTGGTGCGAGGGTTACAAGAACATCATCCCGATATCGATTTTCAGCCGGTCGAGCAGCCCATGCCATCATTAGTGGAGACACTTCGTCAACAAGAGGTGGATTTAGCTTTCTTACGTTTGCCTTGTTATGCCAGTGAACATGTGGCGCATACCGCCTTATTTGATGATCCCTTTAAACTGGTTGTCGCGGCTGACCATCCTCTCGCGACATGTCACAGCGTGACGTTGTCACAGCTCGGCAATGATCCGATCATTCTCTTCCCTCGTGATATCGGGCCTGGGCTCCATGACGCGTTATCTGATGCATTAAAAAGCGCAGGATTGACGCCATCTTCTGCATCGCTTGCGCCACAACTCCATTCCGCAACCGCAATGGTATCAGCGGGTTTTGGCGTGGCCTTGGTTCCCGCTTCGCTAACCACCCAGTTGAGTGACCACGTGTCTGTGCTGTCGCTGGCACAGATGCCTTTGAGTAGCCAAGTGGTGCTGGCTTGGCAACGCACGAATACTGCCCAAGTGGTGCGTCGCTGTATTGCAACGGCACGCGAATGGGCGAATGCTCAATAAGCCACCCAGATCGTCATCGTGTTCAACGCTAACGCGCGGCGTGTTGTAAAAACTCGAGTTGCATACGCTCTTGCTCGGACATTTGATAGGGTGTGTCCGACAATTGGTCAATGTCAAAGACGCCCAATGAATAGGTGTCTTTCGGACTGATACCAAATTGTGCTCGCTCGCCGGGGGAGCCTGACATGCGTTCAATCACGATATTTTTTAGCTGCCACTGCTTATCGAAGCCGAGTAACGTTTGCTTAAACGCTTTTAATTCAACAGTGTGATCGCCTTCCTGAAGCCGTTTTTTGGTGGTGAGAAACGCAACGGGTTCGTCGTTTTGGGTGAACAGATTGGCGCGAAAACGATAGATTCCGCCTTATCGACATTAAGTTGTAAAGGGATAATCATATCGGCATCACGACCAAAGACGGGGTTTATTTGCGCTAACTGGGCAATCGGCTGATATAGCCTAAAATCGGCAGTGAGCACATCATGCCCAGAATCAAAGTCTAGGATCGCCTTGAGACGTAACTCCATCGGCCAGCTTTCGTCTGGCTCAATCTGCCATGTGTCTCCCGACACGGTCTTTGTCTCAATCACCTGGTTGGTCCTGACATCAATAATCTCTAAGACGGTTTGATTAACAGGTAAAGAGGCAACCAATGACGCTTGGATCGGCTTGGGATAAAAATAGCGGTATTGACTTAATTTGAGCGCTGCTTTCTCGGTGCCATCAAGTATAGGAACGGGTGTACTGATATGCCGATTCCAGTGCAAATAAGGGCTTTGCGGCGAGGCGATGGGCATTGAATAAGGCGGATGTTGGATTTTTTCTGCATAATCCGATGCAATGTAGCTAAGCGAGTTTCGCATGCTAACCGGTACAATATCTGGCTCAGTGGGTTGGGTTTGTTGTGCGAACGTTGTGACCTCTTCGTCTGTTGTTTGGCTCAATGATGACGCACTCTGTTCGTTGGTACGCACTATCGTGTTGGTCGCCAGCGCCATAGACGCTGGTTCTGGTGTATCAAGCCACAAATAGCCGGTAATGCCGATAGCACTTATCAGAGTGACTGCCAGGATCAGTCTTGTCATTGCAACCCCTAATTAACGTGTAACGAACAAACTATCATGAGTGAGAAAAGTGAAGAAATCCGACAAGCTGCTTCTTCACCATAAAAAAGCAGCTTTGCCGATTTTGTCACAGCGTGTTGTACTTATTGCGGTAGGGCGTAAACGATCTCTGACAATGTGTCACGGTCCGAATCACGGACATATCGATATTTTTTGCCAAACCAACCATCCTTATCAAAGGTTTCAACTGAGATGCGTGATTGATCGCCAAGCTTGAGCTCTGGATCGGTGGCGGTAACTTTACCTCGATGCGCTGACTTAAAGATCGTGAGGTGGCTGTATTTATTCCCCATTAGCAACGGGTAGTGCATGGGGATAAAGCGTCTCACTCCTTTATGGACATAATCTAACTTGCCATCGAACTCAATCGCGGTCGAACAGCTATCAAATGCATCGACATCGGCAGCGCCACATGCAGAATGCGCGGCAACCACACCGTCATCACTGCCTGGAATAAAGGGAGATGTCGCCCCCAAGAAATCAGAGCCATTGCCAACAAAGCGAATACGAGGGACACGGTTGTCAGGCCAGTTCGATAATTGGCGTGCGTTGGCGACTTTTAAATCGTTCAGAACGCCAATATTGTCTTTGTTCGGTAACTGACCCATCCAAAGCGATACCGCTTTTTCATTGTGTGATTAAGCCAACCGCCTCCCTGTGCCACATTGACAGCAATGTCTGCTATTTCGACACCACCACCTGCACCGGCAAAATCGAAAGTCCCTACAATATTGAGCGGCTCAAGACCTGCATTAATCAGCCAATTTTCTTGATTATCTAACAGGTAGCGTGCAACCAAATCGCCGGTAGAGTGGGTGACTAAAAGGCAGCCGGACAAACAGGTTTCTTGCTCTGAAAGGGTTTTTAGCGCAGGCCAAAGATAATCGGAGGCGATTTTTCCTTCAATACGCTCATTGGCTGGCCAATCTATACGTGCATCGGCGTACTGCAGCCAGTAATCTTGCCAATAGTTAGCGCCATCTTGCACGACTTGATCGTGATCGGGGCGGCTTTGTAGTTGATCAGGCTGAAAACCGTGAATCAGTACCACCTTATAGGGGCCGATTGCGGCGAAGGCTGAAGTGGAAAATATGGCCGCCAGCATGAGTAATGCGCGATATATATTTTTCATTGTTGTAGCCAACTTGTTTTGAGTAAACACTCAGTATTATATAGCGGATTGTACAATAAGTGCCACAATGATAATTAGGTCAACAATCACAGAGTTAAACGCAACCGTATTGCATTATATAAAAAAGCGCCACCTAGGGTAGCGCTTGATAATATTATCGTTACTTAGTTACTATTGAAAGTAAACATGAACATCGGTTTGGCTCCGGCTGCCGTCGCCAGCGAGTAGCAAGTACAAACCTTGCTGGTTGCGTAAGTCAACCTCAATGTATTGATTGCTGCCGGGTCTTTCAGAGGCTGCCTGATTTTGCGCTTGCGTTGGCCAATACTCTTCAGCCGCAAACACGTTCAAATCACCTGCATCACCGTCTGCCATGACCCACACTTGCGCTTTGGTCGCACCTTCAGGTACATCGGCATACAGATAACGACGTTGATAAACGCTAATACTGTTGGGGCTGGCGACGTTGAGCTGAGTCGGACGTAAATCATCGGTGCCAGTCGGTGTTTCAGGCTGCGGCTCTGGCGTTGGCTCGGGATCGACTTGGCCTTCCGCATTTACCGCGACAGTGACATCGGTAAAGTCTCCGCGTCCGGTGACACTCAAGGTATACCGCCCTGGCTCGACATCGTTCAGGGTCACGGTTTCATTACTGGTTTGGTTCCACTCGGTGGTGTCAAAGTCATAATAGTGCGCCTGGCGGTCTTTGGCGACGTAGAGGTCAGCATTGCCTTGGCCTGCGATGCTAAAGGTAAGCGCAGTGGCGGCACGGTTCAGGTCGATCTGATAGAGATGTTCACTGTATGCCTGCCCGCTAATGGTGACGGTTTGTCCCAGGGACAGGGTTGTAACGTCTGGGTGCTCAGGCTCAGGCTCAGGCTCTGGTTCAGGATCTGGATCTGGACGAGGAGGCTCGCCGCCATCTGAACTATCCAGCGTCGTCAGCCATTGCGAAAATGCGGGGCCATATTGTTCACCATACTCTTTGGCTAAGCTTGCCCATTGTTCAAATTGTCCAGTTCGTCCGGCTGCGAGCAACGCATCTACCGCTTCTGGGTGCTTTTCAAACAAGAAGCGTACGGCCAAATACCCCCAACGATACACACGATTAACATCATGTTGGTAGGTGGTAGCAAACACGTCACTGAGTGAATAACCGCCTTCTTTGCCCAAGTGAATTGCTTCGGCATAGTCATCGCCATGAGCCATGTATTCAGCAAAGCCTTCCAGCCACCACACGGTATGACCATGACGCAGCACGTCGTTGAAGTCGCCGTACATGTTAAAACGGCCATCAAGATAATGAACGTACTCGTGTTCGAGGTTCCAAATGGAGAGCGATTTACCCTCGTCATTGCGGTAGGCAATAAAGCGAGCTTGGTTGTCAGGGCTTGCTGGGTCGCCCTCTAAGTACTGGCCGCCGTTATCGGTCGAGTTACCAAACAAGAACGACAAATAGGTTTTGTAGTCCGACGAGTTATCAAATACCACCACTTCAACACTGTCGTTTAGATCATCAGCCACCGCTTGATAACCGGAGCGAACGGTTTGATGAAATGCGTTTTCTTTTTGATGCAAGCTTTCACAGGCTTGTTGAGACTGCGCTTGTGTCATGCTTTGTGAGCGGATCACGGCAGGACCATCACATTGAAAACGATAGGGAACGATTTTGGTGGCTAACGTCGATTTGGCATTGGTGAGGCCTAATTCTTGGATTTTATCAGGGGCAAACGCGTCGACCATTTCAACCAGTCCGACCCAAACGGCATCGTTGGCGCCACCCAGAGGAAAACGAGGCAGAAGATCACGGTAGTGGGTTAGAACCCGTGCACGGATACTTGGCTGAGGTGCATGAGTAATCGGCCCATCTCGCGGACTGTATTCGACACCAATAAAGCACCGTTTTCAGTTTGTGATAACTGAGGGTTATCAATGACAAACTGGTAGAGACGATCGATCAAAGACAAGTCAGCTGCAAGCACATCGTAGAAAGCTTGACGCGATTGGTGACCTGCCATGGCGACAAATAGATTGTTCAGCGCGTTGACATAGCCACGCTCTTGTAAGCGCGCTTGATTCAGGTTTTCCAGCAGTCGCAGTTGTAGGTTAAAGGTTTGTGGTAATTGCTTAATGCTATCGGCCATCAACGTCAGGCCATGTAATGCATCGGTTTGCGCACGGCCATCTTCGGTTGCAAAAGGGGATTGTAGAAACTGGACGATGGTATGCGCCAATGCTTCGTCAAGCTTATCAGAATAATCAGCTTGGTCTGTGTCACCATAAAAGCGGACGTAATAAGCTGCGCGAATATATTCAGTGAGGTTGGCGATTTGGCGTGCTTGCGTTGCTTGACCTTGATATTGCGTGACGGTTTGCTCTAGTCGCTGAGCGACTTTGCGGACAAAGGCTTCTTGGTAAACGGAATCATAACGGCTTGATTGGGTATCGTACCAGCTTGTAAAGCAGCTGCGATCCGCATTCGCAATCACTTGGATAGGGCTAGCACTGGCTGCTAGATCGGCGACCTCGCATGACTCGCTAGCCCATGCACTGGTGCTACTTAGCGCGGCAAGCGCGATAAGTGCCGAAAGAGGCTTGGGACGGGAAGGAAATTCATAAGACATTTCAAGCTCCTAGTTTAATTTGGGCGGAGCTTTTATAACGATTTTCTCGATATTTTTGGCGAATTAAGCCAAATATTAGGGCTTAGTTCCACTTTGTTTGTCTTATCAGCTACTTATTCATCATTACGTTTCTTTTTCACGCAGGTGCAACTTGGCAATACGTTTGGTCACGGTATAGACGCGCTTGAGCGATTCGGTCCACTCCATTTCAATACTAAACAGTTGAAGACGATTGGGGTTATGCTCGACCAAACGCTCTGCTTGATGAGCCAGTACTTTATCCAATAGCGCGTTAAGGGTACGTTTGGTGTTTAGTACCCGCTTAGCCCGTTGCGTATCCCCACGTCGAATTGCATTCACGCTATCAAGTAACGCATGCGTCACCTTATCTTGGATTTCATCAAGCGTTGATTGCATTTCATCAAGCGTTGATTGCATTTCAGGGCTGATGCTAATCTCCGCATGAAGTGATTTATCCATGATGGGAACTAAGGTGTCTTCAATCAGATCAGCAATGCTTTCGAGTTGGTCGGTCACACTGATCAGCATGATTTGACGATCACTTTGTACCTGTGAAAGTGGCTCTTTACGCAGTCGTCCTAAGTAAAACAAAATATGCCCATGTAGAATATCTACTTGTTGTTCTAGAGTCTCTATTTTCCCCAGCGCCTCCACGGCTGCGCTTTGCTCTTGCTGCGTGGCCAGTTTTGAGGTTAGAGGCGGTAGGGCATTCATCATGTTGCAAACTCTACGCCCAACGCGACCTATCTCAAGCTGTGCCTGGTTCATGGCAATGTCTGGCGTCATCAATAGTTCTTTCGACAAATATTTCGGTGCGACAATCGGCCGTTCGCTG
This sequence comes from Salinivibrio costicola subsp. costicola ATCC 33508 = LMG 11651, assembly GCA_000565345.1. GTDB lineage: Bacteria > Pseudomonadota > Gammaproteobacteria > Enterobacterales > Vibrionaceae > Salinivibrio > Salinivibrio costicola. The sequence continues at coordinate 2,892 of AQOF01000056.1, read as the reverse complement.
ATCGTTGGTTTAGGCGTTTTCGGTATGATTTTTTTTGCGAGCCAAACAAATCCTCCCACGAATGGCAGCATAATAAGCGTATTCACGACGTTAAATAACGTATTCGCATTCGCTATTTGACGCGGGAGCTCAGCTCCTAATCGTTCAACGCCGGTTAAATTGGGGTGAATCGGCGAAAGCGCGACACTCCAATCACTGAGCGTGCTGATCATTGGCAACCAAATGAATACGCCAATAATGTTAAAGAGAATATGAACACTGGCGGTTTGCTTGGCTTCGCGAGATTCGCCGATGGCGGCCAATAATGCGGTGACGCAGGTCCCGACGTTAGCCCCCATGGCAAGTGCGATCCCACTTTCCAACGAAATAAAGCCTTGTCCCGCTAATACGATCACAATCCCGGTGGTGGCCGACGAGGATTGTACTAATGCAGTAAACAAGGCTGCAAGCAAGATAGCGAGGAAGGGGTTTCGCATTTGGGCCATGGCATCAATAAATGGCTGATAGCCGCGCAGGGGTGACATCGCCTCACTCATCATATTCATGCCCGTAAAAATAAGACCCAAGCCAAACAGCATCTTGCCGTATTGCTTGGTTTTATCGGCCTTGGCGGTAAATTGAATAAAAAAGCCAATAGCGACCATCAGATACGCGGCTTGGGTGATTTTAAAGGCCACAATCTGGGCCGTTACCGTGGTGCCAATATTGGCACCCATGATCACGCCTGTTGCTTGTGTCAGAGACATCAAACCTGCAGAAATAAAGCCAATTAATAGCACTGTGGTGACAGAGGAAGACTGGATGGTTGCGGTCACACCGGCTCCTGTGAATACACCAGCCACCCGGTTAGTCGTTAGTCGCGCTAACAAGGATTTGAGTCGACTCCCTGCGGCATTTTTAAGCGCATTGGACATCTTATCCATGCCGTATAAAAACAGAGCAAGACCTCCGATCAGCCCATGAGCATGGTCGGGTAATGAATCGACGATGTGTTGACCTCAGCGGCCCAGACAGCGGTAGGGATGAGGAGAAGGAGCAGCGCGAGGTGATGCCAGCGTCCGATAGTGGGAAATACCTTTTTTTGCATCCAATCTATCTATAACTTAATTGTTACCAATAATCATTAACATAGATGTAATAAATCAGTAATGCGAGAGATAGGTACCATTATCGGCGAGAATCGCGCGGGGATTACAATACGTCATCGCTTCACTGGCAAGGGATGGGGCGCATGATCAGTAACAGACAAATGAAGCGGCTGGCATGATGCCAGCCGCCATGGAAACTAGTCTTGGCAACGACCTTGGTAGCGCCAAACCCATTGGTTGGACATAGGATCAATGCCCCAATTGTTTTGTGAGGCTTGGAAAAAGTGTCCTTGATACTGAACCTGTACGCCGGCCGAGTAATAATTGTATTGACTCCAGCTAGGCATATTGGCGCAGCGATTTTTTTCTACACCGCGGTCATCAACCCGGGCTAAGACATTCGTGGTGTAGTTACCATTACTGGTTACCGTGACATAAATGTCTTGGCCTTGAACTTGGCTAAAGCCACAATACTCATCGTTGCCCGAATTGGTTGAACGACAGTCATGATCATTCGCGCTTGCCGGGCGACCGACAGCGGCATATAAATCGACATCGCCTTGGCCGCGATAGGTTTGTAGCCAAACCGTACCGCGTGGTGCGGATTGAACCACAAACTGCTGTGTGCTTCCCGCTGTACCTTGAATTTGCACGGGCTGCTCTAAGGTGAGCGGTTTTAGCTGCGGCTCGGGTTGTGGTTCAGGCTCTGGTGTCGGTGTGCCACCGCCACCTTGGCAGTTTTGCATCTCGATACCGACTTCTGCAAAGGCCTGACTCACTGCACCCGCTGAGTAGTTAAGCCGAGTTTCCGCACCTAATTTAGGAATAAACCGCTTCGTATAACTGGCCCAACAATTTCAGTAATCGTCGTTGATGCTCTCGTACACCGGTTATGAAGCTCTGACCGTCGAGTTCGAGTGTGTCGATCCCTTCAAATTTTAAGAATACCCAACGTGCCGTCGGTTTAGTCGTTGTTTTGTTCTTCACCATGCTTGGGAAGAACGCTTCTGTCTTGTTAAGTTGCTCTCTGATTTTGTGCTCTAGACTTGCGTAAACAAGAAGGCTAAGCGTCATTATCATGAGCAGAGCCTCAATGCGTTGAGGTTTTTTTAAGAAGATCGAAGACGTTAAAAACTCGGGGCTTTTCAAAAAACGAAAGCCGCGCTCTACTTTTTGTTGGGATTTGTAATGTTCAAGCAATGCAGCCATGGTCAGATCCGTACTGTCAGTATCGTTGGTAGCAAGGATAAACATACCCACTTTAAGCTTAGCCAGTTTCACTTTCTCTAGATCGGTATAAGGCGTGGCATCAATAAAGTAGCGGTATCCCGTTGGCTTAGCCCCCTTTTTAGGGCGACCGCGACCCGCATAGACAGCCTCTTTAATGATGGTTTTTTGTGCAAAGCCAATGAGGTGACATTGGTTTGCAAAGTCATCGATTGCCTGCTCGGCATCCATTGCACAAGCAAACTCTTTTTTCATAAGTTGGCCCAGGCTTTCAGCTCTTTGGCAGCATTTTTATCTAAGTTCTTGTAGAACGTTATTTCTTCTCGCTTCGTCGCTTGCTCGCTATGAACCAACAACCATTTTTGAGTGACTGCGCCATAGTTAGCGTCAATCCAGCAACCTGAATAGCCGTTACCGATATGGGTTAACTGCTCAGGTCTAAGCGCCAGCAAGGCTTCTTTGGCAGACTTAATCGTCATTGGCACACGAGTAATGAATTTCTGTTTTTGTTCATCCAAAGAGCGAATGCTGTCTTCCGTGTACAGGGCGGCATCGGCGATAAAATAGCGACTATTTT
>AQOF01000055.1 GCA_000565345.1 Salinivibrio costicola subsp. costicola ATCC 33508 = LMG 11651 | reverse complement strand
CGTGTTACCGGTAAGAAACGCGACGATTTACAGGCTGATTAATTCAATTGATCAAAGACAGTGATTTTGAGCAACCTTTTCAGTTTGAGAACTTCCGCGACTAACAGCTTAAGCCTCGAACTATCTAAAAGCGGGCGCCTGAAGCGCCCGTTTTTATTCTTTGTGATGCCCCGCGCTACTTGTAGTTATTTTTTATCTCATCGAGCGTGCCGTCCATGATCGCCTGGTCAACGCCTGCTTGCAGTTTTTCAACATAGCTGTCTGGTGTATTGTTACTTAGACTGTAATAAAGCTGTGATTCATTTAACACATGCACCACCTCAAACTGGCTGGTATCGATATTGCTCTGGCTCATGATATACGCACTCACATTTTCTTCATAAGCCCACATATCTATCCGCCCAGCGGCTAATTGTTTTGCCAACAAGTCCGGTTTCGGGGATAAACGAATTGATTTCTTGCCAACGCCCATCGTTTCTAATAGGTGTTGACCCACATCATCTCGTACCACGCCAACTTTGTAGTCAGCAAAGTCACTCGCGTTATTGATTGTTATCTCTTTGCTTTTTGGCGCCCAAACCACCACTTTGGTATCGGTAATGGGCCCAACCCATTTAAACTTATCTTCACGCTCTGCGGTGCGTGTGGTTGAAAAAAGGACCGTATTGGGTTCAGACAACGCGGTCGCATAACCACGCGCCCACGGTTGCAATTTCACTTGATCACGGCTAATTGGCTCACCCGCCGCCTTAGTCGCAGCCTCTAGAAAATCAACGGCAATCCCTTTTAACTCACCACGCTCTTCATAATTGAACGGGGGATACACCTCTGTAATATAATCTAAATCGCTTAAATTAGCAGCGAGAGTCGTGGTCGAAAAAACCAGCAAGCTGGCGGCAATAAGTGACTTCATTGGACTACCTCTTTTTACCTTCCATTAAATGTGTACAGCCAACATCTTTATTATTAGCTTTCAATCAATTGCTGTCGGTCACCGAGTAACAAGTTTAAACCGCACTGCGTTGTGGCCTACAGGCAAAGTGTAGACCCCTCGCTCTTCTCTTGCGCAACTTTGCTCATACCCACACCGCACATTGAGGTAAAAAAGTTGAATTAGGTCACCATTCATGCCTAAACTTTACCCTTTATTGCAAATCGCCTGGGGCTATCGCTACCTAACGCACAAAAAGCGTTCGGCAAAGGACATAAAAACGCCACGAAGGCACATGATAACGCCCAACATTCGCCATCGACCCAACGAAAAGAACCATCGAGTCTGATCATTCATGAATAATCAAAAACGTCCTCTTTATATCCCCTACGCGGGGCCAGCTCTGCTAGAAACGCCACTATTAAACAAAGGCAGCGCATTCAGTGTTGAAGAGCGTAAGTTCTTTAACCTTGAAGGATTATTGCCAGACGCGATAGAAAGCATTGAAGAACAAACCGAGCGCGCCTATCAGCAATACCAACGCTTCGAAAACGATATCGATAAGCATATCTATCTTAGAAATATTCAAGATACCAACGAAACGCTGTTTTACCGACTGGTATCGAACCACATCACCGAAATGATGCCTATCATCTATACCCCCACGGTTGGGGCGGCGTGTGAGAACTTTTCCAATATTTATCGCCGCGGACGCGGGTTATTTATTTCTTATCCAAACCGCGATCGTATTGATGATGTTTTAAACAATGCGTCTCGTCACAATGTCAAAGTGATAGTGGTCACCGATGGAGAACGGATTCTGGGATTAGGCGACCAAGGGATCGGTGGCATGGGCATCCCTATCGGAAAGCTATCGCTCTATACCGCGTGCGGTGGGATCAGTCCGGCTTATACGCTTCCCATTGTTCTGGATGTAGGAACTAATAACCCACAACGGCTCTCCGATCCCATGTATATGGGATGGCGCCACACTCGGATTAGCGGCCAAGAGTACGATGCATTTATTGAAGAGTTCATCCAAGCAGTACAGCGCCGCTGGCCTGAAGCATTGATCCAATTTGAAGATTTCGCGCAAAAAAATGCCATGCCAATCCTAGAACGCTATAAAGACAAGGTGTGCTGCTTTAATGATGATATCCAAGGGACGGCAGCAGTCACCGTGGGCTCATTAATTTCCGCGTGTAAAGCGGCTGGCACCAAGTTGTCTGAACAGCGGATCACCTTTTTAGGCGCGGGCTCTGCCGGTTGTGGTATTGCAGAAGCTATCATTGCACAAATGGTCGCGGAGGGCATTTCAGATGCACAAGCTCGCTCACGCGTGTACATGGTCGATCGCTGGGGTCTATTAGTCGATGCAATGCCAAACTTGCTCGACTTCCAACAAAAGCTGGTACAAAAAAGCGAGGCACTAGCGGAGTGGCAGCTAGAAGATAGCAACATCTCACTATTAGACGTGGTTCGAAACGCGAAACCCACCGTGCTCGTCGGCGTATCGGGGGCACCAGGGTTATTCACTGAAGATGTCATTAAACAAATGCATGCCACCTGTCCACGCCCTATTATTTTTCCTTTATCTAACCCCACGAGCCGGGTCGAGGCGACGCCATTTGATATTTTGCGTTGGACCGATGGTCAAGCGCTAGTTGCCACAGGAAGTCCATTTGAGCCCGTCCGTTTAGATAATGGCAAAACCTTCCCCATCGCACAGTGTAACAACAGCTATATTTTTCCAGGCATCGGGCTTGGCGTATTAGCCGTCGGGGCTTCTCGTGTTACCGATGGCATGCTAATGGCCTCATCGCGAGCACTATCCGAATGCTCTCCTCTGGCGAAGCGAGGGATCGGCGCCCTGCTCCCACCGTTGGAGGATATTACCCAAGTATCAAAACGCATTGCGTTTGAGGTGGCTAAAGAAGCGATTGTTGAAGGCGTCGCCGCCGAGCTCTCTGATGAGGCACTGAAAAAGCGCATCGAGGAGAGTTTTTGGTCACCTGAATACCGCGCTTACAAACGCACCTCATTTTAACCAAAGACTGACAGAAAAAGCGCCTACTCAGGCGCTTTTTTTGCTACCATTCCATCTACTTGCCGCACCCGCTATTATCGAGTGCTGTCCGTCAAAAAAGGGATACAACGCACCATGGCTCTCCGGCGCCTCGTTCGTCAGGCGATAATCACATCGGCTATACTCACAGCCCTTACTGTTATTCTCATGGCGGCTAGCGATATCGCAATCACGCTTAACGCCAAAGGGCGTGTCTATAAAGATGTCGATGTCTTGCCCAAAAGACAAGTGGGGCTCGTACTCGGCACCAGTAAATATATCGGCAAAACCTCAAATCCTTATTACACCTATCGCATTGAAGCGGCTGAGGCGCTTTATCATGCAGGAAAGATTGACCACCTGCTTCTTAGCGGCGACAACGCTCATCGGTCGTATAACGAACCCTGGACGATGAAACGAGATTTACGCGAGAGGGGCATCGCGGAAGAGGCGATCCATCTTGACTATGCCGGCTTTCGGACACTCGATTCCGTTGTTCGCGCCAAGACGGTTTTTAGTCTTGCTCGTTTTACCGTCATCACGCAGCAATTTCATTGTGAACGTGCGCTGTTTCTTGCGGATGTAAACGATATTGATGCCATCTGTTACGCGGTACCAAGCCCCAGAGGCTGGGCCGGTACCAAGATCCGCGCCAGAGAAATACTGGCACGCACTAAAGCGGTACTAGACAGTTTTATTCTCAATGTGAAACCAAAATTTACCGGACCTAAAGCGCCGATAGATGGCCTCTCAAACCGATAACTCCCTTCTGACGTTATGACCAAGCGTTCTGCCATCGATGCTGCCCGAATCACAATTTTTACATTGTTTTAATCATTTGTTTAAAAACCTGCCTGCAATCGATTAACACCCTGACCAATAAAGCGTATATTAGCCATCGCTTGGTAATCTGTTATGGCTTGTTTTTGCTTATAAATCCCCGTTATCAAGCGAATCACACAAATATTATAAATGAGTACAATACCTGATAACGTTTGTAAAAGGACGCCCTATGAACCTGCAATCCCTTTATTTACACTCCTGGAAGCTCGATCGAAAAGCCTGGATTTTATTGGCTGATATTGCGTTGTTTTTCGTTTTATATCACAGCTTACCTTTTGCCGCCGACGTAACAACTGGCCTCAGCTTACTGGTCTTTATCGCCGTGCTTTGGCTCACCGAAGCCATCCATGTCAGCATGACAGCGATATTGGTGCCGATCATGGCAGTGGGTCTCGGTGTGTTTGAAACACCGGCGGCGTTGTCAAACTTTGCTAATCCTATTATCTTTCTGTTTCTAGGTGGGTTTGCATTAGCGGCGGCATTGCAAGCTCAAGGGCTCGATCAAGCGATTGCCAATAAAGTATTAACCATCGCCCAAGGAAAAATGTCAGTGGCAGTCATGATGCTCTTTGGTGTTACCGCCGGTCTATCGATGTGGATCAGTAATACAGCCACGACAGCAATGATGCTTCCTTTGGTACTCGGTATCTTACATAAGGTGAATAATCAAAAAGATCATGGCACCTATGTTTTCGTTCTGTTGGGGATTGCTTACTGTGCCAGTATCGGTGGCATCGCGACCATTGTCGGTAGCCCACCAAATGCCATCGCCGCTGCAGAAGCAGGCCTCAGTTTCGCAGACTGGATGAAGCTCGGACTGCCTGTCACGCTTATCCTACTGCCAGTGGCTGTTGTTGTGTTTGTATTTTTTAACCAAACCGAATCTTAACTACAGCTTTGATGCCGACAAACGCGGCTTTGAGTGGACCACGCCACGTTTAATCACCATTGCTATCTTTGCGCTTACGGTGTCGGCGTGGATCTTCAGTAAACCCTTAAATGCTATGCTCGGTGGTCTCAGTAAATTTGACTCGATCGTCGCGCTGTCTGCGATCGTATTACTGGGTGCTGCCCGAGTGGTAAAGTGGAAGGAAGTGGAAAAAACCGCAGATTGGGGCGTTCTATTATTGTTCGGTGGCGGTATTTGCTTAAGCAACGTACTCAAAGAAACAGGCACCAGTGTATTCTTGGCGAATCACCTCAGTAGCGCGCTGACCGGCTCCGGGTTGTTCTTTACCATGCTTGGTGTCGTCGCGTTTGTTATATTCCTCACAGAGTTTGCCAGTAACACCGCCAGCGCCGCACTGTTAGTTCCCGTCTTCGCGACCATTGCTGAAGCCTTAGGCGTGTCCCCCGTGGCACTATCGGCGTTAATTGCCATTGCAGCATCCTGTGCCTTTATGCTTCCCGTTGCCACCCCTCCTAACGCCATTGTGTTTGGATCTGGGCATATTGAACAACGTGATATGATGCGGGTTGGCATGTACTTAAACCTTGTTTGTATTGTGGTTCTTGCCATTTTTACCCGTTTATTCTGGTAATCTCGCTCACTACCTGGCATTTGCGCCAGGTAGTGTTTTTCGCGTCTTCTCGTCTATCAAAATTGTTTCAATTGAGTTTCAGGTTTACACTAGCGCAACGCTTAATAACCCGTAAACGACTATGGCATTTGCAGAAATTACTGGCTGGGGTAAATGTCTCCCGCCTGCTGTGTTGAGTAATGATGACCTCAGCACCATCTTAGAAACCAATGATGAATGGATCCGCTCGCGCACTGGCATTGAGGCGCGTCGAGTGAGTCATGTAGAAACCTCGGACTTAGCAACCGTTGCTGCCCATCGAGCCCTGGCGGCTGCAGGTATCGACGCGAGCCAGTTAGACTTATTGATTGTCGCGACATGCTCGCCAGATACCTTAATTCCTAACATCGCTTCAAAGGTTCAAGGAAATATTGGCGCCCTACGTGCAGCCGCTTTCGATATGAATGCCGCCTGTACTGGATTCCTTTATGGATTAGAAACGGCCACCAAAATGTTGCAAGCCGGCCATTACCAGCACGCACTGATTATTGGTGCAGAACACCTTACTTGGTACTTGGATTGGAGCAAACGCGATACCGCCGTGTTATTCGGTGACGGAGCGGGTGCAGTCGTGGTGAGCAAAAGCGATCAAGAAGTAGGCTTGTTGGATGCGCAACTCGGATGTGATTCAGCAGGAAGAGACGTATTAGCCATCCCGGCATTTGGCACCGCTATGGATCGTTTTGATCCGGACAATGGGCATTTTTCGTTTGACTTTATCGGTCGCGATATTTTTAAACGCGCGGTGAAAGGTATGGGCTCTGCGGCAAATCAAGTGCTTGCCCGCAATCAACTCAACGCCGACGACATCGATCTTGTTGTTCCTCATCAGGCGAATAAACGGATTATTGAAACCTTGTGTGAGCATGCCGGTATTGAACTGGATAAAGCATTTATCAATATCCAGCATTACGGTAATACGTCTGCCGCAACGATCCCTATCGCCTTGTGCGAAGCGGTAGAACAAGGCGTCGTCAAGCCGCACAGTCAATTGCTCACCGCGGCATTTGGCGCTGGACTTACCTGGGGCGCAGGACTGATTCGCTGGGGTGAGCGAACCACACCTATCGCGCAATCAAATGCAGACCTACCACCCACCGATAAAACGGCACTCGAGCTATTAGACGACGCAATTAGCCACTGTCAAAAGTCGAACAAGTAGCAACGCGAGAAAGCTAAGATCCAAAAAGCCGACAATCAAGATGTCGGCTTTTTCTTAGCAGGGTTTCATTGAGCCATTAAGTCAGATGCAAGAATGCCGCGCCACGCACTCCGCCCGCGTCACCATGCTGTGCTTTGACTATATCAGGCGCATTTGCCGCTGACAGTAAATGCTGAGGTAAGCGCTCGGAAATGGCGTCATAAAGCTCATCAAAATTAGATAAGCCGCCGCCAAGCACAACCATGTCAGGATCGAACGCAGTTAAAATACCGCCTAAAGACATTGCCAACACATCAAAAAAGCACGCGACAAATGCCACTGCATCGGATTCACCCGCTCGGTAGTTTTCGATAATCTCAATCGCTGATAGAGCTGATAAAAGTGGCCATACAATTGTTCGAATCCGCGCCCTGATAGGTAATTATCTAAGCATCCTTTGTTGCCACATCCACAATCAAACATCGGTGGGTGATCACCAAGACGCAACCAAGCATCAATCGGCATCCGCATGTGACCAACCTCGCCAGCCATCTGGTTTTTACCATTGATCACCTTACCGTTAATGACTAAACCACCACCAAAGCCAGTGCCAAGAATTAAACCCAAGACTGTTTTCGCCGACTGCGCTTGCTCATCCCAGGCTTCCGATAACGCGAAACAGTTAGCATCATTACTGATACGGACTTCTCTACCAAGGCGTGCTTCTAAATCTGCACGTAGCGATTGTCCATTGGCTGCAGGCACATTGACGGTTAAAACCGTTCCATCTTCTGCTTGTGAGCCAGGAATACCAATACCAATGGTTCCCTGCCCTCCCCATTTAACATCGTATTTTTCTACCAATTGGACGATGGTTTCAACCAACGCCGCATAATCCTGCGTGGGGGTTGGATGACGTTCGGTCGCAATACGATTGAGTTGTTTGTCAAACGCGCCGAACTCAATTTTTGTGCCGCCCACATCAAAGCCGTAATACATGGCTAAGTCACCTTCGTGTTTGTTTGTCGTTATATAACCAGATTATCCACCAAAAATAGCCTCAAGTCCGTGATTCTGGCCAAGTTTCGTAGTTTTTTAACCAAACGTTAGCCATCGGCATTTTCGTGTGTATCACATTGATCCTGGCGATGAAGAAGCAGGGACAACGCGTCTCGCTCTGGCAACGCCTTTTGTCGTTTACCTGCCATATAGCGCTCGCTAAATACATCAAACCATTGATTCAAATATGCGGCTGCCATTTGCTCTTGATTTGCGATCAGTGCCTCTGCAGCCACTTCTGCTGTTGCAAGCTGATTCTCGCCGTGAGCATCACGCACTTGATAGCGTGATAATGCCTGAGGTTGAATACTTAAAACCGGAAACGATCAAGCCAAGGGCTCTTTCTGAAAATCTTTTTCGCTTCTCGCCAGGTTCCATCGATAATAATCAACAGCGGACGTTTACCTGACACGCCCACAGTCGGGACACTCACGACACGCTCAGGCGTCGTGTATTGAGACGGGAAAACCACAAAAGGTTGATAATCGGGATGGGACAGAAGCGCTAACATCTCAGGGTCCGGCTCTGTTCGTGACCAAATAAACGCATAGGTATCGGCGATACAGTCAGCAATCAGCGGCCGGTATTGCTTGGCTTCAAGACCTCATCGTCATACATCAGCAGCATAAAAGCGGCGTGTGTCTTGTGAGCCGTTCGGTGGGCGCAGATACAATAATGACGAACTAGCATGCACTGCTGACAACGATCAACCCCGGCACCACGGGCTAGATAAGGGCGGGTAGCACGCGAGAGGCGTGCTTTATAAAGGCGCTGAATCGCGTGATTCTGCTCTGTTTTTGACATCGCTATTTTTGACATCAAAGTATCTAGGTTATTAGTGGCTGAGTACTAACGAAATTCAACCATGGCGCCATCAAATAAATTTTTGACTAGCGCCACATACTCTTCTAAAAAGCCCACTTGCTCTGCCGTGACAGGTTGCTCCCATCGCCCGGCTAAGACTTCTTCCATATCTTCAACCACACGATCGGCTTCACGGAGTATGGTAAACCTTAACGCGGATGAGAGCCCAGGGTTTTGCTCACAAATGGTCATGATGTTAGAGGCGACGAGATCGTGCACGATATCTGCAATGGTTTCATCGCCAATGGCTTCACCGGGTTGCTCAAAGACGGTGAGATTGAACGCAAAGTGCTCGATCAGTGCCTGATACCCGTCTGAATCTACTACCATGGTTACTTGTCCTTAGACTGTTCATATATCGCTATTGTATCGCGAACATCCGCGATGTGCGCCCCCAGAGGACGAAATTAGAAAGCGAGTCACGCTTCACAGCACATCACGTGCTTTATACTGTTTCCATGCACCTTATACGATTCGATGCATCTTGTACTATTCGATGCATCTTGTACTATTCGATGCACCTTACATACGATTCCACACGTCTTATAGTATAAGATAGCATGCGCAATAACACGTACTGGCTTATTGCTCGTGTACATACAGTGGCAAAACTGTGAACGGTAAGCCTTTCTTGCTTATCCATGCCACACTTTACTCATGCAAACTGCTGACCCACTCTTCTTTGCAGTATAGCTTTGGTTTGCAGTGATGAAAATAAACCACACACTGAGCTGTTTCACGGATACGCCCGAATCAATCGCTCACAAGGATGTAGGAAAAAACCATGAAGGTAAACCGTCCGCGCCCATTTAGTAAGAGCATTGTCAGCAAAATCGGATTAATCATGACGTTTATCACGCTGATGGTGCTCGGATTATCGGTTTCAAGCTATATCATGCAAGAGCGTGTCAATCGTGATGTAGAGCGCGCTACCCATCACGAAATTCCCAGCGCCATTATTACGATGCAGATGCTACGTTCGGTGAGCGACATGAATGCTAGCATGCTTAAATATGTCATGGGACGGCACGAATCGCTATCAGTGTTTCTAGAGAATCAACAAGACTTTGAAAACGCGCTAAAAGAACTAAAAACCATCAAACCCGATGAAAAACAACAACTCGAAAAAGTCAGTCAACTCTACGAACGCTTTCAACGCATCGCACATCAAAAAGTATTAACCGAGTTTGATCCTGTGGCTGAGCAATGGCACGCAAGCAATTGATGCGATTATCCATTGATGTCGCTCGCCCAATTGATAACCTCGTTGCCGAACTCAAAGCCACCCAGGAGTTAAAGCAACCTGACAACTTAGCGGTATTACAATACCTTGACGAGCTCGTCGATGAAAACGGCGATATGCTTACCGAGCTAAATCAGTATTTAGAAGGTCGCACGAGTAGCCGTCAATACTTTATGGAAGATATGGTTACCTTTGAGCAATATTTGTCATTAACACAGTTCGAGCTTAATGACCCTGCCTCACTCAAAAAAATTGCGCGATTAAACAATCACTTTACTAGCTTTAAGCGCAGCGGTATTGCCATTTTTAACAATTACCAACCGAACGCCAAAGTCGCTGCCATGAAGGCAGTTCGCACGCTCAGCGATCATGAGTATCATGCGCTAGAGAATGCACTTTCCCGTTTTGCACAAGGCACAGGTAATGAAGTTACCCGCTCAATGACCGACTTACAATCTATTCTTCATTCCAATCAATTGAATCTTGGCTATTTATTGTTATTTATTTTGTTTGTCAGTAGCGGCATGTATTTTTATATTTATCAGTCTTTTACTCAGCCAATCGCCGCGCTGGCAGATTCGATGCAGCGACTGGTCGCGGGTGACATGACACCACCGTCTAGTCATTTTCAAGATAGAACCGATGAAGTCGGAAAGATTGCGCAGAGCTTAGTGATATTCCGAGCCCACATTATCTCGCGCAACCAAGCACGTGAGCAGTTGATAGCAGAAAAGGAACGAGCTGAAAGTGCATCTCGGGTTAAAGCGCAGTTTCTTGCCACCATGAGCCATGAAATACGCACCCCCATGAACGGGGTCATCGGGATGTTGGATCTACTGCGTCGCTCTTCGCTAACCCAATCCCAACACGGGTTGCTGAGCACAGTAAGAGAATCAGCCCTTTCATTGCTTTCGATTATTAACGATATTCTTGATTTCTCCCGCACCGAATCAGGAAAACTGCAGCTGGAGCAGGTTACCTTTTCTCTCTCTGAAACGGTTGATCAAGTAATGGACACGGTGAGCCACAATGCCAAAAAACAAAATGTGACATTGTCACTATTTATTGATCCTGAACTGCCTGACTCACTGATTGGCGATCCTAACCGGCTTAAACAGGTCCTTTATAACCTTGTGGGCAATGCAATTAAGTTTTCTGGCAGTCACCGTGACAAGCTGGGAAAAGTCGATGTCAAAATCACACAGTTCGACACAGGCACACCGGAAAAAACAGGATTGAACGTCACAATAGCGGATAATGGTATAGGCATCAGCCACGACAAATTAGACACCATATTTCAACCCTTTAACCAAGCAGAATCATCCACTACGCGTGAGTATGGTGGGTCCGGACTCGGCTTAGCGATTTGTAAAAATATTATCGATTTACTCGATGGTGAGATAACGGTTGAGAGTGAACAGGATAAAGGAACCGAATTTCAAGTTCGCTTAAGTTACACCACTGACAGATTGGGTGCACCTCATCCTGCGCCACTTAGTCGTGACGATATCGACACACTGTTTATTTACCTTGATTTACCCGATGGCGAGCTAAAACACGCCATCAACCTCTATCTCAATCATTTAGGTATTGCACATGCGACAGCCAATCCAAACGAGACGCTTACCCTGCAACAGGAGGCATCAAGTACGCCTGCGCTTGTCGCTGCCAGACATGCTATCTTGATCACTCAGGACACAAGTGACGAGACGCGTTTTGATGCGCTTGGGGTGAAACACATCATTGCGCTACGAGAGAAGCTGTCACTGAATCCCCATCCGAACAAATACCTGGTCGAGCTTTTTGCCTCACCGCTCACTTATCGCCGCTTAGTGCATGGGATCCGTGTGTGTTTAGGCTTAGACAGCCCAGAGGTTAGCATGTTGGGGGAATCGCTCGAGCTACTAAATATTACCCCCGATATGCAAGCAAGAGAGCGCCATAGCAAATCGATACGTGGACATATACTGGTTGCCGAAGACAACCCCACTAATCAACACGTTTTGACACAACAGCTCCATTATCTCGGTTATCACGTTGTGATGGTTGATGATGGTGAGCAAGCATTGCAGGCTTACCAAAGCACGCGCTTTGATCTGGTCTTAACAGACTGCCATATGCCAAATAAAGATGGTTATGCACTCACAGCCGCATTGAGAGATCAGCAGTCATCCACGAGATACGTCCCTATTATCGCTATTACTGCCAATGCACTCAGTGGTGAAGACGCACGTTGTTTTGCAGCGGGTATGGACGATTATATCACCAAGCCCATTGAGTTAGAGCAGCTCGAAAGCCGCTTAAGTCACTGGCTAAACCAAGGTTCCCACTCAACCGCCGACAAGGCGCAAGAGGAAACGTCTACCCTCTCTGTGCAACACGAGAGCTCGCCAACCGTTTTAGATTTAAGTGTTATCGAACGACTCTATGCCGGCCAGAAACACGCTTATCTTGATATCATTGCGATATTTCGCCGGCGCAGTTTACCGAGCATCAACACGCTGAGCCAGTTAGCGCCCCCGTTTACAGATTGGCAAGATATCAAAGACACAGCACATAAACAGAAGTCCGCGACAGGCAGTATTGGCGCAAAAGAATTGCATCAAGCGTGCCTTGACGCCGAACATGCTGCCAACACACAGGACACACAAGACACTTGTCAAAGCGTTAGCGCAGATGCAAACGGCTATCATACGTCTGACTCATGCGCTCGACACGCTTGAGACTTAATGTGTCCAACATCAAAAATAATGAATCGGTGTGATCCCTTATCCGAATATCTAGAAAATCGGTGTACAAACCTCGCGTTCCGGTGCCACACTCAAGGTAAGTATCAGCAACCAAAACGGTAGTGAATAATGAGAAAAACCAAAGTTGTCACCTCCGAGGACATCCTGCTCAAACTGTGTCAATCTGCCACAGCAGTGTTAACCAAAGCCACGGACTCTCCCGTGCATCATGCCGCAATGGTGCAAAAAATAGTCAAAACCAGTCTTAAACCGGATATCGGGTGCTTTGTATTATTTGATGGCGGCTTTTCGGGACTCGTCGTGATTAACTTCTCCTCACAAGCGGCGTTAGAGATTTATCGCAACTATATGCAGCATATGGGGATCCCCGAAGAAGAGCTTGCCACTCAACATACAGCGGATGAAGTCGGTGATGTACTTGGCGAACTGATGAACCAAATCATCGGTGACTTCACAGGCAAGATTAAGCGCTCAATTCAGACGTCTATCACGCAAAACCAGCCGAAGATGATGGCGGTGAACAAAAATATCTCCGTGTCTGTCGACAGCAATATTGATAAACCTCAAGCGCGCCGGGTCAGCTTTACCACCGAAAATAATCATATTTTTTATCTAGAACTCGCGATGGAACGCACTGAATTCATTCAGCTGCAAGATTTTGAAGAAGGCGAAGAAGTCGACCCGGATTCTATTTTAGAGGCAGAAACCGTGCGTCAGCTGGAAGGAAAATCTAACGATAAAAATGAAAAGAACGACAATGGCAGTAACGACTTGTTAGATGAACTCGGGATCTGAGCACGAACGCCCATATAAATTAACATCGAACTTGAAAATCAGCGAGTTACGCCTCAACTCGTGAACAAGTAGCCATTATTGTTGCTTGTTCGCGACTTTTTTGTGTTTTACCCACTTAATTTTCGACAAAAAACAAAATAACATTTCATCTTTTCCCGCTCACAATAATATTGAATTTATCGCTTTTGTTTCATATCAGTTATAACATCGATCACAACCTTCCCGCTCTATTACTCGTTCTTATCGTTCTTAATCATCTATGAGTGGTTGAATTTTAGGACTTATTTTTAGTAGGTGAATAATTCTGGGTCATTTAGACTGCGCAACAAAATAATAAGGCTGGCAATGATCAGTCCATTACCCTACTGGGCACCCTGCCCACCCACAATCATTCGTGAAAAGGTCGATTCATGAGTCCAGAACACTACCTACTCGACTGGCAAACCAGTCAAACTCACTCTGAAACCATGTATCCGCTGTTGAGCCAGCTCTATCGCCAAAAAGGCGTAGAGATTCAACTCTTTGGCCGTCAGCTTATCAACGCTAGTACCATTGATATTATTAAAGCTCACCGCATCGCACGTCGTTACACTGGCGACACATTAGCCCGAGCCAAACCCTCCCTTTAATCGAAGCGATGGCCGAACTCGACCTGGCCCCGAGTAAAATTGATATTGGCCAGCTGGCGTGGACGTACTGGCAATCACATGACAGTGAGCATGGGATTACTGATTTTCTTCATAGCCAATTGAATCACTTAATCGGCACTGGCAACAGCGTCGAGCCCAAAGATGTGGTGCTTTATGGTTTTGGCCGTATTGGCCGGTTACTCGCACGTCTACTGGTTGAGAAAAGTGGGCCAGGCTATCCATTACGTTTACGTGCGATAGTGGTCCGTGGTGGCAAAGAAGGCGATTTGGAAAAACGCGCCAGCTTATTGCGTCGTGATTCGGTGCACGGTCCATTTAATGGCAGCATTACTGTGGATGAGACCCGTAATGCTCTGATCGCCAATGGTAATTTCATTCAAGTCATTTATGCCAATAACCCAACTGAGGTCGACTATACCAGTATGGCATTCACCATGCCTTAGTGGTCGATAATACGGGGATGTGGCGTGATGAAGAAGGACTCGGTCAGCATCTTGATAGCAAAGGGACAGACAAAGTCTTGCTAACCGCCCCAGGTAAGGGCGCGCTTAAAAATGTGGTGTTCGGTGTCAATCATGATGTCATTGGTCACGATGACAAAATTATCTCCGCCGCCAGTTGCACCACCAATGCGATTACCCCGGTGCTCAAAGCCATGCAGGATAAATTTGGCATTGATAGTGGTCATATTGAAACCGTCCATTCGTTTACCAATGATCAAAACTTAATAGACAACTACCACAAAGGCGATCGACGTGGTCGTTCAGCATCACTCAACATGGTACTGACGTCGACGGGCGCAGCAAGCGCGGTAGCAAAAGCATTGCCGGAACTAAAAGGAAAACTCACTGGCAACTCAGTGCGTGTCCCAACCCCGAATGTCTCGATGGCGATTGCAAACCTCAACCTCAATCACGCCACCAACAAAGATGAAATCAATGCGTACCTGCAAGACGTCGCGCTCTACTCGCCGCTTTCAGGCCAAATCGATTATACCCAATCCACCGAACTCGTCTCGAGTGATTTGATTGGATCTCGCTTTGCTGGCGTGGTAGATAGCCAGGCGACGATTGCCGAGGGTAATCGCTGCGTACTGTACATTTGGTATGACAACGAGTTTGGATACAGCTGTCAGGTCATCCATTGTATGGAGAAAATGATGGGGGTTCGCTATCCTGTGGTCCCTCAGCCGGAATCGTTATCATAAGCAACACAGCGTTATCATAAACAACAAAAGGCCCATCAAGGGCCTTTTTTACGTGCGCGTTTTAGGTCTGACTAAGACGACTGGGTTGCCGTCAATGGTGATGCTTGGCTCACCGGCTTAATCAACGCATAGACTAAACCTGTCACCAAGGTACCGGCCGTAATGGCGGCGAGATAAAGCAAGACAGGGCTAATCGCATTTGGGATGAGCAAGACAAACAAGCCACCGTGCGGCGCCATTAATTTCGCGCCAATCAACATTGAGATCGCCCCCGTTAATGCGCCACCGGCAATACACGATGGAATAACACGCATCGGGTCTTTCGCTGCAAACGGAATCGCGCCTTCTGAAATAAAGCACAGTCCTAAAACGAATGACGCTTTACCTGCTTCTTGTTCGGCATCGTTAAACTTGCGTTTGGCAAGGAAAGTCGATAAACCCATTCCTAATGCCGGCACCATGCCTGCAGCCATAATGGCAGCCATTGGCATGTAGGTACCACTTTCAATCAATCCAACGCCAAACGTATACGCGGCTTTATTCACCGGGCCACCGAGATCAAAGCACATCATGCGCCGAGTAACACGCCTAAGATGACGGCATTGGTTGAATTCATGCTTTGTAAGAAGGTTGTTAAACTTTCCATCGCCACCGAAACGGGGCCACCTACCACATAGATCATCACCAAACCGGTAAATAAACTGGCCAATAACGGGATCACCAATATGGGTTTGAGCGCCTCCATTGAAGCCGGTAAGCTGACTTTGTCCGCAACGAATTTAGCGCTGTAACCGGCAATAAAACCAGCCAGAATACCCCCTAAGAAGCCCGCGCCTGTTGAGGCTGCAAGCATACCACCGATAAGCCCGGGTGCCAGGCCCGGACGATCCGCGATAGAAAAGGCAATAAAGCCCGCCAGTACCGGGACCATCAGCGCAAACGCGCTACCACCGCCAATTTCCATTAAGGCCGCTGCAAGCGTCCCTTCTTCTTTAAACGCCTCAATACCAAACACAAACGAGAGCGCAATGGCTAGCCCCCCGGCCACAACCAAAGGCAACATGTGTGACACCCCGGTCATAAGGTGTTTATAAACGCCACTCCGTTCAGCTTGGTTTGCAGTGCTATTCGCGGTATTGGTTTGTCCGGCTTGGTGAACATGGGCGTTCGCCAAAGCATCATCCAAACTTTGTGCCGCTTTTTTCAACGCGCTCCCAGTACTGGTTTTATATAAACGTTTACCGGCAAAGCGACTGAGATCGACCTCAATATCCGCCGCGATAAAGACAAGATCCGCTTGTTCAATGTCTTGATCAGTTAAGTTATTTTTCGCCCCCACCGAGCCACGTGTCTCGATCTTAACCTGATACCCTTTCGCCTTCGCGGCTTCTTCAATCGCTTCAGCGGCCATGAAGGTATGGGCAACGCCCGTCGGACAAGCCGTGATCCCGACAATACGAACCGGCTGTTTGTCACCACTTTCACTGGATACGGAAGCCTCATAAGGCTGGGCCTGATTCGATACCTCCGTCAACACGGCCTGTGCGTCCACCATGACTTCATCAAGGCTTGCCTGGTAAACAGGTTTACCATTAAAGCGCGCTGTCTCTTTCGGATCGCCAACGAGCAGCACGCGATCGGCGTGTTCTATCTCTGCGGCTGACAATACTTTTGTCGATTGGACACTCGACTGACACTCTATTTGTGCCGTCCATCCTTTTGCATCGACGGCTTGCTCGAGAAGCCCCGCCGCAATAACGGTATTGGCGACACCACTAGGGCATGTCGTAACAATGACCAGATTCATACCTTCTACCCCACTTATGGATTGGTTTTATTGCGCATGCACTGACAACTCAACAGGCGACACGCTGATTTGTTCGGATAATTGATTCACGTTTTCATGATTGCTCACCCCCACTCCCACTTGAGTGACGGCAAGCGCCGATATGGCAACGGCTTGGCGAAGTGCCGTTTCTTTACTCAGCCCAGCTTGACAGCCAGAGACCAGACCCGCGACCAAGGAGTCCCCCGCACCAACGGTACTCACCACCTGCTGGGCCGGCGCTACGGCTTTTAACCAGCTTGATGATCGCGCCACAATACCCCATCGACCCCACGCGAAATGACCACGTTAGCGATCCCTTGGTTAAAGAGCTGTTCACCACGCGCTAATAAAACAGATTGCTCATTACTGATAGATTCATTAAGACACCGAGCTAACTCCGCTTCATTGGGCTTAACCAACCAAGGCGTTGCATCAATGGCAGCACGAAGCGCGTGTTGACTGGTGTCGACGACCACTTTTTTGCCCGCTTCTCGCAAGGTGCTAATCCACATCACCAGCTGTTCGGTGGTGACACCTGGCGGTAAACTGCCCGCCAATACGATCCATTCATGGCTTGGTGCCAGTGCGTGCAAGGTCTCGGTCAACGCATCAATATGGGTCGGGTCTACCGCCATGCCGGGAAAATTTAAATCCGTTACCCGGCCTGTATTTTCTACCAGCTTGACATTGGTACGGCTTACCCCTGGCACGCGCAAAAAGTGATCGGCAACGCCCTGTTCAGCAAAAAGCTGGGAAAATGGGTCTTGATTGTCTGCACCGAGAAAGCCAGAGACCGACACAGTGGCCCCTAAATCGCTTAACACACGTGCAACATTGACGCCTTTTCCTGCAGGATGCAGGGTATAGTTTTGCACCAAGTTGACATCACCCGGTTGCAATACCCCGACACTTCCTGTCATATCGAGAGCTGGATTAAAGGTGACGGTTAAGATGGCACTCATGCGTGTTCTCCTAATCCGTCTTTAATGGCATTCCCGAGTGCAGAAATCGCCTGCGCTGCATCCGAACCTTGCGCGGTAAAGTGCAATTGATGACCATGTTTTACCCCTAGAGCAATCACTTTCATCAAGCTCTTCGCATTGACCGAATCTGATTGGGTCGACGCATTGGCAACTTGAATATCCGCATCAAATTTTTTCGCGGTGTTGACCAACATTGCCCCTGGACGTGCATGCAAACCATGCGTATTGGTGATGGTAAATGTACCGTTTTCACCTTCTTGAATCGCTTTATCGGTCGCTTTTTGACGTTCATCGGTCGACGCCGCCGCTGGCGATGCCCCTGTTGACGTCTGGGGACTGCATGCGTTAACCAGCGCCTGTGGCGAGAGATCAATACAGGTCGCCAATTGATCGTCGGCTTTCCACTGCGTTAAGGTTTTCAAGACAGGAAGATGGGCCGCATTATTCGCTGCTATGCACCAAAGTGCATTGACAGACTGCGCGTGATGCGTCAATGACGTTGCTGGCATCACAACGGATACGCCTGTTTGTTCAACGCCTTGATTAACCCCAAGCAGCCAATGCCCTTGACCCAAATGAATAGGATTGCCTGCCACTAACTGGCTCACGCCCTCGTGATTGATACAATGATGGTTTTTGAGCAGGCCGGCTCCCACCGCTTGGAGGGTAGTCATGTCTGAAGCTGGAAAGCCGCTCAGTATCATCTCTGGTTTAAAGGTTAGGCTTTGTGCGCCGGTTGTTTCACCATTGAGGATCGCAACGACCTCTTCAGCACGCTCAACCTTTTGCAATGCTTCCTCAACGCCCTCTTGAGATAGCACACGGGTTAACTGGCGTAGAATACTAAGGTGCTCATCAGACTTAGCGGCAATACCAATGGCCACATAAGCAAGATTTCCGTCTCCCCAATCCACACCATCAGGGAAATGAAAAACCTGCACCCCCGTTTGTTTAACCTGATCACGGGTATCGGTTGTGCCGTGTGGAATGGCAATCCCACTGCCCAAATAGGTACTGGTTTGTGCTTCTCGCGCTAACATGCCGTCTTGATAGCCGGCCTCTACCAGTCCTTTTTGCGTCAGCAAACCGGCAATGGCTTTAATCGCGTCTTGCTTGGAGGCAGCATGTTGCTGCATATGAATATCTTGTGCGTTAAGTGCCAGCATGAGGCTTTCCTCTTATATCAATGCCAAGTGCAAAGGGGCAATGCCAAGTGCAAAGGGTCAATGCCAAGTGCAAAGGGTCAGTGCCAAATGCACGGGTTAATCGTTTTTGTCACGCCAGACCACGCTGTCATGACGGTATATCGGGATCAGGGATTGGTCTTCATTCACGTTACGTCAGACCCTAATAATGTTTTTTTGTGTACAGTCTTTCGCTATACCATTTGGCTGAATCGTTTCAGCTTTTGGCGGCAATTACCCGCGTTATCGATGAAATGAATCTCATCGTTACTGTCGATTCATTCTAGCCACGATTATCGAAACACGACGCAATAAATAACATTCGTGTGATGGTGACGCGATTTACATCCAAAGCTGAAACCTTTCAGCTTTAAGGCTGAATCGTTTTAGCTTATAATGCAAGCCTATTATTGATCGGGTATGTGCAAACTTTGATCGCATTCACAAAGCCATCAATAACGATCGGCGCACTAAGGATTCGTTTATGAAGCTAGATGAAATAGCCCGCCTTGCTGGGGTGTCACGCACAACAGCCAGTTATGTGATTAATGGTAAAGCCGACCGTTACCGGATCAGCGAGCAAACACGTCAACGCGTGATGGCGGTGGTCGAGCAACATAATTATCAACCTAACCGCGCAGCGACGGCATTACGAGCAGGCACGACCCAAACACTGGCTTAGTGGTTCCGGATCTTGCTAATACCAGCTATGCAACGTTAGCCAAACTCTTTGAACGCAAGGCGCATGATCAGGTTATCAGGTGATTATTACGGGATCAGACGACGATCCTGAGCGAGAAAAAACGGTTGCACAGACGCTAGTATCCAGAAAGATTGATGCCTTAATTGTGGCCTCTTGTTTACCGGCCGATAATGCCTTTTATCCGAAACTACAGCAGCAAGGCACCCCGATTATCGCGATTGACCGTGGCTTAGATGCCACACAATTTGCCAACGTTTTAACGGACGATGCGAAAGGGGCTTATCAGCTGACGGATCGCTTGATCAGCCCAACCGATGTCTATCAAGCTGGGTTAATCGGTGCAGTACCGGCTTTGGCGATATCTCAAGATCGTGAGCAAGGTTTTTTTCAGGCATTACACGCACAGCACGTCGAGGGACAAGTACGCTATGGCAATGCCTTTAGCCGTTCAGAAGGACAGCGATTAATGACCGAATGGATAGACGCTGGGGATTTACCCGATGCGCTTTTAACGACATCGTTTACCCTTTGCGAGGGTGTGCTGGATGCGATTCGTCAGACCGGTATCGCCCCCACAGCCCTGTATTTCGCCACTTTTGGTGATAGCCGTATTTTAGACTTTCTGCCTTTTGGTGTGCAGTCTTTGCCGCAGCAATTTGAAGCGATCAGTGATGCTGCCTTAAGCCTTGCGGTGTCTGCCGCTCAAGGCGATAACCAGCCTGGCGTGATTACCGTCGAGCGTCAGCCAATATGGCGTCCACATCAAACCCAGGCCTGGGTTGGCCTCAATTAATAGCCCGTCGCTTCCATAAACCCGCGGCCTGTTGCGCTTCCTTGCACGCGCACTGGCCCTTCCCAATACGGCACACTCAGCGCCATCCAACTTTGCGCATTGAGTGGCTGCGTAGTGATGTTAATCCCTTCGTCTGGTACTTGTATCTGCCAGGCTATCGGCAAACTGATCCCCTCGCGCATTTTGGCATGGCTAATAGGTAGCATCCGAATATCCGATTGCGCTAAGGCCACAATGCGCCCATTTGGATACGTTAATGAGCCAAACATAAAGGGCTGACTGCCTCGGATTTGGGTGACCATTAACGCGCGACCATCGTCTAAATTAAGCCCGAACCAATCCCATCCGCTTTGATCCGATACCATCGCACCGCTAGACCATTCTTTATCGAACCACCCTTTTCCCGAAACGGTATTGTCTCACCGTCGATGATAAGCTGACCTTCAATGGTCAATTGTGGCAGAGAAAAGTAATAAGACGCTGACGGCTCATTGGCATGGCGAATACTGTATCCTTGCTCGCCGTGTTTCACGCGCAAGCCACCGTCAGCCACCTGGAGTGCGAACCCCAATGTTGCATCCTTATCGGACCATGATGCACGGACTTGCGCCGGTAAAGGTTGATCGCCCCCCTGCCATTGCCAATCATCCAGCCAAGCCTGAAATGGTGACAGTGTCACGCCAGTCTGACCAATACCACCACGGGCAAAACGCTCGGCTTCCCACTGTTGATCGGCACGCGTAATAGCAACATGCGCCATATAAAGCTGCTGGTTTGCCCATCCTGTTTGGTGGTGAGAACTCAGCGCACGGCGAAATAGGGTCCATTGCACACCGTATTCTTGTCCCGCATTATCCGTCAGTGTGGCTGTCAAATACCACCATTCTGTGGCAAATGCAGGATGAGAGGCCATATCCTGCGGATAAAGAGGTGTATAATCAGGCGTAACAGCGGCAAAGCCATCTTGTTGGCCAAACACATCAAAGCCATCCGCTAAGTCGGTCGACGATGAAGACTGTTTTCCCAACCCAATCAAGACCCCCAACACCATCACTCCGATTAAGCCAAACACTACACGGCCAATAGGCTTAACTTTCGCTGACTTGATCTCACGGCGACTCTCCTATTGCGCATCACGTAACGACGCGGCGGCTGTCCGCTTAAGCATACGGTAAACCGGCCACGCCCCGGCCACCATCAAGGCGAGCATTGAAAGGCTAATGGTCGTTGCATACGTCATTGGGAAAAAATTCATAGTCATTGTCCAACCAAAGGACGCTTTGAGAACAACATGAATTAACATGCTCGCTAACACCAAGCCAAGCGGGATCGCGATAAGGCACTGACTAACCCAAGGATCACCAACTTGCCCGCCCCCAAGAGCAATGAGCTCTCGCCCTGATAGGCCCAAATAACGCAACAAGCTGTACTGGCGTTGCCGCGATAGCTCCGTGGCTAACGTTGCGAAAAACAAGCCGCTAATCGCCACGATCAACATCAACACACACAAGCTTTCGGTGACAGTAAACGTTCGATCAAAAATGCGCATGGCATAACGCATAATGTCGGCTTGATTTTGCACCTGACCATTGCTCAGGCTAAACCGTGTATTCATTTGATCAACAAAATGATCACTTGGAGCTTCTTTATCAAGTACCACCGCCAACGATGGGCGTCCTTGTGCTAGCCATTCGCCCGCCTCACTATGCGTTGAAACCACCAACTGTCCGTATGGATTACCGTAATCGTAATAGATCCCTGCCACGTGCCAGCGTTCGCCCATCGGTGCGGGCAGATTAACCATTTCACCGACACTTACGTCAAATTTAGCGGCGAGTGATTCACTTAAAAGCACCGCACGTTGCTGGTGTAATTGCGACCAATATTGGGGTTGGGCCGATTTGACGGCTAACGATTGCTTTTCTAGCGCTCGATCACCAACCGATAACACCTCAAGGCGCCCTTGGGGCGCGACCAACTCACGTCGATAAGTGGCCCAAAATTGCGACACGTCTTCTTGTTGCTCAAGCCAGGATTCGATTCTGGGTAGCAAAGCATTGCCGGGTCGAACATACACATCCGCGGCTAACCGTTGCTGCAGCCAAGTTTCGGTGCTGGTGCGAAAGCTCCCCACCATGGTTTCCATACCTATATGCGCAGAAACAGCAAGCATAAAGGCCATCGCGGCGACACCTCGGTAGCTTAAACTGGCCGCCGCATCGGTAAAGAACCAACGCCAACGTGCGCCCGCATAGCCGCGCGCCAAGGTATGAAACAACCAGCCACAGGCATAGGGCAACGCTAGGGCGGCACTTAACATGGTTAATGCGATCAGCGTAAAGCCTTGCCATTGGCTACTTTCCCAGTAAGACACGCCCCAAGCTGTTACGCCCAATAGTATCGCGATGATCGCTTGCACCGCATACTCTTGGTGTGTCCCTCGAATTAATGTCATTCTTTGGGATAAGCGCCCCGGCGATGTGTTAAGTAAGCGCACCAGCGGCCAGGCTGATGCCATCATCGCCCCTAAGATCGCGAGCAACAGACTCGCCAATCCCCATTGCCATTGCCAATGCATCACCAAGTCAATATCAGCGCCATACAAGTCAGACAAGGTGGTAGCGACGGCAGGGAGTAATTGATTGGCTAGCATCAAGCCCAGCACATTGCCACTCATCACGCCAAGCACAACCCATACGAGAATCTCAGCAAGCATAACCCCAGAGAGTTGACGTCCATCAACACCGAGTTGGCGTAGCGCCCCCACCAGCGGTTGCCGTTGTGTCATTGAAAGCGAAATCGCTTGATAGAAAATAAACAGGCCCACCACAGAAGCCAGTAATCCCATGGCAAGTAAATTAAGATGGAAAGCACGGGTGAGCGGCCCTAACTGTGTGGCCTGTGTTTTGGTCAATGTCAGTGCAGGTGGTAACACATTGCGAATCTGCTGGCGCTCCGCTTGCGTTAAAGACCCACACAGGATGTCGGCGATACCGGCGTGTGAGGACAAGGTACGTAGCAACGCCATATCGGCAACTAAATACGTCCCCATACTCAGGCATCGTTGTCGAGTACTCGCAAGGGGCCAATAGCTGGATAATCAAGCAGATCAATCATTTGCCCATCTTTCCAGCCTTTATGGTTCGCCATCGCCTCACCAACATAAACCGGATAAGGCGGCGTGATTGCATTGACCGGTGATATCCCCTTGTTTGCACGCCCTTTATCACCGCCACGTTCAGCTAACAGCGGCAACATGGCAATGGTATCAACGCCCATAAGATTGAGATCATCAAGTGACGGTGTCACGACTTGCAAGCGATCAACAGGAACACACTGCGTTAAGCCTGCCCGGCGTAAATCAATATAAAACGCCTGCGGCACACGTTGGGTCCGCTGGGTATGATGAATACTAAACGGGTAAGGATTACTAAACAGCTTGGCGCCTTCCCGATAGCTTTGCTGGGCGTGTTGGTTAATCGATAACACGCCAACAAGCAGAGCGACCCCAAGGGTTAGCCCTAGCCATACCAGCAAAATCTGAAAAGGATGGCGGCGATAGTGCCCCCATAGTGCATTAGCGACGGGCCCGAACACTGAGCACGCCTCCTTGCAGCCCAATGCTGCCCTGTAAGTAGCTGGCAACCGTATCACTGTGCGTGACCAATAAAAGGCTCGAGCCTTGCTGACGTGTCAACGTGGTTAGCAAACGCATGACCGCATCCGCGTTGCGCTCGTCCAAGCTACCGGTGGGTTCGTCGGCCAACAATAATTTGGGGGCCATGTATAAAGCACGGGCGATCGCGGCACGCTGTTGCTGCCCGCCTGACACTTCTTCCGGGTATCGATTTAATAGCGGCATTAAATCAAGCTGAGAGACAATTTGCCGCCACAAATTCGCATCGTCTTTGAGCCCTTTTAACTGGCGACAAAAGCGGATGTTGTCGGCAATCGATAGCGTAGGAAGCAAGTTGAACTGCTGAAAGATAAGACCAATGTTCTGACGACGGAACTGAGTACGCGCTCGTTCGGTTAACGCGTGTAAAGGGGTA
Source organism: Salinivibrio costicola subsp. costicola ATCC 33508 = LMG 11651 (assembly GCA_000565345.1). Lineage (GTDB taxonomy): Bacteria > Pseudomonadota > Gammaproteobacteria > Enterobacterales > Vibrionaceae > Salinivibrio > Salinivibrio costicola. Next base: position 21,042 of record AQOF01000055.1, on the reverse strand, counting down.
TCATCCAGCCAGATCTCACCGCTGTCGGGTTTATCCAACCCAGCAATTAAGTTCAGTAAGGTACTCTTGCCTGAGCCGCTCTCTCCCATCAGCGCAAGCTGGCTGGTGGAAGACAGCGACATCGCCGCACCTTGAAGCACAGGATGAAAATCGCCCCCGTCCTGATATCCCTTGCACAGCGCTTTAATTGCTAACATGCCAATGCACACCCTCATAGTGTTTTAAAACAGCAATAAACGAGAACTAGGTCACACTGTTTGACTAATTTGGCAATGTACCCCAATTAAGAGGCTGAGAAAAGGGCAAAACTAGGTAGACAGCTTCCCATTGCGTCTTCTTTTCAATCAACGGGCATCATCGACAAGATAGTTTAGCCATACGCCCGATTTAACTCGAATGACAGAGCCGACCCATTTAACGACTTCTTCTGTCGCCAATAACGCATAGACCCAATAAACCGGCCATTCAAACACCACGGCAGCAGCGAGCACCACGGGAATACCGATCAACCATTGCGCAACAAAGTCTTGCCCCAAACAGTAGCGCACATCACCACCGGCACGCAGCACACCAACGATCATCGCCATTGGGATGGTTTTAACCACAATCAGCGCACACATTGCCCAATAGAAATATTCAGTAATTTGCGCCGTTTCACCAGTCAATGCGGGGAAAAACCCCAAGACCCAAGGTTTAATCAGCAGCATCACTGCGGCAATAAAGACGCCTGCAATCAAATTAAACACCGCCACTTGCCATGCTTGATGATAGGCGGTATCGGTTTGTTTAGCACCCAGATTGTTCCCCACTAACACAGCGGCAGCATTGGCTGTGCCAATCAGAAAAGAGAGCGATAACGACTCAACCGGAGTGATCACCGCTATCGCGGCTAGCCCTGCTTCGTTCACATGACCAATAATGGCGTGGTAAATGAACAAGCCGGACGACCACATTAAAAAGTTAAACGCAGTCGGCAAAGAAAGCGCCAAAAAGCGTTTTACTGCCACCAGTGAGAGCGACGTGCGCCATTCAGCAAGGGAAAAGGCAACAAGGTGTTGGCGACGGTACAAATAGGTATACAAGGCGACAACTTCCACAATACCACTGAGAACCGTTGCCACTGCGGCCCCTTTTGATCCGAGCTCTGGCGCGCCGAAGTGACCAAAGATAAACACCCAGTTGAGTAGGATATTCACACTGATCCCCACGCCACTAAAAAAAGTGCTGATCCCCGGTTTATGCATGGCACGCAGCCCCGCCGCCAGCCCTGACACACTGGCCAAGCAAAACAGCGATAACCCCGCGATCTGCAAGTAGTCTTGCCCCAAGGCAATCACCGTTGGGTTATCACTGGCAAAGCCAATAATGACGTCCGCATAGACCCAAAAAACAAAGGCACTTAACGCCGCAGTGGCATTAGTTAGGGTCACGGTCAGCGCAATTTTTTCTCGAAACCCTTGCCTGTCGCCCGCGCCCCAGTATTGCGCGACCAACATAGAGCCACCGGTCATCGCCCCAAAAATTAACAGGGTGGAAACAAACATTGCTTTCCCTGCAATCCCAATCGCAGCGACATCAGCCTCACTTAACTGACCGACCATCAGGATGTCGACCAAACTGCGGCTGGAAAACATCATGGTTTGGAGGGCAATGGGAATGGCAATTAACAGTAAGCGTTTTAAAAACACCACATCAAAAAAAGGACGAGAAACAGCGCTCACAACAGACTCCAACCGATAAGGCAACGCGCCTAGTTTACGTGGCTTTCAAACAAGAAAAAACCGCCCTCAGACGGTTTCTCAATGCTCATCAGCGGTATTCTTTCACCATAGATTGCCGCGGCATCACCATTAAGCAATCCGCATGATTGTCGGGCCAAAGTCGATATTCAGCATGATATTTAACGATCGACTTATAGGCCGTGACTTTCGTGGGTGCTAGTTTGGCTTGATGCGCCCAATTCATTACATCAATTTCTGGTCCACGCACATAAATGCTAAGAGGATGAGCTAAGTGCCCTTCTGCATTGAATGCCGCCTGAGTTGCCTCAGGACATACCACCAGTGAATGCTGTCCTTCAGAGACAATCTTGACCTTTCGATCAATCGGCGTCTGGGTGTGCAGCATCCAACCCGCCTCGCGGGCACTATCAATCATCTGTTGTAATTGGGCGTGCTGGACCGGGCTTGCCGGCTCATCGACCGGAAACCACTGCGTATAGAGTTGCTGAATGTGTCGAAATTCGGCCTCTAATCCGGCTTGAGTGCCGGCACTACGGGCACGCTGCGTCCAACGTTGCAAATCCGCTTTTACGCTGTGGTGAAAACGCTGTTTCTTAATCGCTTGCGCCACCCAACGGCCTAAAAACACCTCGCGAGCGGCTGGCGCATCAGCCACTTTTTTAGCATCGATGGCGGCAGCTAACTCATCGAAGGCCGCAGCCATAACGGTTTGAATGGTGATGACATAACTCATGGTTCTTTACGTGCTAGCGTCCAGTAGAAAACGGCAGAGAGTATCGCACAAATCGCGATGGCGCCAATCATCCCCCAAGGTGTTCCATCAGAGACCACGGCAACGCCTGCACCGACTAGGGATCCAATACCAAAACGCATGGTACCCGCCAATGATGATGCAGTACCTGCCATTTGTGGATAGCACGCCAGCAAGCACGCCATACTATTACTGCCGATGGTTGAAATCACACCGACATACGTCATCACCGGGATCACCGTGCCCCAAAGCCCCATGTCTAACCATTGAAAAACAGCAATGGCAATGCCCGCCACCAGCTGGATACCCAACCCGAGCCGCAGCATCCAATGTGATCCCATTTTGCGGACCAAGCGCCCATTGATAAACGTCATCATAATCAAGCAAACGATATTAAGCGCAAAAAGATAGCCAAACATCTGGCGCTGACGCCATAGTAGTCGATATAGACGAACGAGCCCGCGGTTAAAAACGAGAACATCCCAGCAAACGAGAACCCAGAACAAAAGATCATTCCTACCGCAAAGGGGGTTTTTAGCATACGGGCATAGTTACGCAACGAGGCACCAATCCGCATGGGCGGACGGTTTTCTCGCGGTAACGTTTCGGGGATCCGAAAAATAATGCACAAGGTCACAAAGCAGGCCCATCCTGCCAGGACCCAAAAAATCGCACGCCAGTCAAACCAAGTCAGCAGATAACCGCCAATCATTGGCGCTGCCAAAGGTGCAATCGTCATCACCAACGTAATAAACGACATGGTACGCGCAAACTCTTCGCGCTCGAACATATCGCGCACCAAGCTTGAATGATCACCGCCGCCGCTGCACCGGCAAAGCCTTGTGTAGTACGCGCAATCATTAATACATCAATATCTTGGGCCATCGCACTGACCACAGCACAGATAAAAAAGAGCGCAACGCCACCAAGCATCACAGGTTTACGACCATAACTGTCCGAAATTGGGCCGTGGAAAAGCTGTCCAATCGCAAAGCCAGCGGTATAGGCCACCAGCGTCGACTTTACCGCGCTACTGGGCGCGTTTAAATCCGCGGCAATGGCCGGCATGGCGGGCAAATACATATCGATCGCCAATGGGGTCAATGCAGCAATGGCCCCAAGCACCAGGATTAACAGCCAACTTAACTGTGCTGGGGACGACGTAACAGCCGATGATTGCGACATAACACTCCTTAACGTAAAAGACAGGAAAAAGGGAAATAACGTGAGATTGGTCAAAGTGTAACAATTTATTATTGCGTAGTGGGAAAGAATGTCTTTCTTTTCATCACCAATCTTTAACACCAGTCTTTAAAATCAATGTTCAAAACCCGCTTAAAAAATTACCTCGCTCACATTGAAAAAGCACAGCGAGAACTGTGCTTTCGGATCGATCGTTGCCCTAGGTGGGATCTAAGGTGTCATACTTAATTATGCCAACAAGATTATGCCAACAAGGCAATTTCTTCATTCGGTGAGAGGGCGATATTCGCCAGGCTCGAGCGTGTCATCGAGCTCAAGCGCACCCACAGATTCGCGATGCAAAGCGTCTACTTTGTTACCGACTGCGGCAAACATACGTTTCACTTGGTGATATTTACCCTCTTGAATCGTCAATAAGGCTTCATACTCACCCACCTGCTCGAGCTTCGCGGGCAATGTCGCTTGCTGCTCACTGCGTAACATCACACCCTGCTCAAACTGACTCGCCGTATCTGCACTGATCGGATCGGCTAACCACACCCGGTACGTTTTTGTACACTGATGCTTGGGTGACGTGATACGGTGAGACCATTGGCCGTCGTCGGTCAGTAACAATAAGCCTGTTGTGTCTGCATCCAGGCGACCCGCTATATGCAGCTTTTCTGCGTTCACTTCATCGAGCAAAACAAATATCGTGGGATTAAAGGCATCTTCGTGTGAACACACCACGCCCGCAGGTTTATGCATCATAAAGTAGCGTGGGCCAGACAAGGTTAACGATCGTCCCTCAAATTGCACATCCGCGGTTTTACCGACTTTGATGGCGCCAGATTTTACGATCTCACCATCGATGGTGACGCTTTCACTTTTCAGCACTCGGCCAGCTTGCTTTCGTGTTACCCCTAGGGTTTCACATAAAAATTTATCTATCCGCATATTACCATTCATTACACCTATGTTTGCGGCGATTATACGTCACATCGCCACGAAGACACAGATCAAGTTTTACTAGATTTGGCGGCAAAACTGAAAGCAATAAGATACACTCACTCTCATTGTCGGTGACATGCGTTAGTCATACAAGCACTACCAAACGCTTTTTGTTGAGACGCCGAGTCTGTCACATCGTGCTAATCGAAAAACGCACCGAGATTGAGCCTACCGACTTGGCGAGTATGATACGGTCGTCTTGACCAATCAGTGATAAAAAGGAAACACCATGATTGTCTCTCTTCGCCGCCCTGACGTCGATACCCTGGAAACCTTACTCACACTCTCGCGCGAACAACATGAGCATGAGGCCTTGCCGTTTGATCGCGAGCCGGTGGTTTCTACCTTTAACACACTATTGTCACAACCCGAGCGTGGCGATGTATTTCTGATTGATGTTGAGCACGAAAGAAGAACGGATACGATCGGGTTTATCGTCTTAGCCTATAGTTTTAGTGTCGAAAATGGCGGCAGCGTCGGTGTGATCGATCAGTTTTTCATTCAGCAAACCTGGCGCCGTCAAGGCGTGGGTTCGCAAGTGATCCCTGAGGTAGAAAAGCAAGCCAAAACAAGGCAGTGTGTGGCCGTGATTTTAGAAATGAACATTGGTAACAAAGGCGCTCGCCTGTTTTACGAGCAGTTTGATTACCAACCACGCCGTCAGCATTGTATTTTCACGAAACGGCTATAATGGACCGTGATTTATCGGTTAGGGATAAATTTATCGGTTGGGTATAAATAGTCTGTACCTGAGCGAACAAGTCAGTAAACTAAACGGCCTCACTTAGGCCGTTTTTTGATTATGTATACCTTACGTCCGTACCAGTCTGACGCTGTTAAAGCCGTCCTGCACTATTTTCGCCGTCATACATCGCCTGCCGTTGCCGTGCTACCCACGGGCGCCGGGAAAAGTTTGGTGATCGCTGAATTAGCGCGTATTGCCAAAGGCCGAGTTCTGGTCTTGGCGCATGTTAAAGAGCTTGTCGAGCAGAACCACGCCAAGTATGAAGGCTATGGGCTCACCGGCGGTATTTTCTCCGCTGGTTTAGGACGTAAGGAATCAAATGAAAAGGTCGTGTTCGCCTCGGTACAATCGGTCGTACGCAACCTCGACGCCTTTGCCGACCAATTCTCGCTGCTGGTGATCGACGAGTGCCACCGCGTTCCTGACAACGAAGACAGCAGTTATCGTCGTGTTATTCAGCACCTACAACATGTCAATCCCGGTCTAAAAGTACTCGGGTTAACCGCTACGCCATATCGGTTAGGACAAGGTTGGATTTATCAGTACCACACTAGTGGTAAAGCCCGCACCACTGACACCCGTTTTTTTCGCGATTGCGTCTTCGAACTGCCCATTAGCCATCTTTTGGATGAAGGGTTTTTAACCCCGGCCCATGTTTTGGATGCACCGCTTCTTAGCTATGATTTTTCACAAGTCTCACGCACAGCCAGCGGCTACTACCGTGACGCGGATCTCGATAAGGTCGTCGCCAATGCCCCGCGTGCCACCCCGCAAATTGTCGAACAAATCCTTGAGTATGCGCGCCCGCGCCAAGGGTTGATGATTTTCGCTGCGAACCGTCAACCATGCCAAAGAAATCATCACCTATCTTCCTAAAGACAGCGCCGCGCTGATCATCGGCGACACCCCTGGTCTTGAACGAGATCGTCTTATAGAGGCGTTTAAACGAAAAGCACTGAAATACTTGGTCAATGTCTCCGTTCTCACCACGGGGTTTGATGCCCCTCATGTGGACTTGATTGCAATATTACGTCCCACGGAATCAGTGAGCCTTTATCAGCAAATAGCCGGTCGTGGATTGCGATTAGCGCCCGGAAAAAAAGACTGTCTTATCCTTGATTATGCCGGCAATGTTTACGACCTGTATCAGCCCGAAATTGGTATGCCTAAACCCGATAGCGACAGCGAGTTAGTCACTATTCCTTGCCCTGCGTGCGGGTTTAACAATAGCTTTTGGGGCAAACTGGATGACAATGGCTTTTTACTTGAGCATTACGGTCGCCAATGCCAAGGGTATTTTGAAGACGAGACCGGGGAGCGTGAAATCTGCGGCTATCGGTTTCGCGCTAAATTTTGCGATGAATGCGGCGCCGATAACGATATTGCCGCCCGCCGCTGCCACCAATGCGACGCACCGTTAATCGATCCAGATAAAAAACTGCGTGAGGCACTCAAACTCAAAGACGCACTTGTGGTGGCGTGTGTCGATATGACCCTCACAGCGGGCAAAAACCGCTACCAAAAACCGCAGTTAAAAGTGACCTATCACACCAACGATGGCAACGATTTACATGAAGTCTGGCCACTTGCGACCAAGAAACAGAAACACGACTTTTTAGCACGGTTTGTTCGCCCACATTTAGTCGATCGCCATCGTCCCTTCACCGATACCGCGCCCACTAAAGTGACAGCGTCACAACATCGATTTCGTCCGCCTGATTTTGTCATTGCACGCAAACAAGGCCGTTTTTGGCATCTGCGCCAGAAGATCTTTGATGTCGATAGTTTTATTAGCCAAGACAGATTGCAGGCGATGTTGGCACAAAGTCGTGGGCAAGCCTTTGCAGAAGCCGACTAACACGCGCAAGCAGGCCTTCTGCGCACCGATGACGCTTGTTTTCGCGCGCAACCAGTGCTACTATCCGCGCTCGTTTTTGGGTACTGAGTTAGGTCGCTACGCTCAGTGCTATTTTTTCACTCTAAAGAGAGTTATTAATTATGTTTAAATTCGAAGCTGAAGTACGTACAGAAAAGGGTAAAGGTGCGAGCCGCCGCCTACGTCATCAGAAAAAATTCCCTGCGATTGTTTACGGTGGCAACCAAGAGCCTGTATCTATCGCACTGAACCACCCTGTTGTGGTTAACCAAATGGATAAGCCTGAATTCTACGAAGGCATCATCCTGGTTATTGATGGCCAAGAAGTAAAAGTGAAGCCACAAGACATCCAACGTCACCCGTTCAAGCCAAAAGTTGAACACATGGACTTCATCCGCATCTAATCGCTGTGTCGATAAAGATGGAATGAGATCAGGCGTCCTCAGGGGCGCCTTTTTTGTGTTTAAACATTATAAGTAGCACGCTTTGCGTACCAAGCACTCCGGCCGAAGTATTCGCTGGGATGTTAGCTGTCATCAAACAGCGAAGGCTGATGTGGAAGAGTTTCCGGCTCTAAGGCGGTTTCCTGTGTCTGTTGGCGTTTGGCACGCATAATGCGCAAATAACGCTGGTGGCATAAGCGAACCACATTGCGCTTTTGCTCGTTGGTAAAGTCATACCAATAAAAGCGCTCATCGCGACTGCGAAAGCATCCTTTGCAGTAACCTTTGTTATTGACCTGACAGATGCCTTTGCACGGACTCGGCACCTCGAAGAAATCGAGCTGTTCCACGTCATCCTCCCTGCTGATTCTTTCATTCAAGCGGGTGGCAGACACAATTGCAAGTCGCGCGTTAAAAACTGCCCGAACAAGACAAACGATCAAGCGTGCTTAGAACAACCCCAATTGCGGTAGCGCCAAGGTGTCGAACTCTTTACCAATAAACGGCAGGATGCCATCAGCAATCGGTTTAAGCTGTTTATCAATATAATGTTGATAATCCATCGGGCTACGCCGATACATACACGGCTCAGGCCCATTAACCGTGATCACATACTCAATCCATCCCCCCCGTTGGTACTGTTCAGGGCGGCCACGTTTTTGATTTTCACTGTCAGCCAGCCGCGCGGCACGCACGTGCGGTGGCACATTTTTCTGATACTCCGCAATCGGGCGTCGTAACCGTTTACGATACACCAGCTCAGCATCACGCTCCCCTTGTTGCGTACAGGCGACCACATCGCGAATAAAAGCATCGACATCATCACCATCAAACACACGTTGATAAAGCTGTTGCTGGAACTGTTGCGCCAATGGTGTCCAATCCGTTCTTACCGTTTCCAACCCTTTAAAGACCAAATGTGACTCACCGGTATCAGGATTAACGATTCGTCCTGCATAACGCTTTTTACTTCCGGTTTCTTGCCCACGAATGGTGGGCATTAAAAAGCGTTGATAATGGGTTTCGTATTCAATTTCCAGCAAGGATTCGAGACCATAGGTTTCCTGCAAGTGCTGAGACCACCACTGATTCACATGGCTAACAAGCTTTCGCCCGATGGCATCGGCGTCCTCGCTTGCTTTTTCTCCCCCCAATGACACAAAGGTAGAGTCTGTGTCACCGTAGATCACCTCAAAGCCTTGTGCTCCAATCAACTCACGAGTGGTCTTCATAATCTCATGGCCGCGCATGGTAATCGATGATGCCAAGCGATGATCAAAAAAACGGCACCCCGATGAGCCCAACACGCCATAGAAGGAATTCATGATAATTTTAATTGCCTGCGAAAACGCTTTTTCACCGGCTTTTTTCGCCCGATCACGCGCTTGCCACAACTCATCAATCAATGCCGGTAAGTAGTGCTTTTCTCGATGAAAAACACCGCCTCGAAACCCAGGAACCGTGTCGGCTTCCTGACCGGCCTCTTGTGCTTTTAACCCCTCTATGAGTCCAAGCGGATCAATAAGAAAGGTACGAATAATCGAGGGATACAGCGATTTAAAATCCAACACCAGCACTGAGTGATATAAGCCGGGTTTGGAGTCCATCACATAACCACCAGGGCTCGCGATCCACCCTTCGCTAGCTAGATTAGGCGCGACATAACCGGAACGATGCAAACGCGGTAAAAACAAGTTAGTGAATGCCGCTACCGAGCCGCCCACGCGATCGAGCTCTACCCCGGTTAAGCGCGAGCGCTCGATTAAAAAGTCGAGTAAGTGAGTGTGATCAAAGATTCGGTTTACCAAACGGCAATCTTGTAAATTATAAGTCGCAAGCGCGATTTTATCCTGATGAAACATGCGATTAATCGAGGCCATACGATCATGCGGATCATCAATCGCTTTCCCCTCGCCTAATAACGTTTGTGCAACCGCCTCTAGCGCCCAAGATCGGAACCCATACGTCGCGGTTTTTAGCGCATCAATCCCATCAATCACCACCCGCCCGGCTAAACTGATAAAGCCCGGCTTATTGCTACCACCATCACGCCAAAAAGCGCGTTCCCCGCCGCGACCAAGGCGTAAATCACGCTGGTAGCGTTGCGCGCGTTTAACCAATAGGCGAAAGTCAAAATCAATCACATTCCAGCCCACCACTACGTCGGGATCGTATTGTGCGAACCAACGCTCCAGGGCGACCAATAAAGCCTCTTCGTTATCCACCCACTCTATCCACGCCGGGGCATCGTTCTGAGGCGCACCGACCATGATCACGCGACTGTCTTTTTCACTGTCTAACCCCACCGAATAAAGCTGACCTTTTTGTGAACACTCGATATCCAACGAGACATGATGAAGCGTGGGCGTATAGTCTGCTTGCTTCGCTTTGCCTTGCGTTACTTCTAGGTAGCCCTGACGTTGACGGGCCTGACCGGTAAACAACAAGCTGCCACAAATATAGCGCTCCATCAGATAACGATCGGCCAAGCGTAAATCCCCTTCATAAAGCGCAATAGCGGCCCCCGTTATCACCTTCTGGCCTTCTCGGGCACGTTTAACACTGGTGAAATAACAGGCTGCAACAGGCGTATGTTGGAAGGTTGTTAGCGGTACCGGTTTGCAATAGGCATTGGGATCGATAGCAGGTAATAGCGCCTCCACCCGCGCTTTTTCTTCCAACGGCACAAAAAACACACTGTGCTGATCGTCAATACAGAGTTTGATCGGGCCTTCTGGCGTGGAAAGCCATAAAACAATGGTTGAGGTATGGCCCCAATCACGCTGCTGGCGCGTGATCACAAACCCTTGCTGCATATAGGGCGCAGTCGATGAAGTCACAGGCGTTATCGATATGGATCGTGTGAATGATAAGGACAGTGTAACAAACGTGGCTAATTACTGTATAGATAAACAGTTTTGGCCCTCTTTTTACACACATGACCGCCAAACAACGTGCTCCGCCGAGACGCCCATTATAATCTCGCCTTTGTTGTCGCTTGCGGACGCGATACAATGCGCGTTTGTTCGTTATCGGGAAGTATGAATGTCAGATCCGAAAAGCAAAGCGCTCAAAAAAATTGCTAAATGTCTAGAGCTCAGCAATTCCGCCAATGTCAACGAGGCGGCGCAAGCGATTAAAATGGCCGAGCGGCTGATGCGGAAGCATGGTCTCGATCAGGACGACATTGACTTCATCAGTATGGGTAAAACGCGCTCTGAGAAGCTGTTGCCAGCGTCTATTAACCAATCGATCTTAAAAATTATCCGCGGCATCAATAGTCGCTTTGGCGTCGAGTGTGTATTGGTCAACCACAAAGGGCTCAAGCAGGCTGAATTTATCGGTGATGCCGACCGGGCTATTTTCGCGGCGTTTGCATTTGATGTGGTGTATCGCGATATGAATGAACATATTGGCCAGTTTCGTAACAGCTTCGCAGGCTCAGGCACCAGCACCCAACAAGTCACCCGTCGTGTTCAGTCTTTCACGACCGGCTGGCTTGAGGGGGCGCTCGACAAATTGCCACAGCTTGATGCCCGAGACAGCGACGATAAGATCAAAAGCTATATTGATAAAGAGTTCGCCAACATTGACCGAGAGACATTTAAGCAGCAACTCAAAGACGCCATGGCGGCAATGACCGATGACTACGAACGTGGCATGAAAAAGGGCCGCGAAATTTCAGTTAGTCGCCCTGTGAGCGGTCAAGGCCCACAAAAGCGCCTAACAGGTAACACAAAATCATAACCACAACTCTGTAATAACCAACGCCCCTTTAATACTCTCTTATCACGTGAAAACGGCCGGCGATTTGTCCGGCCTCTGTCAGTATTTTCCCACCAATAAGACACTTGTGTTAAACACGTCAAATCATGGTCAAATCGCTTGTCGCCTATTGTGTGACACGCCTCTCAGGTGTAGCCTTGGATCCACGTCACATTATCTATGTTCCGTCTGCCCAACTCGCTGGCAGTTGCGATCGCATGGTCTAAGGTGACTAAATAACAAGCATTCACAATGCGTAAAATAAGATACTTCATATCCTTAATTAGGAGAGTGGCATGAAAAAAATCGTGACAGGTCTCGGCCTCTTACTGGCCGTCGCACCCGCAGCTTATGCACAGCAAGACAGTGGTCTTTACATGGGAGGTCGTATTGGGCCGTCGTTTTTAGAAGATAGCTGTGTGTCTGACACCGACTGTGGTGATCAAGAGCTCGGGGCAGGTATCATTACTGGTTATGATTTCAATGACTGGTTTGCGCTTGAAGGCACCTATGATTATTTAGGTCGCTTTGACACTGAATTCGATACCTTTAAAGCATCAGGCGATCTCACCGCGCTGACGCTTGCCCCCAAATTGTCGTATCACGTTAAACCCGATACCGCACTGTACGGGAAAGTGGGCGGCGCGATGTGGAACTTTAACAGCAATGCCGGTGATCGCGACGATGTGTCGTTGATGGGCGCGATCGGTGTTGATCACCAAGCCACCGATAAACTCAACCTTCGCCTAGAATACCAACACATCAATGATATGGATGATGGCAATTTCTCAAGCGTTGATAATAACCTCGTCACCGTCGGGATGACCTATCACTTTGGCCGCACCGCCAGTGAGCCAATGACTGAAGCAATGGTTGAAGAGCCAGTTATGGCAGAGCCAGAGCCCGTTCAAGAGCCAGAGCCGGTTGCCGAGCCGCAATCAATTGTGCTCTCAGAGGCCGGCGAAACCGAAATGTTCGGCTTTGATAAAGCAACGTTATCTGAGCAAGCAGTTGCCTCCTTGCAGCCATTAGTTGACCGGTTGCTTAAGCATGAAGAAGCCACAGCGACGATTGTGGGTCATACCGACAGCCAAGGGCCTGCTGCTTATAACCAAACACTCTCTGAAGAGCGTGCACAAGTCGTTGCGGATGTCTTCTTAGACGCGGGCATTGCGGCTGAGCGCTTAACCGTGATGGGCAAAGGCGAGTCCGCGCCAACCGCCACTAACGAGACTGCCGACGGTCGTGCGAAAAACCGCCGCGTGGAAGTCACTTCGCCAGAGTTCGTTTATGTGGAAGTGAATTAATCACATCGACGATCGCATCATATAAATATGCAAATATAAATACGCAAAGGCCACCGCATTGTCGGTGGCCTTTTCTTGTCATGAACAATCAATGACTGATTAACCGCGCGCTGTAAAAGCGGTCAAGTGCGCCTGCATCAACCGATCGATGTCTACTCTATCTTGATCGCTCACTCCTGCCACCCGTGGATACCTTGGCTCGGCGCGATCGTTATGATAAGCGCCTTCCCATCCCTGAGTGGTGGTTAAAAACGCGCGGGCAAAATCCGTTGAGTAGCGTAAACAGCCTGCCACGACCGTATCGACATAGGATTGGGCAATCGGCTTGTCTACGTCTGGGGTACGCTGCGTATCGGCAACATATACGTACACGGGGCCATCAAGCGTCACCTCTTCGGGCAGAGTGATGTTTGATTCAGCTAACTGTAACCGCTGATAGCCTGCCTCTCGGCGATCAAAGTCGGGCAATGACTGTGGATCGATGCTGACCAGCACCCCATTACATTGACCTTCACCTTGTAACACCACCAAAGGCGAAATAAACGCCTCACTGACATTGCTCCAATGACGACTTAGCCCGGTCACGGTAACCGGGCACGTCCATCCAGATTCACCGGTCAGCGCCCGTGACGCCGGATTCATTAAACTCCCGTATCCAAATAGATACATGACGTTGCAAACTCCTTTATTGCATAACCTGACAGAACGGTAGTGGCTGCCTTGCTTTTTTCATACAAATTGCCAGAATATCCGGCAATGTTGTTAACAAGGAAGTCATCATGGAACCACTCAATAAGCTCGAAGCCCACTTCAAACGGCTGTCACATTTTCAGCACCTTGCCGCAATCTGCGGTTGGGATCAAGCCACCATGATGCCAGATGGAGGGAATCAAGCCCGTGCCGACGCGATGGCAGAGCTCGCGCTTTATTGCCATCAACAAAGCACCCAACCTGAGCTTAGTGACTGGTTAGCAGAGCTGGACGATAAATTGGAGCAACTGACACCGACGCAAAAAGCGAGCGTGGCAGAGATGAAGCGCGAGTGGCAGCAGGCCAGCGTATTGCCTGACACCTTGGTCAAAGCCAAATCTTTAGCGGGTGCCAAATGCGAGCATGCTTGGCGCCAACAACGTCAAGATAACGATTGGACAGCTTCGCCAAAAATTTAAAAGAAGTGGTGGCCTTGGCGCGCGAAGAAGCCCATATTCGTGCGGACCAAAAAGGTTGTGCGCCTTACGATGCCCTGCTCGACCTCTACGAGCCAGGAATGACCGCTGATCGTGTCGATGAGGTATTTGGTGCGCTTAAAGCATGGCTACCGGAGACCATCCAGGCGGTAGTCGACAAGCAAGCGCAACAGCCGCCCCTTATGCCCAAAGGGCCATTTACCCAAGCGCAACAAAAAGCCTTGGGTGAGCAGGTGATGCAGCAGTTGGGCTTTAACTTTGCACAGGGTCGTCTGGATGTCAGCACCCACCCATTTTGTGGCGGCGTGCCCACTGATGTGCGCATTACCACCCGCTACGACGAGCAAGATTTTACCTCGGCATTAATGGGCGTGATCCACGAAACCGGCCATGCGCGCTATGAACAAGGGTTGCCTAAGGACCTGGCAGGCTTACCCGTGGGCCAAGCGCGCTCGATGGGCGTGCACGAAAGCCAAAGCCTGTTTTTTGAAATGCAGCTGGCCCGCAGTGAAGCATTTGCTACCTTAATTTGTCAGCGTGCTAAATCTGCCTTTAACCGCCAAAACGATCCCGCCTTTCATGTCGAGAATTTCCACCGCGTGTTAACTCAAGTCGCGCCCGGTTATATTCGTGTCGATGCCGACGAGGTCACCTATCCAGCACACATCATGCTGCGCTATGACATCGAGCGCGATCTGATCAGTGGCAACATGGAAGTTGATCATATTCCTGAGCGTTGGGACAACGCCATGCAGCAATACCTTGGCCTCAGCACCGCCGGCAACTATAAAAGCGGCTGCATGCAAGACATTCACTGGACCGATGGCAGCTTTGGCTACTTCCCCACCTATACCTTGGGTGCCCTGTATGCCGCGCAATTGATGCAAGCAATGCGCCAGCAAATGGATGTGGATGGCATTATCGCCAGCGGCAATGTCTCACCGATTTTTGATTGGTTGTCTCAACATATCTGGCAACGCGCCAGCACCACCTCAACCGACAACATACTCAAGGATGCCACCGGCGAAACCCTCAACCCCGCCCACTTCCGCGAGTATATTCAAGGGCGGTATTTGTAATCCGTGTCCCCAAGGCCAGCGATATTGGCCTTGGTTTTTTCAGGTTAATCTGTTAATTCCATCACACTTCTGTACAATGCGCGCTCAGTCATATTTATCTTTACACCCTCTCGCTTGGCCGTGAGTCAGATGCTTTGTTGGCATGACTACACGCCCTGGTTGAGCACATTCGCTAGGAACGTCTTTTGATTTCAATCGCCAATATCACCATGCAGTTTGGTGCCGAGCCGCTATTCGAAAACATCTCTGCCAAATTTGGTAACGGTAACCGCTACGGATTGATCGGAGCCAACGGCTGTGGCAAGTCCACCTTGATGAAAATCATGAGTGGCGCGCTCACGCCTACCGCAGGCAATGTGTCCATCACGCCAGGACAAACCTTGGGCGAGCTTAGCCAAGATCAATTTGCCTATGAGCAATACTCAGTGATTGATGCGGTGATGATGGGCGATCGCAAGCTGTGGGAAATCAAACAAGAGCGTGAGCGTATTTATTCTTTGCCGGAAATGAGCGAAGAAGATGGCATGGCCGTCGCAGAACTAGAAAGCCAGTTCGCGGAAATGGACGGTTATACCGCCGAGAGCCGTGCTGGCGATATTCTGCTGCAAGCGGGGATTGAAGAAGAGCTGCACTTTGGCTGATGTCGCAAGTGGCACCGGGTTGGAAATTACGGGTGCTGCTTGCCCAGGCTTTGTTTGCGAATCCTGATATTTTGCTGTTGGATGAGCCAACCAACAACTTGGATATTCATACCATCAACTGGTTGGCCGGTGAGCTGCAACAGCGCCAGTGCACCATGATTATCATTTCTCACGATCGTCACTTCTTGAACGCCACGTGCACCCACATGGCCGATATCGACTTTGGCGAGCTACGTGTATATCCAGGCAACTACGATGACTTTGTCGCCGCATCTAGCTTGGCACGCGAGCAACTGTTGTCGAGCAACGCGAAAAAAGAAGCGGAGCTTAGTGAGCTGCAAGACTTCGTGAATCGCTTTGGTGCCAATGCCTCTAAAGCTAAGCAAGCCAGTTCACGCGCCAAACGCATGGAAAAGATCCAGCTTGATGAAGTCAAAGCGTCCAGTCGCGTGCACCCTTACATTCAATTTACCGAAAGCAAAAAGCTCCATCGCCAAGCGGTCGAATTACGCGAGGTTGGCCATACCTTTGACGAGACAGCTTTATTTAAAAACGGTCACTTTTTGCTTGAAGCAGGCTCGCGCCTGGCGATCATTGGCGAAAATGGTGTGGGTAAAACCACCCTGTTGCGTTGTTTAGTGGGCGAGCTTGCGCAAAGCGAAGGCACAATTAAATGGTCAGAAAACGCATCCATTGGTTACTGTGCGCAAGATAACAGTGCCGAGTTTGATAACGATCTCACCGTGTTTGAGTGGATGTCGCAATGGCGTACGGCCAAGCACGATGATTTGATTGTTCGTGGCATTTTGGGTCGCTTGTTGTTCTCAGCAGATGATGTGAACAAAAAAGCGAAAAGCTGCTCAGGGGGCGAGAAAAACCGCCTGATGTTCGGCAAGCTGATGATGCAAGATATCAATGTGATTGTGATGGATGAACCCACCAACCACATGGATATGGAAGCCATCGAATCACTCAATAAAGGCCTAGAGCAATTCCCAGGCACTTTGATTTTTGTCAGCCACGACCGTGAATTTGTTTCCTCATTGGCGACCGATATCATTGAGATCAAAGACCAGCAATTGATCCACTTTAACGGCAGTTACGATGAGTACCTCGCCCACTTAGAAAAAGTACGTGCGGTGGCTTGATCATAAGACTGAGCCTGAATTTGCCGCTGATTGGCTTCCATTCAGCGGCAAGTCCCGCTATACTTAGAGTAACGTGCTTATTCTTTATAACAAGCGAGGGATCATGAAATACGCGGCCACACTGTTAACGCTTTCCAGTCTTCTTCTTACCACACCGAGCTATGCCCTTTTCGGCCAGGGCGATAAAACCACTGATGTGATGACGCAAATGGCAACCCAATTTGCCGGTGATGAGGTAAGCCAATCTCCGCTCGTTAAATCGATCACTGAACAAGTGGATGTGAGCCCCGCTCAAGCAACAGGTGGCGCCGGGGCCTTACTCGCCATGGCAGCGAATGGCCTCACCGGCAGCGATCAACAAGAGCTTGCAAGTTTACGCCCTGATTTATCGTCGCTTTCGTCACTACTCGGAGACAATGCGAGTGAGGGTGGCATCGGTTCAATGGGTGATGTGTATCGTGCAGCAGAAAAACTTGGTATCGACGCAGCCACGTTAAAGCAGTTTGTTCCGGTTGTGCTCGACTATTTGGGCCAGCAAGGCGCGAGCGATGTATTGCTAAGCTCGCTAACCCAACTTTGGCCATAGCGCGACATTACTTAAACACCGATTAAATCACTCCGTCGCCGCATGCCTCGGCAGTTTAAACAACGACAACGCGCGGCAATCGCTGACGCGCGTTTATTTATCGAATCATCAAGCAAAGCGCACCGAGACGCGTTATCATAGTCGCCCTGTTGTTTAAGTTTGTATGATTATGCCTGCCTTCTCTTTCTCTGCGATCCCAGTTGGGATCCGCTTTATGCTTCTGTCTGCGCTTGGCTTTGCCTTGATGTCCGCCTGTGTGAAATACGTGGCTGTCAATGGTATCCCGGTATTTGAGATTGTCGCCGCCCGAGCACTGGTGTCGCTCATCATCAGCTACACCGATGTGAAACGTAAAGGCCTGTCGGTATGGGGTAACAATAAGCAACTCCTGTTGCTGCGTGGTGTACTCGGTACAGCCGCGCTGATGTGTGTGTATTATGCGGTCACGACTTTACCCTTAGCCGAAGCCACTGTTTTGCAATACACTCACCCGGTGTTTACTGCTGTGCTTGGGTTGGTGTTACTCAAAGAGCGATTACAAGGCGCCACGTTGGTGTGTATTGCGCTTTGCTTAATCGGGCTTTACGTGATGGTGCAACCTAACCTTAACGGTAATATTGCGGAGGCCTTGCCCACGTTTAGCGTGATTATTGCGCTTCTGGGGGCATTAGGCAGCTCAATGGCTTATGTGATTGTGCGTAAACTCAGCCGCACCGAAGACAGCTCGGTAATTATTTTGTACTTTCCCATGGTTGCCCTACCCGTCGCGACCGTGCTGATGTGGCCACAGTTCGTGATGCCAAGTTTATCGCTCACATTGCTATTGGTTTTAGTCGGTGTATTTACCCAGGTTGGCCAGTATGGACTCACCAAAGCCATGCAAACCCAACAAGCCGGTGAAGCGTCTGCTTATGCCTATATACAAATTGTGTTCTCAACCTTGCTTGGGGTATGGATCTTTAATGAAGTGCCCTCAATTTGGACCTATCTCGGTGGTGGATTAATTGTGGCAGGCGCATTATTCAATGCAGTTGGTCATCGCATCTTTCGGCGACGTATCGTATAACACTCGCACATTCAAAGGTTTAATACGAGCAAAACTGGCCTCATTTGAGGCCAGTTTTGGTTTGCTGATCAGGCAAAAACGCGTTAAAGAAGGCTGACTATAATCACCAAGTAGAAAAAAGGCTGTCGTGAGAATGTACGAGTGTGTCAGTGTTTGTTGGTAGATCTCATTGCAATGAGAGAACGTATGGGCGTTTGAACAAAACCGGATTGCTCACTCGAGCAATCCGGTTAACAGTCATCGCCTGTCAATTAGGTACGAATATCCTGAATAGCACCGTTCAATGCGTTAACGTTATCTTTTAAATCAGACACAATCGGGCCCAGTTGATCAATCGCTTCATGCATATCGCTTGATAAGGTTTTTATGTTTGATAAATTGCTCGAGATTTCATCACTGACAGAAAGCTGTTCTTCCGTGGCCGATGCAATCGATGAATTCAGTCGATGGATTTCTATCGCAGATTCTTTGATCGTGCCAAGCGATTCGTTTGCGGTGGTCATATTGTCACGTGTCGATGCAATCTTATCTGCGTTAACACGAATAGTCTGTGTTGATTGTTCCGCCTTACCTTGCAAACCACCGATCATTTCTTCAATCTCTCCAGCAGATTTTTGTGTCCGTTGCGCTAAAGATCTCACCTCGTCGGCCACAACCGCAAACCCACGACCTTGATCGCCTGCACGCGCCGCTTCGATGGCTGCGTTTAGCGCTAAGAGGTTGGTTTGCTCTGCAATGCCTTTAATCACATCAAGTACATTACCTACATTAGTGGATTCATCGGCAAGCTCTTGGATCACCTCCGATGTCTTTTTGAATTCAGTTTCTAAACTGCCAAACTCGACCATGGTTTTATCAAACACATCTTTACTGGTGGTGGTTTCTTTCTCGGTACTACCTGCGTACTTTTCTGCCATGGAGGTGTTCTCCGCTACCGTGGCAAGGGCGGAGGTCATTTCTTCCATGGCCGTGGCACCCATCTCGAGCTCTTGGTTTTGCTGGTTAGATATTTTGGCATTTTTACTGGTAATATCGACCAAACTATCCGTAATCTGAGCGATCATATGATTAACGTCATTAATTTTATTAATCGTCGATGAGTAACTCCCGATAACTTTATTAACAGTATTACCAATGGTTCCAATTTCATTCTTTTTACTATCGTCGACTCGCAACGTAAGATCTGAATTATCATCTACTTTTTTTAGCGTGGATGCCATCTTATCGATTGGATTAACAACCGTTCGTTTCGTGATGATGTATCCCAAAATCGCAATTACGATCACCACTGCTAACGAGATATTGCCGATGAGCACCGTTTTTTTGACACTAGATGCTGCCTCGTTAAACTGTGTATCCGTTCGCTGTTCCAACGCAATAAAAAAGCTTTCGATGGGTTTCATGATTTTTGCTTTTTCTTGGTGATACTGCGAGCTATGCAATAGCTCAATCGCCATTTGTTTGTCGGGCTCTCCTCGAATAGTATAATTACCGCTGCTGTCCGGATATAGTCCTTTAACCGCGTTCATGGCTTTGACTTCCATATTCACCAGCCCATCAGAATTGGCCTGAGCCTTTTTGAGTAAATCAAACTCTTTCTCGGTAAAGCCTAAATCTCTCATCCGTTGATTTAACGAAATAGCTTGGCCATCTGGTTTAGGTTTTTGACCATGTTCTAACACTAAGTCCCAGTAGATCGTATGATAGTTAACAGGCCGAGGTTTCTCACCGTTACGAATGGCTAGAATATCCATGTACATCTTTTCGTACTTTTCATTGCCGGTAACTGTGTAAGTTCTGCTTCAGACGGTAGTGTTCAGAATTCTGTGTCATTTCGTTAGACTGTATCAAAAAGGAATGACACATGACCCAGGGCGAGCGCATGAGTGTTCATTTTTCAACCATCGCCGGTATGCCTGCGGCTAAAACCTTCTCTAAGAAGCTGGGGTTCATGAGACAGCGCTTCTGTTTGGCCACCAAGCTGATCTTGGTCGGCTCAGCCCGCACCATGTTTGAGGCCATGTGTCGCAGACAGGCAAAGTTAGCGGCCCCATTGTCTTTATAAATTTGGCAGGCGTCTTCACCCATGTTGACATCCAATACCCAGTGCATGGATTCAATACCCCAATGCGAGCGGATAGCACGGCTTGCCTCATCGGCAGTCAGTGATTTTGAGCTGATATAGTAACGATACTCCAGCGACATCGGACGCCCTTTTTCAACACGCAAAGACTCAACCATGACAAGGCTTTGTAGTGATGGCCAACGGGTAAAGTCGCCTGATAAACACGCTTTAGCAAGCACATAGCACTGACGTGATTCAATACGACCGTGACCATATTCAAACTCGACATCGTCATTGAAGGTTCGACGTTGCTCACTGAATGCCGCGGTGATCGCGTTCGCTAGCTTGCCCTGGTTTTGTTTCACCGCTAATAAGTAATCGCCACCCTGCTCAAGAATCGTCTTGGCAATCGTCGTTTGGCAGGCCATGGCATCGATGGTGACCAGCG
>AQOF01000054.1 GCA_000565345.1 Salinivibrio costicola subsp. costicola ATCC 33508 = LMG 11651 | reverse complement strand
TCGCTGGTCTAAATAAGTCCGACGTTTACTACACCAGCTGGCGCAGTTTGCTGCTCCAATCAAAGACCAAATCAACAATCTGTGTGTTGCTGCATTCATGGTTGCTTAATTGCCGCGCATTTGGTAGATTCGCCCTGTGCAATGGCAATAGCCTGTTGCTGATTCAACATCGGCAGCGTGCTGCCAATATCAGACTCAATACCGGTGACGACCTCGCCTTTTACATCCGGCGCAAAATTGCGCGCCGATGTGTTCTCAACCACCGAGTAACCATAAACAGGAATACCGTAATGAAGTTGTTGTTTGCGAACCAGAGATTGGCCACCAATGTTAAGGCGAGATTGCTCTTGGTAACTTAATGGAGAGCCATTCACCATGGCACTGCGAGATTGCTCAGGTGCGAGTGCTTCGCTCAAATCAATACTGGTCGCATCGACAATATTGGCGGCATAAGCGGGCAACGCAAGTGGAATAAATAAGGCAAGTAACGTTTTACGCATAATATCCTCGTTAGATAGGAAAGATCCTGGTTACTATCCACAGCCATTGCTAGAGTAAAATGTGATTGGAGTCATAGTATCGATCCGGTTCAAAATATGTCTAGAAAAATGGTACATGGCTTCCATTTTTCTGTTGTTTTTGCAGCGACGCTGGATAACGTAATGAAAACAAAGGAGTGATGCTGTGTATCGCCGAGGATGGCTGGCTTTGATGTTGATAGGATGTTTATGGACCGTTCCGGCCGAGGCGAGTGATCAGGCGTGGCAATCGCCTGGTTATATCCTTGACGCTTTTTACCGAATAGCAATGAAAAGCGAATATATTGAAGGGGAGCAGGGCATCCGAAAGTGGCAAGCGCCGATTCGGTATCATATTGCCCATCCAATCAATAACAGTGAGCTACATGATAATTTAGTGGCGTACCATCTTAGTCATTTGCAATCAATCACAGGGGTAGCCTTTACCCCAACCGAAAGGCCTGAACGCGCCAATCTATCGATCGTATTTACTAATCACGCCCGTTTTTCAGACGATGCACGCAAACAGTTTGCGACGGACGATGTCTCGCCATTAGAGAACGCGATATGTGCTGCCAACATTAAAGTGGATAGACACGGGGTAATTCAGTATGCGGCGGTGGTGATCCCCGTCGATCTCGCCCGATCAAAAGGTAAGCTGGTGGCGTGCGTGGTGGAAGAGTTGACGCAAGTCATGGGGTTACCCAATGACGATAACCGAGTCTATCCGTCTATTTTTAACGATCAGAGCTCGCAGCAGTTACTGACTGGACTCGATAGCCTACTGTTGCAGCTGTTATATCTCGATGCCGTAAAACCAGGGCAAAACTGGGAAACCACCCAGACAATTATTCGGCCCGTTATCACGAAGTGGGCGCAAGATGGCACCATTAATAACGCCCATCGAGCAGTAAAAACCGGAAAACTCTATCCGTTACTCGGATGGTAGCCTGGCTGAAGATGCCAACGTGTTGATGATTGGTCTGCCCGATAACAAAAATTGTTGAAAGTGATTTAGACATTTCGCCAACTTAGACGACACTTAAAGGGTGGGCTGATAATGTCATAACGATTTGGGGAGGCGACATGGAGTCGATCACAGTCAAAGATTATATGAACAAACGACCGGTTACATTCTCGCAGGACATGCCGTTGTCTAGTGCGCTCGAAAAGTTACTTCGTAGCCAGCAAACGGGAGGACCAGTCATTGATGCAAATAAGCGTTTGGTGGGCTTTATATCCGAGCAAGATATGTTGCAGCAGTTATTACGAGACAGCTACCACTGTCAAGACTCACACACCGTCTCAGATTGCATGACGCCCAACGCGTTAGCGGTAGAATCAGAAGACAGTATCATTAAACTGGCCGAAATGATGGCACCGACCAAACCTAAACTGTATCCGGTCGTCGATGAAGGTAAATTAGTTGGGATCATCACGCGTCGTGACATACTGCGCGCCATTGGGATGCAGATGGGCGAATGTTTAACCCACCCTGTGTGACCACAGTACGATACGCACGCACCTACTGAGCCGTCAGTAGGGCGGTTGGATTGAGCATCTCCTCTCGTTTTCCGTCTATTTTTTAATCAGCGCACTCTGCTGTTATCCTGCCTTTTAATATTGATATTTCAATAACTAAAGCGATGATCGTGATAGATCGTGCGATTTTTGGTGCCAGTTTTAAGGTTTTCTGCTATTGTGCTGCCCATTGGCAAGCTGGTGGCCTGCCGTGCGGATACAGAGGTTAGCCCCTGTCATGCAGTGAATACGATAAGCAGGATGCGGGAATATCGTGGGTGTGGAGGCCAGCATTGACTTTACGACAATATCATATGAGGTAGAAACAAAGGTTAAATTGGACGATCAGGGAGGACGAGGTGAGAGAAACAAAGAGGTTATATGTATCAACTCAATTCAATTGGTGCACTAGAATCATTCTTGATTGCTATTGGTGTACTTTTTCTAGGCCATTTCGTTAATTCAAAAATTCCCGCATTACGCAAGTTTAATATTCCCGAACCTATTGTTGGGGGATTGATCATTGCTTGTGTGATTTCAGTTTTACATTATAACGGTATTAACTTTAAATTTGATCTACCGTTAAAAAACACTTTTATGCTAATGTTTTTTGCCACCGTTGGGTTGGCAGCCAATTATAAACAGTTAGTCAAAGGTGGGCTAAAAGTTTTCTGGTTTTTAGCGATCGCGTCTGTCTATATTATCATTCAAAATGCGATTGGCGTCAGTTTTGCCTCGCTCCTAGGCCTTGATCCGTTAATGGCTTAGTCGCCGGTTCAATTACGCTATCAGGTGGCCATGGTACTGGCGCAGCTGGGCACAGATATTAACCGATGAATATGGGATTCAAAGCACGCTTGAGATCGCAATGGCCTCAGCCACACTTGGCCTCGTTATTGGCGGGATTATTGGTAGCCTGTTGCTCAGCGTTTGATTAATAAACACCAACTCGAATCTGAGTATGGACGTGGGACAACAACGCACGAAAAATATCCTGAATTAGTCACATATAATGAAAATGAAGAAGATAAAGTCACTGCTAAAAAAGTGATTGAAGTCTTGTTTATTTTGTTATTGTGTATTACAGGTGCAAGTCATTTATCTGAATGGGTTAGTCAGTTCAACATTCAGTGGCTTATGATCCCTGACTTTGTTTATGCGTTATTCTTGGGTGTGATCATCACCAATACGTTAGAGCTGTTTAATTTACGCAAGCTTGAATCAGAAACGGTTGATATGGTGGGGACGGTCTCTCTGTCTCTATTCTTGGCGATGGCTTTAATGACGCTGAAGTTATGGAATATTCTCGACTTAGCCGTGCCCTTTCTGATTATTCTGGCGATTCAATCGGTAGTGATTGGGTTGTTTAGCTATTATGTCACCTTTAAGCTAATGGGAAGCGATTATACCAGTGCGGTCATTGCTGGTGGGCACTGTGGTTTTGGCTTGGGGGCGACACCGACGGCAGTCATGAACATGGGCTCGATCGTTAACCGCTTTGGGCCAGCGCCTCAAGCCTTTATGGTCGTTCCTATTGTCGGTGCGTTCTTTATCGACATCGTGAATCTCATTATTCTGCAAGGATATATTTTTGTGATTCAGTAACCCATTGCGGGTACGTCGCGGTAATTAAAATTAACGCCCAGCCATTCAACGGCTGGGTGTTTTTATAGTGATACATCCGTCCTTGACTCTGGAGTGGGCTCCAACCCTTATACTGTCCGTAAATGATAAACACAACGACCAACAAAGGAGTCGATTATGTGTAAACACTGCGGACACCACCATTGTCACCAACCCCATCACCAAACCGTTTCTCAGTCCACAGAGGCGGTGACAAACACATGTCAAGAAACAAGTTGCTGTTCGAGTCATCAAGATGGCGAGGGCAATGCAGGTGACGACGATCCTGACAGGCATCGCTTTTCCTCTTCTGTGACCCATGAATGGGCGGTGACGGGAATGGACTGTCCAAGCTGTGCTGCCAAACTAGAGAAGGCGATTCACGCCACACCGGGTGTTGAAAGTGCGACAGTATTGTTTGCGACTGAAAAGTTACGGGTATCTCTCTCCCACAATGCATCCGCTGATACGCTTGCGGCGATTCAGTACGCGGCCAAAAAAGTGGGCTTTCCACTGCTGGCATTAAATCAACCGCTATAGACCTTCTGGCTGGCAAAAGTGGCGCGATGATGCACTACTGTTTGGATTGATTGGCAGCATGCTCATCGCCTGGGGCCTGCATTATTGGTCTCCCTCACTGTCAGACTGGTTATTTACCGGCGCCACCGTGGTCGGATTAACGCCTATCTTACTCAAAGCGGGCAGGCTGGCACGTCAGGGATCCCCGTTTTCCATTGAAACACTGATGAGTATTGCCGCACTCGGTGCCCTCTACCTAGGAGAAACGACGGAAGCGGCCATGGTGTTGGTACTGTTTCTCATTGGCGAGCGGCTGGAAGGCTATGCCTCGACGCGTGCCCGTGACGGTATTCAATCATTAATGGCGTTAGTGCCAGAAACCGTGACGCGAGTGGGCAAAAACGGTGAACGTGAAGCCGTTGCGGCGAGCACATTAACGCCCGGTGATGTGATTGAGATTAGCGCCGGTGAGCGTTTGCCGGCGGATGGCAAGTTGATGGAAATGGCGGCGAGTTTTGATCAAAGCGCCTGACGGGAGAGTCGATTCCGGTCGATATTGAAGCAGGCGACACCGTGATGGCAGGCAGTTTAGCCACCGATAAAACGGTGACACTGACGGTGACCTCTGCCCAAGGTGAAAACGCCATTGACCGAATCCTGCATTTGATTGAGCAAGCCGAGTCAAAAAAAGCACCGATTGAACGCTTTATCGATAGATTCAGTCGTTGGTATACCCCGACGATGATTGGCGTAGCCGTGTTAGTGGTTGTCGTTCCACCCCTCTTTTTTGCTGCCAGTTGGCAAGAGTGGTTATACCGTGGCCTAGCACTATTATTGATTGCATGCCCCTGTGCGCTGGTGATTTCCACACCAGCGGCTATCACCTCGGGCTTGGCCACGGCAGCACGTCGAGGCGCGTTAATTAAAGGGGGAGCGGCGCTAGAAAGCTTGGCAAGTATCAACGCAGTATCCTTTGATAAAACGGGCACACTGACAGAAGGTAAGCCCATGGTCACGGATGTTTGCGTGTGGCAAGGCGATGAAACCACGCTGTTGCAACTGGCGACAGCGATCGAACGCGGTAGTCATCATCCATTGGCTAAATCACTCGTGCTCTACAGCACGGAACGCGGTCTTTCTATCCCCGATGCGACAGGGCTTCAAGCCAATGCAGGCCGAGGCGTAGAAGGGACAGTCGACGGCCAGCTTGTTCGGATGGTTGCGCTCGACAAACTCCCGGACGCCGCGCTCGAGCATGCGCAGTATCAACAGGCCAGTCAGATCGCGGCACGCGGAGTCACCGTTGCGGTAGTGATGGTCGATGAGCGCCCTTATGGCATGATTGGCTGGCGCGATAAATTGCGCGAGGATGCACGTGAGGCGATTGAGCAGATCCGCGCGATGGGGATTCATCCTGTGATGCTGACAGGGGATAACCCGACAGCCGCTGCTGAAATTGCCGACGAGTTAGGGATTGATTATCGTGCTGGACTATTACCTGAAGACAAGGTTGCGGCGGTTGAAGCGTTCGCGAGTCAGTATCGGATCGCCATGATTGGCGATGGCATTAATGACGCTCCTGCAATGAAAGCCGCTCAGTTGGGGGTCGCGATGGGCAGTGGGACGGATGTTGCGCTTGAAACCGCCGAAGCAGCATTGAGCCATAATCGTTTAATTGAGCTGCCTCGCGTTCTTCAGCTCGCGCGCGCGACGCAAGCCAATGTGCGGCAAAACATCACGATTGCGCTAGGACTAAAAGGGGTGTTTTTGGTCACCAGTGTGTTAGGGATCACTGGTTTATGGGTGGCTGTACTGGCAGACAGCGGGGCGACAGCGTTGGTGACACTGAATGCATTACGCCTGTTGCGTGATTAGGACCAAAAATAAGGACACCCTCTGTCTGCTTTTACCTTTACAAAGTGATGTCGATCTCTAAATTGTGAAATCTGTAAGAGATGATAGTGCAATATGTCGATTATGGTCACATAAAAAGGAGCAGATTTGGGTATCCTAAACACATAATCAATAACGAGTTCAGGCCTACCTCGGTAGGCCTTACATTATTTTAAATGCTGATGATAGCATCCAGCGAGGAGACTGATTATGTCTGATACCCCTGTATTCCACCTTGGCGTCACAAAACCCGATCTACAAGGCGCAACCACTGCCATCATTCCTGGTGATCCTGCTCGCGTTGAAAAAATCGCGAACTTGATGGAAAACCCAACGTTTCTCGCCTCACAGCGTGAATATACCTTGTACCTCGGTTGGCTAGATGGCAAATCCGTGGTGGTTTGCTCAACCGGCATTGGTGGACCGTCAACGTCTATTGCGGTAGAAGAATTGGCGCAATTGGGCGTGAATACCTTCTTGCGTGTTGGTACTACAGGCGCTATCCAGCCTGACATTAACGTCGGTGATATGATCGTGACCACCGGCTCTGTACGTCTTGACGGTGCCAGTACTCACTTTGCACCGATGGAATTCCCAGCGGTGCCTGATTTTGATGTTGCGACCGCGATGAAAGCCGCCGTTGATGAAGAGGGTGCTACCGTACATACAGGGGTGACCGCATCAAGTGATACCTTCTACCCTGGCCAAGAGCGTTATGACACCTTTAGCGGTCGCGTTGTGCGTCGTTTCCAAGGCTCAATGCAAGAATGGCAAGAGATGGGTGTGTTGAACTTTGAGATGGAATCGGCCACTTTGCTGACCATGTGTGCCAGCTCAGGCTTACGTGCTGGTTGTGTCGCGGGTGTGATTATCAACCGTACGCAAAAAGAAATCCCAGATCACGCGACCTTAAAAGAAACGGAAGCACGTTCCATCAAAGTGGTGGTGGAAGCGGCCCGTAAGCTACTATAAGCTAGCGCGATATCGTTATCCTTGAACGCGGTGCCCTGATGAGCACCGCGTTTTTTATTGCCGACAAGGTTGTCGAACGTGTCGTATCGCCTTGCGTAAGCGATTAACTTGTTCTTACTTCGATAGTACCGCCAGCCGCAATAAACCAATCGTAAAGATGGGTGCGTAAGTTGGCCAGCTGGTCAGGGCCGATCAAAGCTAAACCCAGATCTGTACCCCGTGTAATATCGTGATGACGTAATGGTCTAAAGCTGACCAGCATCGCACGTGCTTGCAAGCCACCCAGTAAATCGCGCAAAGACTCTAATTTATACAGGGTGTCATCACCGTCGCTAGACATGCCCTTTGTCTTACACTCAATGATATGAAGCTTATTGTTAACCACCATGGCGACATCCAACTCATTGCGGACTTCTCGCTCGCCAATTTGGCGATAAACCTGCATAGAAAGCGCACTGTCTTGAATGGTCGGTAACTCTTTTTGGATAGAAGTGACCGTGTGGTGCACGTAGCTTTCCAGCCATTCTCCGTTGGCAAAACGTCGGGCTTCCTCACAACTAAAAGTGAGCACACCATTTTCGTAGTGCGCTAATCCGGCATCCGATAAATCGTCGAGCAGCATCCCAAGTTCGCGATAGCCTTGCTGTTTTTCGCTCAATGCAACATCCAGGCACTGTTCTTTTCGGCAAGTGGTCGCTAAGTAATTTAAAGTGGCTAAGCCTGGACCTAATTCATACGCATTGCTCGCCCATTTTTCTCCTAACCGATAAATATCATTGGTGAGACAGCCGGTTTCCTCTTCATCGTGATCTGCGCAACGGGCACCAAAAATCGTCATGTACTCGGTCAAACTAATATGATCTTCGACCTGTTGTTGTGGAAGACCGTCGGGGTAGAGCCAGCACAATTCGTCGCTGTAGGGCTCTATCACATAACAGGGCCAGTGGTAAGTTCTAAACACTTCGTAAGCAGACAATAATTGGTGGCGTAGGCCACAGCTCGCATTAAAAAGAATGTCTTCAGAAGATTGGGTGAGCTGTTCGGCAAGACGCTTTACTTGGCTTTTGACTTCTCGGATATTGATATCATCCGAGATTTCAAAAAACTCCGTTTCAATGCCTTTCGGGGCTAACACACGAGTGAGTCGCTCAAACTCGAGATCTTGTTCAAGCGTACCAATCAATACCAACTTACTGACAGGCAATTGTTGATGTAAAACCGGGGTAACGAGTCGGACTGGATCCGAATCAATGATTCCTACATGAATAGCCATAAATGCTCCAGGCGGGCTATGCGGCGACAACAAGCCGCTAAATGATAAGTATAGTTGCCAGACTCAACAGATGACATGGATCTAATATCCGTCTTCAACGTCAGGCTTTCAACCGTAGATCGCGTAAATAAGTGTAATTTGACAGAGTGCTGACCTTGAGGCGTCAGTGTCAGTGTTTTAACCGCAAGCCCAGCCAACGACGGCTCGATAGCTGGGCACGTGCGTGTGAGGAGACGCTAAGTCCGGCTTTGTTTGAGTGCTTGCTGACGCAATGTCGCAGTGAGCATATTTAACTCAGGGATCATACGCTGAATTAATGTTAACTGTTGCAGCACCATGCTTAACGGTGTGTTATCGACCTATCATGAGCGGCGACGTTAGGCTCTGGGGTGTCGTGATACACAACGTCTGGGTGATTGTCTGCCAGGTCGCCGGAGAGGGTTTTATCACCGGTTGATGCCACTTGAGTGGGTTGCTCGGTCGGCAGATCGCGCCGGAGTCGTTCGGTTAACGTATTGAGTGATTGATGAATATCACGATGCAGTTGCGCCATTTTCTGATGATTAACCTCATCGTCCATGCGACGGCGGTGAGCCCCAAGCGCAGAAATATAGCTCAACATCGCATTGTTTAAACACAAAAACCGGAACGTCTCTTCAATGTTGGTGCGATAGCGTCCTGGCTCGACCAACATATTACTGATGGCGGTGGTGAGCTCGGCATCGGCATTGTGTGCATGGCGACGTGCGATTCGGTAGGCGAGATTATCGCGTTTACCGACACGATATTGTGCGATCACATGGGCAAGGTAATCACGATTGGCTTGTAACGCCTCGGTCATGATCCCACGCAACCGGTGCGCTTGCCAATCGGGGAGCACGTAACGAACGGCGGCGACAGCAATCAGGCAGCCGATCACGGTATCTCCCAGCCGTGGCAAGATAACCGCAAAGCCCTGACCAAATTGGCTAAAGCACATGAGTACCAGCAGGGTGATAAACAGGGTCGCGAGCGTATACTGCACGGTACGAAAAGCGAAAAAGAGTACCCCCGTGATCACCATTAACGCTAACTGGCTGCTCGGATCGGGGAACAAATACAAAGTGGGCACACCTAATAGCAAACCACCCACGGTCCCTAGGATCCGTTCTTTGAGTTTGTTTCGCGTCGCCGAGTAGTTCGTCTGACAAACGAATTGAATCGTCATTAAGATCCAAAACCCATGTTCAAGCGATAGCCCTTGAATCACCCCGTAGCCGGCGAGTAGTGACAAAGAGAGGCGCACCGCATGGCGAAAACGTAGCGATTTGAGTGTCATCTGACGACGGATCCGATACACCATTTCGCCCAGAGAGCGCGCATCGGGGTCGGCCAGTTCACTTTCTTGTGTGCCATCATTGGCCGCTAAATTACTAAGGCTCGCCAACTGCTCCTCAACGGTCTCTAGGTTTTTATAGAGAAAATCGAGCTGATGAAGTAAGGCCATGCGCGAGGCATCTTGGGTTTGTTCAGCCAATAAATATTGCATCGATTGCTGGATGGCCAGTAACGCTTGCTGACCCGCTTTTGGGTGGTGGTAGCGCGCCCCGATCGATAACGCTTGTGCAACATCGCGACAGGCGCTGGCCTGGGCATTGAGCAAGGCCTCAAAGCGAAACAAGATATCAGAATGGAAAAACTGCGCGGCAAGATCTTGATAACGATAGTGCGAAGAGCTGACACGTTCATGGATATCTTGGGCAATAAAATAGGTTTGCAGCAATGCTTGATGCCGTTTAGTCAATCGCCCCCGTCGTGCACGGGCCAGCAAAGATGCCTTGGCTTGGTTGAGTGCGGCGACGACTTGGGCATTTCGGTTAGCCGCGGCGATGCGGGTCGGCTGGGGAACCAATTCTGTCACAGGGTGAAATAGGTTCGATTTGGTTTCCATATAGGTCGCGGTTTGGCGAAATACCGCCGCGAGCCGATGCTGTACCGGACGATGAGGCCAGATGACAATCCATATCAGCGACAAAAGGCCATACCAGACTGCCCTGATAGCAACATCATCGGTTGTAACCACATATCACTGCCTTGCTCCATGCCTAGCATGGTATAGACCGCCAACAGTAACGATGCAAACGCAATGGTGCCATAGCGTTCACCGATGGCCCCTAACATGATAAAGCCAAAACTCGACACGGTGAGGCCGAGAGCAAATAACCATGGCGTGTCATATAAGAGCTCGACGGAAAACGCCGCCACAGTAAAACAGACCAAGGTGACGCCAAGTGCGCGTACTCGGCCCCAAAAATGATCGTCCACTTCTGCCAGAGCCGAGGCGATGACGCCAAGGACGAGCGGGGTGACAATATCGGTACGTCCAGCGTAACTGGCATACAAGGCAACGCCCATCAGCGCAATCAGCACACGAAGGCTGTCATTAATCCGGTGATTGGCCCAATACTCACGCAACGTGAGTGGCACGGTGGGAAAACGTGGCAGAGAAAAAGACATAAATAAACGTTATCGGCCAACAATGCTGGCAAGATACCAGAAACGGCCCGAGAAACTAACCCTGAATGCGTCTTTAAGCACCGCTTTTATCGTTTGGTTGCGGTAGGTCAATTCCTTAAGAGAATCGACGCTGAGAACAGGCTTTGTGGGCGATTGAATTGATTTATAGGATGGTGAGCAGTAGCATGCCAAGCATCTTTTAAAGGCCGCGCCTATCCCTCATTGGCTGACTAACGTATTGATATGAAACTCTCTGCAAATCGCTGGGCACAATGGCTTGTTTATGGCGATCATTATAGTTTACAGCTAGAAAATGATGGCTTACTGCTCGAATCTCGCCACCATCGTCAATATATTCCCTTTTCTGCCTGGGATGGACAGCTCACCATTTCGCGTGGGCTACTCTGGGGAACCATCTCGTTGACTGGCTTCACAGAGCAAGGAGATGCTTATCCATTTGATGTATTTGGCCTGCCTTGGCGACGTGCTAAACAGGCCGGTAAAGCCATTCACGCGCGTTATCAAGCCTATGTCGCACGCTATCAAAAACAGTTAGCGCTCATTCGACCGAGCTTGCTGGCTGACTATGAGGCGCTGGTGAACGCGCCAGGATACGTGCGCATGGCGCAATTACGCACTGCCCAGCAAACGTTATTGGATACGCTAGAAAGCGAGGGGATCCCAGCTGCTTTCCTTTCCCAGTTAGATGAAGGCGTCGCCACCATGTTGACGCCGGTGTTGCAAGGCGATATCCATTGGCTGAAAACCCGTAATCAGCAATGGTATGCGGCGATGCTCAACCAGTGGCAAACCTGGTTTGATCAGATTGAATCGTCACCACTGAATCCGGCGCAGCGTGAGGCTGTGCTTACCGATGAATCTCATACCCTGGTGGTGGCGGGGCCCGGTAGCGGCAAAACCAGCGTACTGGTGGCACGTGCTGCCTACTTAATTGAAAGTGGGCAAGCCAAGCCTGAGCAGCTTTTATTGCTTGCCTTTGGCCGTGATGCCGCGACTGAGCTTAAAACTCGGATCAAGACCAAAACCGGCCATGAGGTGAATGTCACCACTTTTCATGGCTTTGCCCGCCAGCAACTTGCCGAGCACCAAGGCAGGCCCCTATCATTTCCTCGCTGGCCAGTGATGAGACCGCCAAAGCCGCCTGGCTGACTCAAGCACTCGCCGAGCAGTGGCAGCAGCCCAACACACATAAAGCATGGGAAAAACTGCATCAGCAGCACGCACTGCCGATTGATGATCAGGCCGAGCTCAGCGCGTGTGCCCATGAAAGTCGGTTGCACAGCTGGGTTTGGTCGCGTCTCTCCCGGGTGATCCAAGCCAATACCACCAAGCGTGCGCTGACCGATAAACTGGCAAGTTTTGAGGAGCAGATCGGGTTAAAAAACGAACTGGCGGTGATTTGGCCGTTGTATCAAGCCTATAAACAAGCACTAAAAGCGGAGAACGCCGTTGATTTTGATGGACTGATCGCAAAAGCGACCAAGTTGTTCCAACAGCGAAAATTCGCCACGCCCATCCAGTTTGTGATGGTCGATGAATACCAAGACATTTCGCCGGCACGATTGGCGATGCTCGAGGCCTTGTGTCACGGCAAAACGGACAGTGAAATCTTAACGCCACGCGCCTCCTTATATGCCGTCGGGGATGATTGGCAAGCCATTTATCGTTTTGCCGGTGCCGATGTCAGTTTAACCACGGATTTTGCTCAGCGCTTTGGAGACAGTGAAATTTGCTGGCTGACCACCTGTTATCGCTATCCAGCAGCGTTGGGGGATATTGCGCAGCAGTTTATTTGCCAAAACCCCAAACAGCTCACTAAGCAATTAGATTACGCGCGCGACAAAGCATCGGCGAAAACGCCCAAAGCGGTTAAAGTGATCACTGACGATAAGTTAGAAAAGACACTGGCAAGCCTTGCCAAAAAGCACGCCAAAACGACGCAACCCGTGACTGTGATGCTGATTGGTCGCACCCACTCTCGATGCCCTAACGATCTAGAAACTTGGCAGAAAGCTTATCCCTCACTGGTGCTTCGTTATACCACCGCGCACGCCAGCAAGGGGCAAGAAGCCCACTATGTGTTTATTCTCGGCATGGATGAGGGAGTGTTTCCGGCCAAGCAACGCTCGCTGTCACTCGATGAGGCCTTATTAGGGAAAAATGAAGAGCCAATTGAACACGCGGAAGAACGGCGATTGTTTTATGTCGCCCTGACGCGTGCCCAAAAACAAGTGTGGCTAGTACATCAAAAAGGCCATGCCTCGCCGTTTGTGGAGGAACTGAAAGGAAACCTTTGAGGCGGTCTCCCACACTATTAGCCATAGACGGCGTTAGTTATCGACAGACAGTGTGGGAAAAAAGATCACAAACGCTCGTCTAAGTACGCTTGATAATCAGGAATTTGGATATCGACATCCTGCCCGAATAGCGGCGACGTGATCATAAAGCGGGCGGTTGAGCGGTTGGTGGCAATCGGAATATTCCATACGGAACCGACGCGCAGCAGCGCTTTAACATCTGGATCGTGTGGGACCGCATTGAGGGGATCCCAGAAGAAAATCATCACATCGATTTTTTGTTCAGAAATCATCGCCCCGAGTTGCTGATCCCCGCCCATTGGGCCGCTCATCAAAGGTGTTATTTTTAGCCCCGTTTCTCTTGCAAGGATGTGGCCCGTGGTGCCGGTGGCATAAAGCGCGTGCTGGCTCAGTATTTCTTTATTTTCTTTTACCCAGTCGCTCAGGGCATCTTTATAGTGATCATGTGCCACTAACGCGACGTGTTTGCGTGCAAGCATGGTGCGAGACGTTTGTTTCATAATCGATTCCATCTAAAACAAGGCGATTAACGCCAAACTGCGAATGAACAGTGTATTGAAGCCTACGCCAATCTTGCATCGAATTATAGCGTACACCTGACAAACGCCGAACATAGGCTGTTAGAGTTATCACATTATCAATAAAAACTCTCCAAGCACATGAAATGAAGTCTGTTTTTACAGCCAGTTGTTAATCAAGCACGCAAAAGTGGCGCGACAGTCCATCGAAGTGACAACAAAAAGGCTACAGTTAACTAACTAGGCAAGGGAAACGCCTCGTTATACAGGAGAGTTTATGAGCAAGGAGTACGCGTATGTGGGTGACACTGGATTTTGAAGCATCCGGTTTGTCGTTAATGTCTTATCCGATTGAGGTAGGATACGTATTGCCAAATGGCGATAGTCAAAGTTTTTTAATTGATCCCTCCACCGCCAGTGGCCATTGGCATCACTGGGACCACGAAGCTGAATCCCGTATTCATGGTATCTCGCAAAAGACATTAGCCACAGAAGGCACCAGTGTATTGGCAGTATGTCAGCACCTTAACCAAACGCTCGCACCGTTTGAGCATGTATTATGCGACAGCCAGTGGGACCTATTTTGGATGGGGCGGCTTTATAAAGCCTGCTATATGCGTCCTTCATTTACGTTAATGGAGGTAAACCAGTGGCTAAAAAAGCACAGTGATCTCGACCGACGTGATTTTAGTCGCGAAATGAAAGCATTGGGACCCGCCCCCCATCGTGCCGTCGAAGATGCATTACAAATTCGTCGTGCCCTTGAGAGCCTGTTAAAATAGTCGGCTTTTCAGCGCACGAGTAGGCTATCATGACAGCACCATCAACCCTGAGGTTTGCGCAATTTAACCTGTCTTTGGCAGGGCGCAAGGCTGGCGACATTAAATCCCAGATGCAGGCACCAACGCCGAGTCGGCAAATTAAAAACCTCGCGGCCACCTTACAGCGCGTGCGACCTGATGTGGTGGTGCTGTGTGAATTTGATCACCCAGGCGATGGTGGCGATGATGGTGCACTGGCCGCATTTTGTGAGCGCCACTTAGCTAAATCGCAAGACGGCGACCCCCCGATTGATTATCCGTATCGCTACTTGCCTGCCACCAACACGGGTTTAAAACTCACGGTGCCGGTCAGCGCGCATCCACATTTAACGGATGCTCAGCAGTGTCATGGCTTTGGCGACTATCATGGTCAGTTTGGCTTTGTGATCATATCGCGTTACCCCATTGAAGACACCGCGATTTGCACTTGGCAACACTTTGCGTGGCATCAGCTGCCTCACCATCAAATTCCGTCTGACTACTACACCGAAGCGGCGAAAAAAAAGCTACGTTTAGCTTCGAAAAACCTGGTCTCTGTGCCGATCAGTATCGGCGATCAGCAGATACGCTTGGTAGCGTGTCACCCCACGCCGCCGGTGTTTGATGGGCCTGAAAAGCGTAATTGGCGGCGCAACAGTGATGAAATTCACCAACTAATTGGCCTTTTGGATAACGCGGATTGGCTGGTGGACGACAAGGGCGTCCACGGCGGGCTTTCTTCCGAGATACCTTTTGTGGTGATTGGCGATTTAAATGCGGACCCGAGCTACGGCGATGGGATAAACAAGCCATTGGTGCCTTGCTTAACCATCCGCGTGTGCACCCTGATGTCGCCACTGGTGCGCAGGTGCCAAAAAGTGAGGCGGCCCAGTCTCACGCGTTTCGCTTTATCGATGGCAAAGGGCGGGCAATCGCTACCCATAACGGCGGGCTGCGCCTCGATTATGTCTTGCCTTCGCGAGAGCTGGCGGTGTTAGTCTCCGGCGTATTTTGGCCTGCCCCTGATGATGCCGACTACCCACTGATTTGTGATAAAAACGGCCAAGAACACGCGCGTGCCCACTCAGATCACCGCCTTGTTTGGGTCGATGTGGCGCTCAATTAGCGAGGCTGCGAGTCCAGCGCTACGCCTTCACGTTGACACGCGACTTCAGCGAGCCGTTTAGCTTGTTCAGTCCGGTTTTAAAAAACAGCAAGTTGAGCAATAGCTGTGATCATCGACAGTAAAGATCCGGCAACAGCCGCCGCGCAAACGGAAGCTATGGGTTTGCAGCACGGTTTGGGTGTCGTTCGGATCGTAGACGGTGACATCGTGAAAACCACTGCGCTTGCTATAAAGCGGGGTGCCGCGTTGATGGACAATCGACAGCGCGGCTTCACGCGCGGCCTGCTCACAATCGCGATGCTTCCCTACCATTAAGAAAGCAATACAGATTGAATCCGCGATCACTTTCCAAAGCGGTCCCTCACGCATACCGCTTTGCTCGGCAATCGCATCGACGATGGGCGAAAAGTGATGCAATAAAGCACCATGCAAAATCGCTCGCCAGTCCTGGTGATCTTGCCGTCTCCATCCCTCAAGGGCGCTGAGATAAAAATGCGGCTTGTGATAAACAAGCTCTTGGCCATTGGGTTTAGTGACGCGGGTAGGTTCGTATTTCACCTGCCAATTATCCAAGTCCAGTGATGGGATCTGCCCGCCCTGTAGCCAGCTTGCCAGCACCGGCAGCAGAAACTCATAGGCATAAGCCCGATAAAAAGGGTACCTTGGGCACGGCTATCCGCATCGCCATAGGTGGCGTTCACTGCAGAAAAACAATGCGCCAGCCCTTGCGCGGTGGTGAGCTGCTTACGGAGCGAAACGCCTTTCACCGCATCAGGCACCATAGATAAGCCCAGGGCTGGCGGAAAAGAGGGCAGTGTCACTGTGGCGGGTAATGGTAATGCATCAACGGTAGGGTTAGCTGCGCTCATCAACACTCCTTTGAGTTGGCGCCTAAAAAGAAGAATTTACCACGTGATATAACCAATTGTAAGAGTGATTCGTATTTGGTTTAAGAGTGTAGCTTGGCGAGAAAAAATGTAGCCTGGCGAGAAAAGATGATCGGTGCAGCGGATCCGACTGCACCGATATAAGGGGTATGCGCTATCCCGGCTGGACCTGATAGCGCCCAGCTTGTGATTCATCGCCAGCACGAGGTTAGTGGTAATCGCCGCGGCGACAGATAAGGCAATCAGCCATGGTTCAACGACCATCAGTGACAACACCACAATCGAGCAATCCAGCGCCATTTGCACTTTCCCGGCGCGGATGCCGAATCGTTGCTGTAAGAACAGCGCTAAGGTGTTAAATCCACCCAAACTACACTGATGGCGGAACATCACTAGCATACCCATGCCGATTAACCCGCCGCCAAATAGCGCGGCATAAACAGGATGAATGGTGTTGATGGTGAGCACTGCGGTTAAATGATCGGCGCAAAATGAGACGATGCTGACCGCAACCAAGGTACTTAAGGTGAAGCGTTTACCCATTTGGGTGTAAGCGAGCCAATAGAAAGGTAGGTTGATCACGAAGAAAAGCTCACCAAAACTAAAGTCGGTGACACGTTGTAAAAAGAGTGCCAGCCCAGCGGTACCGCCGGTGAGTAGGCCTACTTGGTTGAAAAAGAAGATGCCAAGTGACACCAGACTACTCCCAATGAGTAGCGCCAATGCGTTTTCACGCTTGGAATGATTTCTATCCATACTTGCGTTCTATCCCTATAAAAACGACCGCTACACAATACGCTGCTTTTCAATGAGGTCGAGTCAAACATCCGTTTGATAACAAGTGAATAACAAATCAATGCGTACATTATCATTTACGTTGTGGGCGAGATCACGACAAAAATACGTCGCTACAGACCAAAGTCTAATCTACATTGTCTACAATCTTATTCTATTCTGGCTGTATTAAAGTTTTTAGGCGGTATTTATGTCTTTATTGTCGACAAATGATCAGGCTCTCGATCAACACACGCAATCGACTCCGGCTGAGTCACGTGAGCCCACCAAGTCAGCCAGCCTGACCGAACAGCTTATTGAGGCGATAGTGACCGGCACCTATCCAGCAGGCACCAAGGTATCGGAAGCGGGATTAGCCGCCGCGTTTGGCGTCAGCGAGGTCCACTGCGCGAGGCGATGATGCGGGTCGAAGCCTTAGGACTGGTAGAGCGGGTGCCTCATGTGGGCGCGAGAGTGGTGACGCTGACACATCGCCAATTAGCCGAGATCTACGCAGTGCGAGAAGCCTTAGAGGGCATGGCGGCAAGACTGGCGTGCGCGCACATCACCGATGCGAGATCGATCAGTTAAGTGAGGTGCTCGCCACCCACCATGCCTATATCGAGCGGGTGGAGGGGGCGGCCTACTTTCATCAACAAGGCGACTTTGATTTTCATTATTGCATCATCAAAGCCAGCCATAACCAGAAACTGATCAACCTGTTATGTGGTGAGTTATACCACTTGCTGCGTATGTACCGCTTTCAATCGCCCCGGGCGCATTCTCGCCCCCAGCAAGCGCTGCAAGAGCACATGCAAATTTTGGCGGCAATTCGCGAGCGCGATGCTGAGCTGGCGGAAATGCTGATGCGTCGTCACATTCAGCGCAGCCGCCAACTGATTGAACAGCGAATAGCAGATTGAATAGTCACTGACGAATTAAAAATAGTGCGGCGGCGATCCCCGCTAAGCTACTAATTTACAAGGAGAATACTATGAGTGCAGGTGCGCGTTTTCGCCAAGCGGTGAGCAGCAATATTCCGCTGCAAGTCGTCGGCACAATTAACCCCTATTGCGCCATGATGGCAGAGCGGGTGGGGCATCAAGCTATTTATCTATCCGGAGGCGGGATTGCTAACGCCTCTTACGGCTTGCCGGATTTGGGGATCACGACTCTCAACGATGTGTTGGAAGATGTCCGCCGGATCACCGCAGCGACCGACGTGCCCTTGCTGGTGGATATTGATACCGGTTTT
The DNA here is from genome assembly GCA_000565345.1 of Salinivibrio costicola subsp. costicola ATCC 33508 = LMG 11651. Lineage (GTDB taxonomy): Bacteria > Pseudomonadota > Gammaproteobacteria > Enterobacterales > Vibrionaceae > Salinivibrio > Salinivibrio costicola. Next base: position 14,575 of record AQOF01000054.1, on the reverse strand, counting down.
GGCGGCGCGCTCAATATTGCTCGCACTATTCGTGAAATGGAGCGCGCCGGCGCGGGTGCGGTGCATATGGAAGATCAAGTGGCGCAAAAGCGCTGCGGTCATCGTCCCAACAAAGAAATTGTCAGCCAAGCTGAAATGGTCGACCGCATTAAAGCGGCGGTGGATGCGCGCACTGATCCTGAGTTTGTGATCATGGCGCGCACCGATGCGTTGGCGAGTGGAAGGCATGGACACGTGCCGTCCGCCCGCGCCAGAGCGTACGTAGAAGCGGGTGCGGACATGATTTTCCCCGAAGCCATGCAAACGCTCGAGCAGTACCAAGCCTTTGTCGAGCAAGTAAAGGTGCCGGTATTGGCCAATATCACCGAGTTTGGTCAAACCCCACTGTTTACCAGTCAAGAACTAGCGAGCGTGGGGGTCAGCATGGTGTTGTATCCGCTCTCTGCGTTTCGTGCTATGAACCAAGCCGCCCTCAATGTGTATCAACACCTGCTGGATGATGGCCACCAGAAAAACGTGGTCGACGCCATGCAAACCCGTGATGCGCTCTATGACTTCTTGGGGTATCACGCCTACGAACAGCAATTGGATCGCCTATTTGGCAAAGAGTGATCACAGACGCACACCAACGGTGTGAAAACGTCGGTTACACCACTGGAATTATCATCACGTTCACGGATTCATGCAGCGGTTGAATCTGATGGCATCAAAGGAAAGGAGCCAATCATGACAAATGTCGCCGTCGCACCTAACGAGAAACCAACCTCTGGCGCAGGCCTGCGTGGCCAAAGTGCCGGCACCACCGCCTTGTGTACGGTCGGGCAAACCGGCACTGGATTAACCTACCGGGGTTATGACATTACCGATTTAGCCAATCACGCCCAATTTGAGGAGGTGGCGTACCTGCTACTCAAGGGTCAACTTCCCAATCGCCAAGCACTGGCCGACTACACCGAAACCTTGGTTGGCAAGCGGGGATTACCTGACGCCTTAAAAGCGGTGCTGGAACGGATCCCGGCCAATGCGCACCCCATGGATGTGATGCGTACTGGTTGCTCGATGCTGGGTAATTTGGATCAAGAAACCGACTTTAGTGAGCAAACGGATAAAACCGATACGCTGTTGGCGATGTTACCGGCCATTATCTGCTATTGGTACCGCTACTCGCATGATGGCGTGCGGGTCGATACCTATCAGCCAGAGGTGAAAAGCATTGGTGGTTACTTCCTCAAAATGCTCACTGATGAAACGCCGTCGCCACTGCATGAATCTATGATGCATTGCTCGCTGGTGCTGTATGCCGAGCATGAGTTTAATGCTTCGACCTTTACCGCCCGAGTGTGCGCGTCCACCTTGTCCGATTTGCACTCTTGCATTACCGCGGCCATCGGCAGTTTGCGCGGCCCATTGCATGGCGGTGCCAATGAAGCGGCAATGGCGATGCTGGAGCAGTGGCGGTCGCCTGACGAAGCCGAAGCCGGATTAATGCAAATGCTCGCCAATAAAGACAAGGTGATGGCTTTGGCCATGCAATTTACCGTGAGTCAGATCCCCGCAATGCCCTTATTAAGCATTGGTCGAAACAGCTTGCCGAAAACGCACCAGACGCTTGGCTTTATGACGTGTCTGAGCGGGTTGAGCAGGTGATGAAGCGCGAAAAAGGCTTGTTCCCCAATGCCGATTTTTATCACGCATCGGCTTATCACTTTATGGGGATCCCAACCAAATTGTTTACCCCGATTTTTGTGATGAGCCGAGTAACGGGCTGGGCGGCGCATGTGTTTGAGCAGCGCGCCAATAACCGCATTATTCGCCCAAGTGCCGATTACGACGGCCCTGAACACCAAGATTGGCTACCTATCGATCAGCGCCCCTAATCGGCGCGCATTCACCCGATTGAAATTACAGAAGGAATTGACCATGAGTAACAACGTAGAACTGAACCAGCGCCCGGATCCCGATGCGTTATTGGTGCAAATTGCCGATTATGTCGATAGCACGCCGATTGCTTCGGCAGAAGCCTATAACACCGCGCGTAACTGTTTGATGGACACCCTTGGCTGTGGCTTGCTGGCGCTACGTTTCCCTGAATGCACCAAACACCTGGGTCCACTGGTGCCGGGTACGACTGTGCAACATGGTGCGCGTGTGCCGGGCACCTCCCATGAGCTTGATCCGGTCACTGCCGCGTTTAACATCGGTTGTATTGTTCGCTGGCTCGATTTTAACGATACTTGGCTCGCCGCCGAGTGGGGCCATCCGTCCGATAACTTAGGTGGAATTTTGGCCACCGCCGATTATTTAAGCCGTGTGGCCGTGGCCGAAGGCAAACCGCCGCTTACCATGCGCGATGTGCTGACTGCGATGATCAAAGCGCATGAAATCCAAGGCGTACTTGCTCTTGAAAATAGCTTTAACCGCGTCGGGCTCGATCACGTTTTATTGGTACGTGTGGCGTCGACGGCGGTGGTCACCAAAATGCTGGGCGGTAATCGGGATCAGATCATTGATGCCGTTTCACAAGCGTGGGTAGATGGTTGTGCACTGCGCACCTACCGACATGCGCCGAACGCCGGTTCACGCAAATCGTGGGCGGCGGGCGATGCCACTTCTCGCGCGGTGCGTTTGGCGATGATCACCATGAAAGGTGAAATGGGAATGCCGTCGGTGCTGAGTGCGCCCAAATGGGGCTATTACGATGTGCTGTTTAACGGCAATCCCTTTAGTATCAAACAAGACTTTGCCAGCTACGTGATGGAAAACGTGCTGTTTAAGATTTCCTTCCCTGCTGAGTTTCATGCTCAAACTGCGGTGGAAGCGGCCGTCACCTTGCATACACAGGTTAAAGACCGGGCTGACGAGATTGAACGTATTGAAATCACCACCCATGAATCGGCCATTCGCATTATTTCTAAAGAAGGGGAGCTGGCCAACCCGGCCGACCGTGACCACTGCCTGCAATATATGGTGGCGGTGCCGCTGTTATACGGCAATCGTGGTGCTGAGCATTATGAAGATGCTTTCCATCACGCCGACCCGCGTATTGACGCGCTACGGCAAAAAATGGTGATCAAAGAAGACCCACGCTATAGCGCGGAATACCTAGAAGCCGACAAGCGCTCGATTGCCAATGCGATCCAAATCTTCTTTACCGATGGCAGCCACACTGAACAAGTCGCGGTGGAATACCCGATTGGTCATCGCCGTCGCCGCGAGGAAGGAATCCCTGTGCTGGAACAAAAATTCCGCTCCAACTTGGTAACTCGGTTCCCGCAAGCACAGAGCGATAAAATTGCCGCCTTATGTAACGACCAGGCCGCGCTGGAGAAAACCCCGGTGCACGAATTTATGTCGCTGTTTGTGATTAACTAAGCACGTTCTCAACACGTTGCTTGCTAACTCATCGCTCGCTGATCGCGGGCGATAAGGAGCCGCTTATGCAAGAAGCCAGTTATCAACACCACGCGGATTGGGCTAGCCGTGATCCCGAGGGATTTTGGCAGGCACAGGCCAAACAGCTCGATTGGTTTACCTTTCCTCAAACCATGCTTAGCAAAGATGACAATGGCATTGAGCGCTGGTTTGCCGATGGCACTATGAACACCGCGTATATGGCACTCGATGCCCATGTCGAACAAGGCCGGGGCGAGCAAACCGCGCTGATTTACGACTCACCGGTTACCGATAAAAAAAACCACCTACACTTATGCGGCGCTGCGTGACTATGTGGCGAAAGTGGCGGGCATGTTGGCAGGACTAGGGGTTGAAAAAGGGGATCGCGTGGTGATTTATATGCCCATGATCCCAGAAGCAACCGTAGCGATGCTCGCTTGCGCACGGCTTGGTGCTATTCATTCGGTGGTGTTTGGTGGCTTTGCCCGAACGAGCTGGCGGTACGGATTGAAGATGCGGAGCCCAAAGCGGTGCTCACCGCCTCATGCGGGATTGAAGGCGAGAAAACCTTGGCGTATAAGCCGATGGTTGATCAAGCATCATGGACAGCCGCTACAAACCCGACCATGTGGTGGTCTATCAACGTGCCATGTGCCGTGCCAATTTAGACAATCCGCGTGATGCCGACTGGGCAGCATTATTGGCTGAAGCAAAGCCTGCAGCACCGGTGCCAGTCAAAGCCACCGATCCTTTGTATATCCTCTACACCTCTGGCACCACCGGCAAACCCAAAGGCGTAGTGCGTGACAATGGCGGTCATGCCGTGGCGATGAAGTACAGCATGAGCGCGATTTACAACGTTAAACCCGGCGAGGTGTTTTGGGCCGCGTCGGATGTCGGTTGGGTGGTGGGGCACTCGTATATTGTGTATGCCCCTTTGCTACATGGCTGCACCACGGTGATGTTTGAGGGCAAGCCCGTCGGTACACCGGATGCGGGTGCCTTTTGGCGCGTGGTTGATACATATAACGTCAGCATCTTGTTCTCGGCGCCTACCGCCTTTCGGGCGATTAAAAAACAAGATCCAAACGGTGATCACCTTGCGCGCTATCCAATGACATCCTTACGCACCGTGTTTATGGCGGGCGAACGGCTTGATCCACCGACATTGGAATGGGTGGAAGAAAAGACCCAGCGACCCGTGGTTGATCACTGGTGGCAAACCGAAACTGGCTGGGCGATTGCAGGCAATCCATTAGGGTTAACCTGCTTTGCGACCAAGCCCGGCTCGGCAACCATGCCAAGCCCTGGCTATCAAGTGCAGATCCTTGATGAAATGGGCGAACTGGCGGCGCCAAACCAACAAGGATACATTGCCGTGAAGCGTCCTCTGCCGCCTAGCTGCCTGCCGACGGTGTGGCGCAACCACGATCGTTTTGAAGCTGGCTATCTTAGCCAATTCCCCGGCTACTATGTTTCGGGTGATGGCGGCTACATGGATGAAGATGGCTATGTGTTTGTGATGGGACGGATTGATGATGTGATTAACGTCGCGGGCCACCGCTTATCGACCGGCGAAATGGAAGAGGTGTTAGGCAGCCATGAAGCGGTCGCCGAATGTGCGGTGGTGGGCATGCACGATGAGCTTAAAGGCCAATTGCCGCTCGGCTTAGTGGTGCTGAAAGACGGCTTTGTCTCAAGTGGCGAGATAGAACGGGAATTGGTGCAGCGTGTGCGTGACAGAATTGGCGCAATTGCTTGCTTTAAACAAGCAGTTATCGTCGATAAATTACCCAAAACACGCTCAGGTAAAATCTTGCGCCGTATTATTCGCCAAATGGCGGATGGCGAGTCGTATCAAGTCCCCTCGACCATTGATGACCCTAGCAGTTTGGAGGCGATTGCCTCGGCGTTGTCATCGTAAGCTTTGTTATTCAAGCTTTATTATTTAGGCCTTGTTATTCAGGCCTTGTTATTCAGGGCTTGCTATTTAGAGCTTGTCATTCTGAGCGTGACAATAGGTGCGACAACGCGTGGTATCACAGCAATACCACGCGTTAAGATAAGAGCGCGCTTATTGAGTGATGCGCGGGCTTATTGAATCAAACACGCAAACCCTTTGAGGTAGAAACCTTCTGGATAAGCACTGTGAGTGGGGTGATCCGCGGCTTGTGCAAAGCGTTCGATAAACTGCACGTTTTTACCCGCATCTAATGCCGCGTCCGCCAAGATCTTTTGGAATAACCCTGAGTCCATTAGCCCTGAACATGAATAACTGAGCAGCACACCGCCTGGGTTTAGCAGCTGCATGGCGAGCATATTGATATCTTTATAACCGCGGCATGCGCCGTTCAGTTGTGATTTCGATTCGGCAAACTTGGGCGGGTCCATCACAATGACGTCAAACCGTTCGCCTTGTTCGCGATAAGTGCGCAGCAGCTTGAACACATCGGCATTCACAAACTCAGCACGGGTGAGATCAAAGCCGTTACGTTCGGCATTGGCCTTGGCTCTATCGAGCGCCGGCTGTGACACATCCACATTGATGACCTGTTTGGCATTGCCTTTTTGCGCATACAAGCCAAAGCCGCCAGTGTAACAAAAGCAGTTTAAGACGCGTTTGCCATCCATATATTTCACCGCTTGTTCGCGGCTATCCCGTTGGTCGAGGTAAAAACCGGTTTTATGGCCATTGGTAATGTCGACCTCAATCGCTACCCCATTTTCTTCGATGATGACAGTGGCCGGTGGCTCGTCACCGTGTAATACGCCGATACGTGGTTTCAAACCCTCCTTTTTGCGAATCGCAACATCCGAGCGCTCGTAAATATGGCAGTCAGGAAATTCGCTACGCAGTGCGGTGACCAGGTTATCGCGTTGGGCATCCGCGCCGGCGCTCAGCAATTGGCACACTAGGTAGTTATCGTATTTATCCACGGTAATGCCGGGCACACCGTCTGACTCGGCGGCCAATAGACGGTAACCGGTTAAGCCATCACGCTCGGCGAGCATGGTACGTAGCGATTTTGCCGCACGAATACGGGCGAGGAAAAAGTCACTGTCGATGACGGTTTTCTCAAAGCACCACATGCGTACCCGAATTTGTGATTGCGGCGAGAATGCCCCTAGCCTAAAAATTCGCCTTGAATGATCACACACAGTGACAGTGTCACCTAATCCGGGCTTGCCTTCAACCGCGGGTGATTCCTCGCGAGAAAATCCAAGGATGGCGGCGTTTAATTGATTTATCGCGGCCTTTGGCGAGATACACAGTGGCAGTCATGATGGTTCCTAACAATGGGTGGTGCAAAACACGTCAAAATGCTGAGTGAGGCACCTGCATCATGACGTGACTTGCGGATAAAGCAAAAAGGGCGGGTATTGTCGAGCAAGGCTGACGGCATTGCAATAAAAACGCGCCCAGAGTAGGGCGCGCGATAAGGGGAATGATGGAATCAAACCATGGCGTTAGGTGCGAAGCCCTGCCACTAAGGTTTTAAGCTGGTGGGCTTGTGCGCCAAGTTCGCTCACTTCGGTAGCGGAATCACGCAGCATTTGGGCAACCTGGGTAGACTGGCTGCGTACTTGCTCCACATCTTGCGAAATCGTCCCCGCAACATTACCTTGCTGCTCAGCAGCGGCGGCAATTTCGGTGCTGCGATCGGCAATGGTGCCACTGCGCTCAGCGATTTGGCTGATCTCAGTATCAATCTCTTGCACCGCCGCTTCACTGGCTGACGCATTTTCAACCGTGCCTTCCATCACCCGGCGTAGCTCGGCGGTGTGCGTTTGCAGTGACTCAATCATAGATTGAATATCAACCGTCGATTCCTGGGTGCGGCTAGCCAGTGTGCGCACTTCGTCTGCGACCACGGCAAAGCCACGACCTTGTTCGCCGGCACGCGCGGCTTCAATCGCGGCGTTGAGCGCCAGTAGGTTAGTTTGTTCACTAATACCGTTAATGGTGGTTACCACGGTACCGATTTGCTCGGCGTTTTTGCTCAGCTCGCTGACTTTATCTGCCGCTTGAGCTATCTCGCTGGCAAGACCATTAATCGCGGTCATGGTTTGCTGAACTTGCTGACGCCCCAGATTTGCAGCTTCTGTGGCTTCTTGTGTTTGGGTTGATGTCTCGGTGGCATGCGTTGCGACCTCGCGAATTGAGCTCGCCATTTCTTCGGTCGCGCTGGCCAGCGAATCAAGGTACTGACGCTGGCTCTCGCCCACAGCTTCGCTTTCATTGCTGCGCTGCTGCAAACTTGCGGACAGGCCGTCCATCATCTCTGCGCTTTCCTGGATCGCTTTTACCAAACTCTGTTCACGCTCGAGCACTTGATCGATGGTAACTGCGATCTGGCTAAACTCATCACGGACCGGAATAAAGTTCATCCGGTAACTTAGCTCACCATCTGCTAGCTTTAATAAAGCTTGGTTCATGGTGTACATGGCGCCGCCGATAAAGGTCATGATGTAGTAAATCAGCACCGCAATGACTAAGACCATGCCAAGCAGCAGGCTCCAATCGGTGGCGCTCATATGGCTAAATAGCGAGCCGTCGAGCTGATAGATAAGCTCATTGCCATTGAACGTAAAACCGGTTTGCTGGCTATTGAGCAGGGTTTGCACCTCGCCTTTCGGGAGGTCGTATTTTTCAACCATGGCTTGAATGGCTTGGCCTTCCGCTTCCATCTTGTGTGCCACACGGGTATCCGAGGCTGCATCTAAGGTAAGCGCAATCACAACCATTGCGAGTAAGGGGAGGAAAAAGATAAGGTAAAATTTCTCTTGGAGCCGAAGGTGGATGAAATATTTATCAATCCATCGAAACGCAACTTCTTTCATGACGTAATCCTGTCAAACGACTTGTCTCATGTAGCGTTATACAGGTGTCGTTTTGCAATGGGAATACAGTAGAGGTGACCGATGTCTCAAAAATGTATTAGGGCCTATGTCACAGGTCACGTTCAGGGGGTTGGCTTTCGTTATCAGACCGCCCATGAAGCGATAAAGCTCTCATTGAACGGGTATGCGAAGAACTTACCGGATGGGCGTGTTGAGGTACTGGCATGTGGCCGCAATGAATCGGTGGATGCCCTCATGGCGTGGTTAGATAAAGGGCCGCCTACCGCGGGTGTTGATCAGGTTGATAAAGAAGACGTGGAGTGGCGCACCGTAGATGGCTTCGCAATACTATAGCGAGTCGATAGGACCATGTCGCCTAGGTAACAAATCGTGTTTAGCTAAAAAACAGCGCCTAGGTAACAAATAGCAATTAGCTAAAACATGTAAGCGCCGCGGTGGGTAGTGCGGCGCTTATAGGCTGGCCATCGGTACTAAAGACATTTAGCCGGCTTAGGTAAACCTGCCAGTTTTGTTGCCTGTTTAGCGGGACCTTTCGGGAACAGCTTGAACAAATACTTGCTGTTGCCTTTTTCTGGGCCGTATTCTTTTTCCATCGATTTAACCAACAAACGCACCGCCGGTGAGGTGTTGTATTCTTGGTAAAAGTGGCGGACAAAGTGAATCACTTCCCAATGGGCCTCGGTAAGGGCAATGCCTTCTTGCTCTGCAAGCATGGGAACTAATGCTTCGTGCCAGTCGTCCACATTTTTTAAATACCCCTGCGCATCCGTCGCAATGGTTTCACCTTCATACACCAGCATAGTCTTACCTTTGTTCGTCATCTGATCGGACGTTATCGCTGTTATTAAAGCTGCAAAGCATAGCGAGCAGGGAGGGCGAGTGCAACTGGCGTTCAACAGCGACTCCGTGCTGCGCGCCGCACTGAGTGGGTGCGCCATTTAACGACAAAAAAGCCGGCGCGTGCCGGCTCTTTGTGTTTGTTACTGACGAGTCCCTAGGTTTAGTCGTCGTTCATAAAGCCAAGAATGCTCAGCATATGAACGAAGATGTTGAAGATGTTCAAGTACAGCGACACTGTGGCGCGGATGTAGTTGGTCTCGCCGCCATTAATGATGTTGCTGGTGTCATACAGAATAAAGGCTGAGAAAATCAGTACCGCGATGGTGCTAATTGCCAGGCTCAACGCTGGGATCTGCAAGAAAATGTTCGCGACCATTGCCACTAATAGGGCAATCACACCGGCAACCAAGAAACCACCCATGAAAGAGAAGTCTTTCTTAGAGGTAATGGCATACGCCGATAGGCCTAGGAACACCATCCTGTGGTGGCAAGCGCCTGCATCACAATGCCTGGGCCGCTAGAAAGGCTCAGGTAGTAAGTCAGGGTTGGGCCGAGTGAGGCACCCAGCAAGCCGGTGAAGACGAATGTCCACACAATACCGGCAGAAGAGTTCATGGTGCGTGGTAGCACAAAGAACACGATCGCCAACGCACCTAGGTCATACCTAGCGACATCATTGGGCCGATGCCGACAGCGATAGCGATAAAGGCCGCGATAGCACTGGTGATCAGTGTCATCGATAGCAGTGCATACGTGTTACGTAGCACCTTGTTTGTAGATAACGCACTCTGCTGTGACTGGCTGTGCGAAACGATACGATCGTTCATAACGTTCTCCCGGTTGGGTTAACAATCCATTTTTATATACGACAGTTATGCGGGCAGTCGTTCACTTTTTCAAGCTGCCCACGTCCTTAATCTAAACCACGACTGGCTTTTATAGGGTTAATAATACCTTATCCGCGCCTAACACCGATGGTGAAGTTGTAAAGGGATGTTAACCCAGCCCTTAAAGCGCGAACAAGGTAAAGTTTGTTACATCAACCACTTCCACCAGACGAACACGGCCAAGAAACCAAATAAATAGACCAGCCCGGTGATTGCCAATGCGCGCATCGCCTTGCTCATGGTCACTTCGGGTGGTAAACGGTGCTTGGTCACCAAAATATAGTTCAATAGCGCGAAAAAGGGCGTGGTGACAAATGCCGCGACCATGGCAAAATCAAGCATGGTCAGCAGCGCCCCAGTCCAAAATGCTACGATAGCCAGTGCCAACACAGCGATCAGTACCATCCAGCCTTGTGTAACTGCGGGTTTTGCTTCTGTTTGCTCGCGTAATAACCGTTGCGATTCGGACACCACCCGCGCATAGCCATCGATTACCGTGATGGTGCTGCCGAAGATACAGAAAAAGGCGACCACCGCAATCAAATAACGTGACCACTCGCCAATGGTGGCGGCATACAAACTCACCAATTGATGAGAAAAGCCAATACCGGATTGTTTCAGTTCCACCCCGCTGCCGTGCAGAAGCAGCACCCAGTGATAAGAACACAATCGCCAATAGTGCGGTGCCAATGTAGCCGACGTTAAAATCAAACAGCGCCGCTTGGGCATTGATTGGCTCAGATTGCGCTTTGCGCTTGAGCCACACCGACGTAATGCTAGAAATTTCAATTGGGGCGGGCATCCAACCATGGTGACCACGATAAAGCCAATCGCTGCTACCGACCAAATCGACGGCGCATTAAAACTAGGCTCGACCGCGACTGGGTTACCGACCGCAACTGTAACCGCGACCAAAGTGGCGCAAGTTAGCGTTGCCATGATTACTTTAGCAAGCAGATCCAATGCCTTGTAGTGGCCAGCAATTAATATCACCAGGCAAGTGATCACAATAATGGTCGACAACACCGTTAGTGACAGATCAAACGGCACAAAATAGCTTAATAAGCTGGCGCTAAATAAGGTCAAGGCAGCGGTGTTAATAACACCAGACACGGCACTCAGTGCAACAAACAGCCACAAGTAAGGGCGGCCTAAGCGCGCATAGCCTTCTACCAGCGTTTCGCCAGTGCCTGCGGTATATTGTACGCCTGCTCGAAAAAAGGGGTATTTAAATAAGTTAACGAGCAGGATCAATGCTGCGAGCTGCCAGCCATAAATAGCACCGGCTTTGGTAGATGCAACAAGGTGAGATCCGCCTACTGCCGCCGCGGCCATCATTATCCCTGGCCCCAATGCGCGTAGACGTTGCATCACCGACAAGCTGGGCGCTGTCTGGTGCGAAGAGACGGTTTGCATGGTTGTTTCCTTTATAATAATTGCGTTGTTGTGTTTGCTTAATTTTATGATTTAACGCTATTGCTTTTATATTTTACGCGTAAGGCCGATTTTTATCGTTTTTCCTTCAGTGTTTTTGTCAATAGCTACCCATGAATAGCATATGAGTTAAACGTGTCAACCAGTCTTGCCATATTTATTCAGCATAGGCGTCACGCTGGGTGCGAATGACCAACACCGCTAACCTGACATAAATATAAAGCGATAAACATCCGACCATTGTCTGAGAGAGCAGACAGCGCCGGAAAAGATCTTAGCAGGGTGTAATCAGGCTGAATAAGTGTGATCTAAGATCAAATTATGCTGGAAATGAGACTCCAATCACAATAGAATGCTCGCCCAACATGCGCTCTTTGCTCAGTGATAGGCAAAGAGTGGCTGTGTCGCGATTCGCGGCTGAAGAAAAAGCGTCCAAGGTAGGGCCCACCTTCACCGAACCCGCGGTACGATGTAACGCATGATGGAACCTCTTGCCTCCCCGGCAGCGTGTCGTACTCATCCGTACCGCAAGTGCAATACAACACGGCAAGGTAATCTATTTATGCAACTCCTCTATAGTGCGGCAGGTCTCGTCGCTCTGGTTCTGTGCGCGTGCGCATTTTCCACTAACCGTAAAGCCATCAATTGGCGTACCGTGCTCGGCGCGTTTGGTTTGCAAGCCGGTTTCGCGGCGTTAGTGCTCTATATCCCTTTGGGCAAGCCATGCTGGCTCAATGAGCAATGGCGCGGCTAAGTTGTTATCGTTCGCCAACGAAGGCATCGAATTTGTATTTGGTCCGCTGGCCAATGATGGATTTATCTTCGCTGTTAAAGTTCTGCCGTTAATCATTTTTATCAGTGCGCTGATTTCTCTCCTTTATCATCTCGGCATTATGCAGTGGGTTATTAAATTGCTCGGCGGGGGCATACAGCGATTACTCGGCACCAGTCGAGCTGAGTCGCTGGTAGCCACCAGTAACATCTTTCTTTCGCAGGGCGAATCTCCTTTGGTGGTTCGCCCTTTTCTTAGCAAAATGACTCGCTCAGAGCTATTTGCGGTGATGGTCGGCGGTATGGCCTCGGTGGCCGGTAGTGTGCTTGGCGGTTATGCCGCGATGGGTGTAGATTTAAAATACCTGATTGCGGCGAGCTTTATGGCGGCACCGGGTGGGCTATTGATGGCCAAAATCATCGTCCCAGAGACAGAAATACCGGCCGAGCAAAGCCAGGTTGAGATCAGCGATAGCGACCAAGCAAACGCGATTGATGCATTGGCTAGCGGTGCGATGAACGGCATGAAAGTCGCGGTTGCGGTCGGCACCATGCTGGTGGCCTTTATCAGTGTGATTGCGATGCTAAACGCCGGGCTGAGTAGTTTAGGGGAGTTGGTCGACATTGACGGCTTAAGCCTAGAAATGTTGTTTGGTTACCTGTTCTCACCCCTGGCGCTGCTTACCGGTGTACCCGTGCATGAAGTGTTTGATGTCGGCAACCTCTTGGGACAGAAGATTGCGCTTAATGAGTTTGTCGCCTTCTTATCCTTTGCCGATATTAAAGCCAACCTGTCGGTGCAAAGCCAGGTGATTGTGACTTTTGCCTTGTGTGGCTTTGCCAATATCGGCTCGATTGCCATTCAACTTGGCTCGATTGGTGCCATGGTGCCAGAGCGCCGCAAAGATGTGGCAAGCTTAGGCGTGCGCGCGGTGATTGCTGCCACCTTTGCCAACCTAATGAGTGCGGCATTGGCGGGTATTTTTATCGCGCTATAAACATTGCGCGGTAACGAGACTCGGTTAAAGTATCTCAGTAAAAGCAGGGCGATTGGCGGCAAGCTAATCGCCTTTTGCTAACATATTCGCCAAGCTGATCACAGCTTGAGCGAACAGACAAGAGGCGGTAAATAAAGGGTTTACAACCCACAGCGAACCCAATAATATACGCTGCGTTCCGGAGAGATGGCTGAGTGGTTGAAAGCACCGGTCTTGAAAACCGGCAAGGGTTAATAGCCCTTCTAGGTTCAAATCCCTATCTCTCCGCCACATTAAGAACTAACCCACTGTTTACAGTGGGTTTTTTCGTTTCTGGCATTTCAAAAACTCACTAGCTTAATTGCTCGATACTAAACAATTTTCGTTGTTTAGCTCTGTTGAGTTTAACAGGACCGTTCCATATCCCCCCCAATCTTTTCTGAAAATCTTTCAAGTGTGACAAAAATAACTTTAAGTCTATTAACTTGCTATTACACTAACTGCATAAGAATGATTAAGAGCTAACAGCGCAGAGAGGATAAATGGGTAAAGGTATAGTAGTAGTATTTTTTTATTATTTGGTTTCGTCATATTTTCAATAATTAAGTTAGCAGCTCGTGGTGTAAAAACAGCATATGATGTTGTGAATGAAAAGGACTCAATTCGTGTAAGTAATGATTTAGAGCAAATAGTATCTAAGTCAATAAACGCATTGTCATCTACTCTCCAAATGCAACAAATGCTGATGACATCTGAAAACGGCTCACTTCCAGCTAAATCGAAGGATGAGTGGTCTATTGGGTATGTAGCTGGTTATGTAGATGCCTATCTACAAATGAAAGGCATATCTTTAGATTCAAACCCTACTACCGCTGTTTTTGTTATGGAAAATGTCTTTATTTCTCTGTATGGAGAAATGGAAGGGCGTAACCTATTTCAACGCTTTATTGCTCTTCAAGATGAGCGAAATAGTACCAATCTACAAGGACAACAAACTGGCGGGACTGAATTAATGGATTTTATGGGAAGTGATGGAAAAATGACTCCTATGAAGTGGACTGGCTACGTTATGGATTATTAATGAAAGAGTATTGGATAGAATATAAAAAACTTTTTGAGCCGCTCCGAGGGTGTTCAATATTCTGTGTCAGCCAATGTTTCATAGGTCTATGTGATCATCTAGTCGGCCTTCGAAGTGAATGGTCAGCTGCGATAGCGTCAGGCTCCAGTTCTGCACTGGGTGCGACCAACGCTCAGACGCCTTTAACATACCCGCGTAGAGTAGCTTGAGCAAGCTGTTCTCATTGGCAAAACCGCCTTTGGTTTTGGTCAGTTTGCGGAACTGGCGGTGCACGGCCTCAACGGCGTTCGTCGTATAAATGGCGGTACGCACGTATTCCGGATATTTGA
>AQOF01000053.1 GCA_000565345.1 Salinivibrio costicola subsp. costicola ATCC 33508 = LMG 11651 | reverse complement strand
GGACCACCTGATTCCAATGCCGAACTCAGTAGTGAAACGAAGCAGCGCCGATGGTAGTGTGGGGTCTCCCCATGTGAGAGTAGGACATCGCCAGGCTCTCATTGCTTATCTTGTTGATAGCTCGATGCTTTTGATATCTGCGATGCTCATGTATTGGCATACACTGCGCGTCTCGATTCAAAATCCTCATCGCATCAAACAAGATAATCTAATTAAAGCTTAATGTTGGGCTTTAGTTAGCAAATATTTAAGCATCAAAGCAATGATATGTAAGACTTTGATGAGTAGAAATACGAAGCCCTGACCTAACGGTCGGGGCTTTTTTGTATCTTTAATCTTTGATGAAAAACCAATAAAGCCCTGGCCTGACGGTCAGGGTCTTTCTTTTTTTGTTCGTATTTGCTCGTCTCATTGCACATAGCACAAAAAAGCCTCTCTATAATAGAGAGGCTTTTGTCGTTTTAACCAGTGTCGTTTTAACCAATATTGACGGATTAAATGGAATTTTTGTCTATCAGATCCTGAGTACGCTCGGCTGGCTCGTCAAGTCCGAGCTTCTTATAGGCTGTTAGCATCAGAGGCAAAGAAGCTTTAGCGGCTTCAGTGTCAGGGAAGTCTCGTTGTAAGGCCTGGCAACGGTTAACGGCTGCAACCCAAGCTTCACGACGAATATAGTAGTCGGCGGCGGCTAACTCGTATTGAGCTAAACGATTTTTTAACGCGATCATACGTGCCTTTGCATCAGCAGCATACTCGCTATTGGGATAGCGTTCGAGTAAGCGGCGAAAATCAGCAAATGCTTTACGAGCCGGCTGAGGGTCACGATCATTGCGCTCCATACGGAGAATGTCGTGGATTAGGCTGCGATCTTGTGCCATATGAACGAGGCCTCGCATATAGGCAACCCAGTCACTTTCGGCATGAGCGGGGTGCATACGCATAAAGCGATCAATGGTTGCTTCGGCCAAGGCCAGATCGTCATTTTTGTAATAAGCATAGATAAGATCCAGTTGCACTTGATCGGAATAAGCACCAAACGGATAGCGAGAGTCCAATGCCTCAAGCTTTTCAATGGCTGTTATCCATGCCCCTTTGTTTAACTGCGCTTCAGCATCCTGATACAGTTTGGATGGCGGATCGTCTTGGACAACTTGACTGTTGCTTGAGCAACCGACGAGTACAGAGGCTGCGAGTAGCGCAGTAAGGGTTAGGCGTTTCATGGGTTATCGCACTTCCTTGAAAAGTTTTTATGCCATCTGGATTACGGTCACAGCGGCAAACAGATACAATGTCATTATCCCGGCTATTTTATCCAGTGATAGGCGACTATAGCAAAAGGCGTTTACCGGCGATATGCCGAGCGCCACGATAGCGACTGTTGCGAGGGTTTAGTCATAGAAATCACAGAAAAGTTCGGTATGGCACAACAGATAGAATTATCCCATCAGATCCAAGAACACCAAATGGGTCAGCGACTCGATCAAGCGATCGCAGAGCTGTTTCCCGATTACTCTCGCTCTCGGATCAAAACATGGATTCAAGCAGGGCAAGTCTCACTCGATGGTATGGCGGTAGACAAGCCTCGTCAGAAAGTCATGGGCGGGGAGCAGGTTGAGATTGCCACAGAGATTGAAGATGACGATCGCTGGCTACCCCAAGAGATACCGCTCGACGTCGTCTATGAAGATAATGACCTCTTGGTGATTAATAAACCTGCTGGGCTTGTGGTGCATCCAGGTGCCGGCTGTCCGGATGGAACACTATTGAATGGTTTACTTCACCGTTATCCTGATATCGGGGATGTACCGCGTGCAGGGATAGTGCATCGTTTGGATAAAGATACCACGGGCCTAATGGTGGTTGCGAAAACGATCCCCGCGCAGACCCGACTGGTACGCGCGCTACAAAAACGTAAAATCACGCGTGAATACGAAGCGATTGCGATTGGCAATATGACCGGTGGTGGCATGGTGGACAAACCGATAGGCCGCCATTCAACAAAACGGACTCATATGGCCGTCCAAGAATTAGGGAAGCCTGCGATAACCCATTATCGGGTTGCAGAGCATTTCCGGGGTCATACACGGTTACGTTTGCGACTAGAGACGGGACGGACTCACCAAATCCGAGTGCATATGGCGTATTTAAATCATCCTCTGGTAGGGGGCCCGCTTTATGGCGGTAAGGCAAAGCCTCCACGTCAAGCCGGCGAGATCTTGGTTCAGACGCTAAGGCAGTTCAAGCGCCAAGCATTACATGCCGCCATGTTACGTCTTGACCATCCGATCACGGGTGAGCAAATGGAATGGCATGCCCCGATCCCCGACGATATGGTGGCATTGACGGAGCATTTACGTAGCGACCAAGCGGAAAACGGAGAAGACGAGTACTAATGGATTACCTCCAACCTGATTGGCCTGCTCCTGATAATATCGGTGCACTTACCACAACTCGTGAAGGGGGAGTGAGCCAGGGCGCGTTTGCGGGTTGGAATCTTGGTATGCATGTGGGTGATGATCCAGATGCCGTGCAAAAAAATCGTCTTGCTCTAGCCGGTATGGTTCACGGAGAACTGACGTGGCTTGAGCAAGTTCATGGGACTGAGGTCGCACGGCTGCCACATCAAGACACACATCCCAAAGCCGATGCAGCATTTACAGATACCGTCGGACAAGCTTGTACGGTTATGACCGCTGATTGCTTACCGGTGCTTTTTTGTAGCCATGATGGTTGCCAAGTCGCGGCGGCACATGCTGGGTGGCGAGGGCTACTAAATGGTGTTTTAGAATCAACCCTCGCTTTATTTGCGCAACCAGAACGCTGTTTTGTTTGGTTGGGGCCGGCAATTGGTCCACAAGCTTTTGAAGTCGGTGAAGATGTTTATCAGGCATTCATCTCGTATTCTTGGCAGACCAAGGCCGCTTTTTCACCTCGAGGGTCAGACAAGTATTTGGCTGATCTCTATGCGCTTGCAAGGCAACGACTAATAGCTACTGGCGTGACTGCGATTTATGGGGGATCGCTATGTACCTACCAGCAAGGCGATCAATTTTATTCCTATCGCCGAGATGGACAAACGGGGCGGATGGCAACGTGTATCTGGCGAATGAAATAAAGTCGTCTTAGATGCTTGAAAAATACCTGCATCGTGCCCATTTATTCATCAACTAAAGGTGTTAAGTGGGAGGAACTAACGATGCGCCTTGACCGTTTTACCAGTAAGTTTCAAATTGCCATTTCTGATGCGCAATCACTCGCGTTAGGGCGAGACCATCAATATATTGAACCCGTTCACTTGATGACCGCACTCCTGAATCAAGATAGCAGTGCGATTCGTCCGCTATTAACCATGCTGAACGTGGATGTGAGCCAACTGCGCTCTAGCCTTTCTGAGTTATTGGATCGCGTCCCTCAAGTCACAGGCACGGGCGGTGAGGTTCAGCTTTCGAATCATCTGGGTAACTTATTTAACCTTTGCGATAAGATCTCACAAAAGCGTAAAGACAAATATATCTCTTCTGAGCTTTTTGTCTTAGCTGCGGTAGAAGATAAAGGGCCGCTTGGGGAGCTATTGCGCAGCCATGGCCTGACATCACAAAAAGTTGAACAAGCGATAGAAAAAGTCCGTGGCGGTCAGCAAGTCGATGATCCCAACGCCGAAGAAAACCGGCAGGCGTTGGAGAAATTTACCCTGGATCTGACCGAGCGTGCTGAGCAAGGCAAACTGGATCCTGTTATCGGCCGTGATGATGAAATTCGCCGGACCATCCAAGTGCTACAGCGTCGTACCAAAAACAACCCCGTCCTGATTGGTGAGCCTGGTGTAGGCAAAACCGCGATTGTAGAGGGGTTAGCCCAGCGTATTGTGAATGGTGAGGTACCGGAAGGTTTGCGCCGTAAACGCGTGCTTTCTCTCGATATGGGGGCGCTAGTCGCTGGGGCTAAATACCGTGGGGAGTTTGAAGAGCGACTAAAGGCGGTATTAAATGAACTGGCGAAAGAGGAAGGTAATGTCATCCTCTTTATTGATGAACTTCATACCATGGTCGGGGCCGGTAAAGCTGAAGGGGCCATGGATGCCGGGAATATGCTCAAACCTGCCTTGGCACGGGGCGAGCTTCACTGTGTGGGCGCAACGACACTTGATGAATACCGCCAATATGTAGAGAAAGATGCGGCATTAGAACGTCGCTTTCAAAAAGTATTGGTGAATGAGCCGAATGTAGAAGACACGGTCGCCATTCTGCGCGGATTAAAAGAGCGTTACGAGCTGCACCATGCGGTAGAAATTACCGATCCGGCCATCGTCGCCGCAGCCAGCTTGTCACATCGCTACATTGCCGATCGCCAGTTACCCGATAAAGCCATTGATCTTATTGACGAAGCGGCGTCCAGCATTCGGATGCAAATTGATTCGAAACCCGATTCGTTAGATCGCTTAGAACGACGCATTGTCCAACTTAAAATTGAACAACAAGCACTAGAAAAAGAAGAAGATAGTGCGAGTCAAAAGCGTTTAGAAAACACTGCGTGACGAGCTAGAGGCAAAAGAGCGTGATTATGCCGAGCTCGAAGAGGTCTGGAACACAGAAAAAGCCGCTGTATCTGGAGCTCAACATATAAAAGCTGCTCTAGAGCAAGCACGAACTGACATGGAGATAGCGCGGCGAGCCGGGGATTTAAGCCGAATGTCAGAACTACAGTATGGCAAAATTCCTGACTTAGAAAAGCAGCTCGATCTTGCTAGCCAAGCAGAAATGCAGGAAATGACTTTATTGAAAAACCGAGTCACAGAGGCTGAGATCGCAGATGTTATCGCACGGCAGACAGGGATCCCTGTTTCTCGTATGCTGGAAAGCGAAAAAGAAAAGCTACTTAAAATGGAATCAGCCTTGCACCAGCGGGTGATAGGTCAAGATGAAGCGGTCGGTGCCGTCGCCAATGCCATTCGGCGTAGCCGAGCCGGACTGGCGGATCCGAATCGCCCGATTGGCTCTTTCCTTTTCCTTGGGCCGACAGGGGTGGGTAAAACTGAGTTGTGTAAGTCGCTGGCCGAATTCATGTTCGATAGCCGTGATGCTATGGTTCGGATAGATATGTCTGAATTTATGGAAAAACACTCGGTAGCACGCTTAGTTGGCGCGCCTCCTGGTTATGTTGGATATGAAGAAGGGGGCTATCTTACTGAAGCGGTTCGTCGTCGTCCCTATTCGGTAATTCTACTTGATGAGATAGAAAAAGCGCATTCTGATGTATTCAACATCTTGTTGCAGGTACTCGATGATGGGCGTTTAACGGATGGTCAGGGGCGAACGGTTGATTTTCGAAATGCCGTCGTCATCATGACCTCCAATCTGGGTTCAGAGCAAATCCAAGCACACTTTGGTGAACTGGATTATGCAGGCATGAAGCAAACAGTGATGGAGGTGGCGGCGAATCATTTCCGACCGGAGTTTATTAACCGTATTGATGAAGCCGTTGTGTTCCATCCACTGGTTGAAGAGCATATAAAAGAAATCGCTGGCTTGCAGATGCAAGAGCTTGCCCGACGAATGGCAGAAAAAGATTTCAAATTGGAGATTTCCGAAGCCGCGCTTGCCAAGGTTGCTCAAAGCGGGTTTGATCCTGTCTACGGAGCGCGTCCACTTAAACGGGCTATCCAACAGACAATCGAAAACCCACTGGCGCAACAAATCTTGAGTGGGGAACTGGTCCCAGGTCAGCCCGTTTGGCTTGATGTTGAGAATGACCATGTCATTGCAAAACAAGGCTAACCCAGCCCTATCAGGCAAAAGCCACCATTTTTGGTGGCTTTTTTCTTGGTTTGACTCAAAAACGCTTAGGAATAATGCAAATTGTTGGGTTTTTGCGCGCCTGAGATCTTTTTATCAAAAACCCTTGCGCCAAAAAATTACCTCTCTATAATGCGCTCTCGTTGGCACGGCAAGCCGAGCTAACAACGGCAATACAGACAAGCAAAACAAAATGCTTGACTCAATGCCAAAGTGGCGTATTATGCCACTCCCGCTCAACGATGAGCGGCGCTCTTTAACAATTTGACCTATGCAATCTGTGTGGGCACTCGTTGAGAATAGACAAAAAGATTTATTCGATGAACTGAGTGACCAATACGAAACAACGTTTACGTTGTTC
>AQOF01000052.1 GCA_000565345.1 Salinivibrio costicola subsp. costicola ATCC 33508 = LMG 11651 | reverse complement strand
AATTGGACATCACGTGGTGGTGTCGGTAGTCGTGCGGGTGGCTGCGCTTGAGGGCGCATTTTGGGGGTGAAGCTGGTCTGTTCATCGCACCACCCGCAAAGTGTCACTCACCGACGAAGGTGAGCTCTATTATCAACGCTGCCGCCCACTGCTCGCGGCCTTGGTCGATGCTGAGCAAACCATTACTCAATCGCAAGCGCTTCCTTCTGGGCTGGTCCGCGTCACTGCGCCGGTGAACTTTGGTGAGCAATATATTGCCCCCTTGCTTGCGCCATTTTTAACCGCTTACCCGCAAGTGTCGATCGATTTACACCTGACTAACCGACGCGTAGATCTAACCGATACCGGCACCGATGTGGCAATTCGTATTGGTCACTTACCCGACTCGAGCCTTAAGGCAAAACGGTTGGGATCGCGCCAATTAACCATTTGTGCCAGCCCTGGCTATTTAGCCGCTCATGGCTCTCCTGACTCACCCAGTGCACTCAGTCGCCATACCTGTTTGGTGGGATCAAATGAACATTGGCATTATCAAAGCAGCGGTAAAATTCGCACACTGACCGTATCGGGAAAGTTACGCTGTAACTCTGGTGTAGCCTTACTCGATGCGGCTAAGCATGGTCTAGGCTTGGCGCAGCTGCCCCATTATTATGTGCAGGCAGCATTGGCAAACGGCGAACTGGTTGAGGTATTAACGGATTATCGGGTAGACGATGAAGGTATTTGGGCGCTCTACCCCAGCGGACGCCAGTTACAGCCCAAGGTAGCCGCGTGGTTAGAGTTTCTTGCCGACCACCTGCCCGACCAACAGCTGCGTACAAGCACGTCTGCATCAATGGGCGCACGATAGAAAAATCGCCAGCACGGGGCTGGCGATTGTTGTACGCGCTCATTCAAAGATGAATTAATGACGCGACGCCCGCAAGGTACCGGTTGTCGGTTTAATTGCCGAGATTTTAAAGGCGCCGACATGCTGGTCGAGCGTTTGTGCCAGACCGGCTAAGTCTTGACTGCTGGCCTCTAGACTATGGCTATCTTCCAAACCGGCTTGTGCCGCTTGGTTAACATTATCCATGTTCACGTTGATTTCATTCGCCACGCTCGATTGCTCTTCGGTCGCGGTCGCAACATGGGTGTTCATATCTAAGATGGTGCTTACCTGCGTGGCAATGCTTTCTAGTGCTGTCAGTGCTTGCTCAGTGGCACGGTTACCCTCGGTGGTCAATGCCTTGCTGGTATCCATAGCATCAACGGCATTTTTCGCTTCTTGCTGAAGTTGATCAATGGTCGATTGAATTTCTTCGGTCGATTGTGAGGTTTTAGTCGCCAGGCTGCGCACTTCATCGGCGACCACCGCAAAGCCACGTCCAGCCTCACCAGCACGTGCCGCTTCAATCGCTGCGTTCAAGGCAAGCAAGTTCGTTTGCTCAGAGATCCCGCGAATCACATCCAGAATCGAGACAATCGACTGAGTTCGCTCGGCCAACGAGGTGATCACCGTTGACATGTTATCCATCTCAGTGTCGAGTTGGTTAATCGTCGCGGTTGCCTCGGTCAAGGTTTGCTTGCCGGCTTCGGTTTCGCTGTTCGCCGATGAGGCCGAGTCTGCCGCGCTAGACGCACTTTGCGAGATCTCATTAATGGTGGCGATCATTTCGTTCATTGAGGTGACCACCAACAAGGCTTGCTCGCTTTGTGACTCACCGCGCTTTAATGACTGCGCTGCTTTATCGCGCAATGATCCCGCCGAGCGGCCAAGCTCTTCACCGGTTTCAACCACGTTAGCGATGATTTGGTCGATTTTATCCACAAAGGTGTTAAACGCCTCTGAGATGCGAGTGATCTCGTTATTGCCGGTCACGGGCAAGCGCACGGTAAGGTCACCATCGCCTTTCGAGATATCTGCCAGCGCATGTTCTAAGCCTTTTAGCGGCGCGAATAAACGGCCGAGTAGCCACACCAGTACCAAGGTACAGCCGATAAAAATCAAGCCAATCGCGGTAAGCTGGGCGATGGCGATACCATTGGCGGCAGCATCGACTTCGGTGATCGGGATGCCGACATCAAACGCGCCCCAAAGACGGCCATCGACATACACCGGCATCATGATGTCGTACACCCATACATCTTACACATCGGCGTACCAGCGCGAATGCTGGGGCTGACCCTGGCCGGCACCGGCGACGGTATAATTATCGCTGTACACCTTATCAATTTTCTGTCTATCACTATGGGCAATCGCTTTGATGTTTTTATCAATCATCACTGCGTAGCTGATGTCGTCTCGACCTTTAAGATCGGACACCATGTCTTGCAGATCAGCGGTAGGCGTGGAGGAGTTTTCTAAGATGTATTCCGCACGGTTGGCAAGTAGCTCAGCCTGTGCTTGCGAACGTTTAAGAATAATGCTGTCTATCTCGTCATGCGAGATAAAGGTAGTGGCCGTGATGCTTGCAATGGCCGCAACCGCAAACATGGCACAGACCACGATCAAAATGAGTTTTTTCACTACGCTGCCTTTTTAAATGATGGGGAAGGACTAAAGCCGTCACAACCGGCGCGTAATGTGCCGAAAAATTCAGTGTCGAACAGTATGAGAGACGGCTGACTTCCTCTCTGTACATAATTGTTAAACAGAATCATAGCGGTAGGTCATGGGTTAAACAAGTGATGCTTCGCAAAAGTGAAATTGGGCTGAGAGGTTAGCCGCAAAAATCATGATTATTAGTTGACTGAAGCGAAGCATGTTCGTGCCCAGCATAATCGGCAGTTAAGTGACGCCAAACCGCGTTGCCGGGAAGTAATTAAGTAATTTATGCACGATAAAGCAAAGCATCAAGGTGAGTACAATGGCGACTAAGTTGCTGCTGACTCGATATAAGGCATCGTACATAAAGTCTTGGTTGGGGCTTAAGTATTGCCCGAATAAGATCCCGAGCGTTGCCATGGCCCCAAACCCCACGCCTGAGCCACCGGCCTCTTTTAAATGCGCTTTAGCAAACAACATGGTGCCTATCCAAAGCAGCGGGATCACCAAGATCAGCACGTTAAACCAATCGTATAAAATAACTTGGCAGCCCACCCCATACACCACGCCCAACACAGTGCCAATCGCCCGTTTACGCGCATAACTGAGCGAGCCGTTCCAATGCATCGGGAACAGCAACAACACGGTGGTGGCTTGTGCTGAAATCGAATCGCGCAAATCAAACAGCTGAAAGATAAAAAACGAGACCGTCGCCAACGTCGCGCCCATGAGTGCTTCATGCCGCATCCGATGGGATTGTTTTCCCCCTGCGGGTGCAGCAGGCGGCTGGCGCGGCGTGACATCAGGAATTAACCAGGTGACGAGATACGCCACTGCGACCGATAACACATTCGCGCCCAGGTTACCGAAGATTAAGGTATTAATCGGTAAATCGGGATAACTCGCAAAATGAAGCATGATGCTAAGGCTTAACACGCTGTTGGCACCAAAAAGAAAAAAACGCCCTTTTGACATGCAGGCAAATTTGTAGGTGAACAACAAGAATACCAAAGGCGTCATTAACCCTGGATGCGCGCCAAATAATCCGCCCAGCAGTCCAACTTCTAACCCACTGATCACTGCTGAGGCCAAAAGCTGACGCGCGGCACGGCCATTGATCACCGGGACAAGGCCGAGCAGCAACATTGGCGTGACGGTAAAAAACACCCCAAAGCTGCAGTCGAAAAACTTACAAATCGCGAATCCTAAGGTCGCGCCGGTGGCTATGCGCGCACATTGGCGTACATCATTATCGCTTAACGGGTGATGCCATAAATTCATTGCACTCGCCCTTAGTAGATGTAATGCAGCATACTCAGAAAGCCCACTTGTGCTTTTGCGAGCAGACCGCTTATCGCATGGTCAGGCACCAGTTGTACCGTGGCGCGAGCACCCGTGGGGAGGGCATGAGATGGCCATTCATCAAGTTGAATGTGCAGACGCATACGCTGTGCATCGCGTACCCATCGGTTCGAATTGGTGGGTGAGGCTAACTGGCCATTAGCATCGATTTGACCTGCACTGATCCCCGCATCAACACTGGTAACATGGCCGGTATATAAAGCGCCGGGCTCACTGTCAAACGCCACTAGCGCGGTATAACCTGCCTCAATATCGCGCACACTTTTCTCACGAAAATCGGCAATCACTTGTGCACGTTCTGACACCAATGCCATGATTGGCTGGCCGGCACTGGCATAGGCGCCCACGTCTAATTGCAGGTTGGTCACTACGCCGTCATGGCTGGCTTTTACGGTGGTATACGATTGATTCAATTGCGCTTTCTTTAACTTGCTCAATGCCACTTGTTCGGCAATATTACTGGCACCATCACCGCCCCGTTGAATTTGAAGCGCACTGACACGCGCTTTGGCAGCTTCCCATTTGGCGCGTGCAGTATCGGTCGCGCTAATCGCATCGTCACGCTGCTGCTGCGACACACCATTTTTAGCAAATAGAGCTTTTAATCGTGTTGCTTCGCGTGCTTTTTGTGCCAATACCGACGCGAGCGCCGAGACATCTTGGCGCGCGGCCATCAAGGAGGCATCGAGCTGAGCATTGCTTTGTCTGGCCTGGGCAAGTGCGAGCTTTGCTTGGTCGACGGCAATACGGTAAGGCGCGCTTTCAATCCGAAACAGCACATCACCTTGGTGAACGTCTTGGTTGTTGTCGACCGCCAGCGCGCTGACTGGGCCGCTCACTTGTGGTGCCACTTTAGTGACGGTGCGTGTCACCATCGCATGAGGCGTGAGTGGCATCGTATTATCTGCGATTAAAAAATAACCGAAAAGGATCAGAAAACTGAGCGCCGCTATTTTTACCCAGCGAGAAAATTTTTCATCCGGTGTCATTCGTGCTTATTACCTTTACTTATCTACATCATGATTGATTAGTGTTGCACTGGAAAGTATCGCGCTGAACAGCGTCGCCCTAACAAGAACGAGGTATCGCCTTGCTTTTTATTCATCTTGAGAAGACGTTACGTAGTCGAGTGCGTTTTGATTGATGGTGACCAATACACGCTCTAAAGCCTCAAAATCTTCAGCGGCGATACCAGACAACAAATGTTTGCGTACCCGCAACACCCGCGCTTCAATACGCGACATTAATTCACAACCACTGTCGGTGACATGGACGGTTCGGGTGCGTTTATCTTCGGGTAAGCAGCGCCGTGTGATCAGCCCTTGTTCCTCAAGGTGCTTTAACGTGCGCATTAACGAGCCCAGCTCAATCTCTAACGCTTGCGCCAGCTCACTTTGGCTAATGCCATCGCCCAATCGACGTAACATCCACAGCGCACTCCAGCGCGGATAACTGAGCCCAAGTGGTTCAAGCTCGGAATCGGCTACGCGTCGCCATAGTCGTGCGGTCCGTCCCAGATGTTCAGCTATCGACATATGTTCTGGATGTGAAGCGGTCATGCGATCTCTCCCTCTATCGTGCGGATTACTTAGCCTGCTAAGTAATAGAGAACAAGCAATATAAAATAGTTAGCAGGCTAAGTAAATATAAAAGTGATATAGATCACATAAAAATTGAAGAGGTTCGGCTTCGTGCTTGCTCGCTGAGACCGAACAACTCTGATAACCTAATCATCGTCATCTTTCTGTTTATAAAGGCATTACCATGCAAGATCTTTATGATCGTTATATCCGTTATCGCAGTCACCGTGTTGACGTCCCACTGGATCACAGTGACGCCAATAGTACGCCGATCACTATTTTTGCTCGTGAAGTGGTTGATACGCGCCATCACGAAGCAGATCTGCCGTGGCTGGTGTATTTTCAAGGTGGGCCAGGCATGGAGTCTCCCCGCCCCAACGGCGCCACAGGTTGGCTAAAACGCGCATTAGAGGATTATCGCGTGTTGTTGCTCGACCAACGCGGCACGGGCTTAAGCTCGCCGGTAAATCACCAAACTCTCGCCCATCTCACGCCTGCCGAGCAAGCAGCGTATTTGAGCCATTTTCGCGCGGACAGCATTGTGAAAGACGCCGAGTGTTTACGTGAGGCGTTAGGCATCAAGCAATGGGCGATCCTCGGGCAAAGCTTTGGTGGGTTCTGTGCCCTCACCTATTTGTCGTTCTTTCCGCAGTCCTTGTCTCGCGCGTTTGTCACCGGTGGGATCCCGCCGCTCAAGGGACACGCCGATGCGGTGTATCAAAAAACCTATCAGCGCGTGGAAGACAAGAACCAGCAGTTTTTCGCCCAATTCCCCGACGCACAAGCCCGCTGTCACGAGATTGCCCAGTATCTGCAAAACAATGCGGTGACACTGCCAAACGGTCAGCCGTTTACCGTTGAGCAATTTCAAACGCTGGGACTGAATCTCGGTCGCGGCCATGCCGGGCTGCCGCTGTATTACTTACTAGAACGAGCCTTTATAGAGGTAAATGGCGAGCGTACTTTAAGCTATCCGTTCTTAAATGCGATGCAGGCTGACCAAGGGTATTTAACCAACCCGTTTTACGCGATTTTGCATGAATCGATTTACTGCCAGCAGCAGGCGTCGCAGTGGTCAGCCCATCGGGTGCGCGATCAATTCCCGCAGTTCCACTATCAGCCGATCAGCCGTTCCGTTTTACCGGCGAAATGGTGTATCCGTGGATGTTTGAGCAATTAGCCACGCTCAAGCCGCTCAGAAACGCGGCGATGTTGCTGGCAGACAAATCCGATTGGCCGGCGCTTTATGATCTCGAGGTACTCAAGCGCAATACGGTGCCGCTCGCCTGCGCCACCTACGTCGATGACATGTTTGTTGAGTTCGATTATTCCCGTCAAACCTTGGCGCAGATTGCCAACAGCCAAGCGTGGATGACTAACGAGTACGAGCACAATGGCATTGGTGTTGATGGTGAGCGGATTTTAAGCCGTTTGATTGAGATCGGCGATCATATTGCCGCAACCCAAGCGCCTGGTCGCGGTTGATTCGCACCGCTGCGGCCAATGGTGTCGCAGCGGATATTTTGTCCCTAACAAACTGTGATCTAATTCAAATCAATTATTCAGGGACTGGGAGGTGGTACGCTATCACTCAATACGGACTCCCCCAGTGAAACGTCTGAAAATATGCCTTATCGTTATCGCCGCCCCGTATCGCTTACTCCAGGGGTTTTTATCTTGGCTAGCCGAATAATTAGACACCGGTCAAGCGCTTGCATGTTAGGTGAATTGGCGTAGTATAAATGCGTTCTCTCGGGGAACAGGACGTTCCCAGCACGGTGTCGGCGCAAGAATGAGTGCCCCCATACATCGTCATTTTTCTTTTCAAACTTTGCGTTCACATAGATGAAAATTGTAAGTAAAACAGGTAAGAAAAGAGCCATCTTTTATAAATCTAGCGTTTTCTTTGATAAATTATGGTCACGCGACAAAACGCCCGTTTCTATTCTTTTGCTCGCCGTTGTCATCGGCTTTTTAGGCGGCGTTGTTGTCACCCTTTTCGAACTCGCGATTCATACCCTCTCTCAGTCAAGAACTGACTGGCTAGACAGCAACATTAGCTCAATGATTCCATTGGGATTACTCGCTTTTATTATCAGTGCCGGCCTGGCCTTAATGGGCTATTGGCTTGTTCATCGATTTGCGCCCGAGGCCGCTGGTTCAGGGATCCCTGAGGTGGAAGGCGCGATGGAAGGCATTCGACCTGCGCGGTGGTGGCGGGTAATCCCAGTGAAATTTTTCGGCGGTTTAGGTGCGCTAGGCTCAGGGATGATCCTCGGACGAGAAGGTCCTAGTGTGCAAATCGGTGCCAATATTGGTCGCATGGTCACCGATACTTTTCGCATCAAAGACAGAAACAGTAACCAAACACTGCTTGCATCCGGGGCTGCCGCCGGTCTCGCCGCGGCGTTTAATGCCCCCCTTGCGGCGATCATGTTCGTGGTTGAGGAAATGCGACCTCAGTTTCGCTATACCTTGATCTCGATAAAAGCAGTGATCATTGCCGCCATCATGGCCGATATCGTTTTTCGCTATATCAATGGCCAAGAGGCAGTGATTGTTCTGCCCCAGTACGAGACACCACCACTTGCCTCTTTATGGTTCTTTCTCGCACTAGGTTGTTGTTTTGGCGTGTTTGGCGTGCTGTTTAATTTTTTGATTATGCGGTGTTCAGGACTTTTTCCAACGCTTTTATCAAAAAAGTCAAAAACGAATCTGGCGAGTAGGGGCCACGCTAGGCGGTTTCTTTGGCTTATTGCTGGTCTATGCCCCAGAGCTGACCCATGGCGGCATTAACTTAGTGCCAGATTTTGTTAGCTTAAACTATTCCATCAGTGCGCTGCTGTTTATCTTTATGGCGCGTACGCTGCTGACAGTGATTTGCTTTAGCTCCGGCGCACCGGGCGGCATTTTCGCCCCCATGCTGGCGCTAGGCACCTTGCTAGGGACGGTTTATGGCTTAGTGGTTACCAATATGTATCCGGATATGGGCATTGAACCGGGGATGTTCGCGATTGCGGGCATGGGCGCTTTGTTCGCCGCGACCGTACGCGCGCCTATCACGGGAATTTTGTTGGTGATTGAGATGACCAATAACTACTATCTGATTTTGCCGCTGATTATTACCACCCTCGGCGCCACCCTTGTTGCACAATTACTTGGCGGCCAACCGATTTATACCGAGCTATTACGTCGCAAAGTGCGCGAGCAAAAGCTGCGGGTTGAGAAATCAGCAGAGTCATGATCGCGGCTAATTGAAAATGGCGGCGCGCTCGCCGCTATTGGACTACGCCCTTACCTGCTCTTGAATGACGTTTGCAATATTGATCGCGCGCTGAGGCAGCTCGCGTCCGGCAAGAGAGGAGAGATATAAGGTTTCACTGACCGGTGTCGGTAAGTAATGAGCTTTAATGGCCGCTTGTTGAGCAAAAGCCGCGACAGCATTGGCGGGCAAGACGGTAAAGCCAAGTCCGCGTGCAACGGGTAGTAAGATAAGACTTATTTGGTTAGAAAAACCAGATTGCTTAACGGGGCGTAACTGCGCCGTTTGATATTGCTCGAAGTTCGCCCCAAGTAATAACTCTGCGTGATGCCTAGCATCTGGGTGATCAATGAATCCAAGTTGGCAGAGTGTTTCCCATGTAGGTCTTTAATATGGCGCGGTGTCACCAGCAATAACGGCTCTTCGCCAATGGGTTCAGACTGAATATTCGGGTCAACTGGACAAGCCGTTGTTAGGCCAATATCAATGGTGTTATTTAAGATAGCCTTGTGAACATCGCCATTTGGCGCAAAGCGATAGTTAATCGTAAGGGCAGGATATGTCACCTGAAGATCGAGCAAACGCGTATACAAGCGGAGCCCGACACTTCCCGGCGACATGATGCGTACCTCGCCTTCATAGCCGGGATCGCGACTGATGGTTACAGCAAGATTATCCAACGTTTGTAGCACGTCCTTCCCTTGACGATAGAGTTGTTGTCCTGCCTCGGTCAGCACCACGCCTTTCTTTCCTCGAATGACCAACGTTGAAGATAATGAGTCCTCAAGCTTTCGCACGTGCTGGCTTACGCCAGACTGCGTCATATAGCATTTATCAGCGGCCTTAGTAAAAGTGCCAACATCTACCAGGGTGCAAAAGGTTTTCAGCCAAACAGGGTTAACCATAACAAAATGTCATCACAATCATTGCAAACCATAATTTAACATTATGGTTTAGGTGCCTCATGCTTGCAAACAATGAAGACGTAAGCAAAGAGGAACAAACGATGCAGACCCCTTACCCACGTACATTTTCACACATTGGTATTTCCGTCCCTGACTTAGAAAAAGCCGTTGAGTTTTACACGCAGGTGCTTGGTTGGTATCTCATCATGGTGCCTACTGAGATTGTTGAAGACGACAGTGCAATCGGCGAAATGTGCACCGATGTGTTTGGCCAAGGTTGGGAACGTTTTCGCATTGCCCATTTATCGACAGGTGACCGCGTTGGTGTAGAGCTATTTGAGTTTAAGGATCAGCAAAACCCTGACAACAATTTCGAGTATTGGAAAACGGGCGTATTTCACTTCTGCGTGCAAGATCCAAATGTTGAAGCATTAGCCGAGCGTATTATTGAAGCTGGCGGTAAGAAACGGATGGAGAAACCACGCTATTACTATCCTGGAGAGAAGCCCTATCGCATGATCTATATGGAAGACCCATTCGGCAATATCTTGGAGATCTACAGCCACAGCTACGAGCTGATCTACAGCGCAGGAGCATATTAACTCTTCCACCTGCGATAACAGCTTTGGTACTTTCAATAAACAGGCTCAACGTGATTGAGCCTGTTTACTGCTTTAATACGACACCGACCAAACCGTCACTATTCGTAACAAAAAAACAAACGTGATACAGATCACTCAATGAATTAATATCGATCAGGCAAACAGTGTGATATTAGTCACTCTGATTTTTTATTTCACTGTTCTAAAAAAATAAAGAGTGATCTATATCACTATAAATTTTATAACGCAAAAACAAAAAATGTGATAATGATCATTATAATTTTTGTTGACAATGTTGTTTTTTAGTTTTGCACTAAACTTTCATGTTATTTTTGTGACAGGTGTTGGGATAAAATATAGTTGCGACGTGAATAGTGAGAGGTGGGTCAACAAATCCCCGTTATCAGTTCTCTCGAAAAAATGTGTGGTAAATTGACTGGGTACTAACTAGCCAGACGGTTTTGGCGAACCGTTCTACCACACACGTTCAGTGAGAACATCAAACGGGGTATTGTTATGATATCATCTGACACCAAGATCAAGATACAGAATTTTGGTCGCTTCCTCTCAAATATGGTGATGCCCAATATCGGCGCATTCATCGCGTGGGGGATTATTACCGCACTATTTATTCCGACCGGTTGGGTACCCAATGAGACATTGGCGGCCATGGTCGGCCCCATGATTACCTACCTACTACCACTGCTGATCGGCTACACCGGCGGTAAACTTGTTGGCGGCGAACGCGGCGCTGTTGTCGGCGCGATTACCACCATGGGGGTGATTGTCGGGACTGACATTCCCATGTTTATGGGCGCGATGATAGTTGGTCCATTCGGCGGCTGGGCCATTAAAAAATTCGATGCTTATATCGATGGCAAAGTGAGAAGCGGGTTTGAGATGTTAGTGAATAACTTCTCTGCCGGTATTATCGGTATGCTTTGCGCGATTATCGCTTTCTTCCTCATCGGCCCGTTCGTAAAACTGTTGTCCAATGGTCTGGCTGCGGGCGTTGAATTTTTGGTCTCAGCGCACTTGTTACCGCTGACGTCGGTATTTGTTGAACCCGCTAAGATCTTGTTCTTGAATAATGCGATCAACCACGGCATTTTCTCTCCTCTGGGCATTCAACAAGCATCAGAAGCAGGCCAGTCGATTTTCTTCCTCATTGAAGCGAATCCAGGTCCAGGTTTGGGCATCTTGTTAGCGTACATGGTGTTTGGTAAAGGCACAGCACGTCAAACCGCAGGGGGTGCATCGATTATTCACTTCTTCGGTGGTATTCACGAGATCTACTTCCCTTACATTTTAATGAATCCACGTCTTATCCTTGCAGCCATTGCTGGAGGTATGACAGGTGTATTCGTTCTCACTGTGTTTGATGCAGGCATTGTGTCACCGGCATCTCCTGGCTCTATCTTTGCCGTGCTATTAATGACGCAAAAAGGATCGGTTGTTGGTGTCTTAGCGTCAATTATTGCCGCTGCCAGTGTGTCATTTGTGGTTGCCGCTTTGCTGATGAAAACGCAAAAAAGCACAGAGGGCGATGGTGACGAAGCTTCACTCGATGAAGCGACTGCGAAAATGAAAGACATGAAGACAGGCACGAAAGCAGATACCTCCGCTCCCTCATCCGCGCCCAAAGGCACGGTTAATTTTGCATCCGTTAAGCATATTTTGGTTGCGTGTGATGCGGGTATGGGATCCAGTGCCATGGGTGCCAGCTTGCTGCGCAAAAAAGTGCAAAGCGCCGGTCTAGATATTGGTGTCACGAATATTGCGGTTAATAGTTTGCCTGAGGATGCGCAGATTGTGATCACGCACAAAGACCTAACCGAGCGCGCACGTGCTCACGCCCCATCAGCTCACTATATTTCACTTAATAACTTCCTTGATGGTGAGGTTTACGGCCAGTTGGTCACCCAAATTCTCGCGGCAAAATACCCTGCAGCGAACGATCCGCAAGTGCTTAGGGTTCCTGATACTGCCGCGAATGACGATAGCTTCGAGCCAACTCCAGCGCCCACTTTTCAACTCCAACGTGAAAATATCCATGTTGGCTTAACGGCAACAAACAAAGAGCAGGCGATCCAATTTGCCGGCAATCAACTTGTCAAACTCGGTTACGTTGAACCTAGCTATGTCGACGCCATGTTTGAGCGCGAGGCATTAACTCCAACTTACCTCGGTGAATCTATCGCCGTCCCTCATGGCACCGTCAAAGCGAAAGATGGAGTCAAGAAAACCGGCATCGTGGTATGCCAGTATCCAACGGGTGTGCAGTTCACCGACGATAAAGACGATATCGCTAAATTGGTGATCGGGATTGCCGCCAAAAACGATGAGCATATCCAAGTTATTACCGCTATCACTAATGCGCTAGATGAACCTGATGCAATAGATACCCTCACCAGTACCGACAGTATTGACGAGATCCTCAATCTATTAAGTGATGAAAACGTCACTCATATGACGTCGCCCCATTAATCAGTCTGATAAGGAGACCACTGAGGTGGTCCCTTATATCCATCTTTTTTAGTTTGAGGTAAATATTATGAAAAATGCTGTTCATTTTGGTGCCGGCAATATTGGCCGCGGCTTTATCGGAAAATTACTCGCGGATGCCAATGTCGAGGTCACCTTTGCAGATGTTGATGCGCCCCTCATTGATCAACTCAGTCACAAACAAAGCTACAACGTCAAAGTGGTCGGCAATGACTGCCATATCGACACGGTTTCTCATATCACCGCGGTTAATTCGGCAAGTGATGATGTGATCGATAAAATCGTAAAAACGGATTTAGTGACCACGGCAGTGGGTCCCAATGTGCTTGATATTATCGCTAAGACCATAGCCACCGGGATTGAAAAGCGTTTTGAATCGGGCAATTTGGCGCCGCTGAACATTATTGCCTGTGAAAACATGATCCGTGGCACATCACACCTTAAGGGCGAAGTCTATAAGCACCTTGACCCCGCGTTGCATCAAAAAGCAGAGGCACTGATTGGTTTTGTCGATTCAGCGGTCGATCGTATTGTACCGCCCGCGGAAGCGGCGAACGATGATCCCTTAGAGGTTACGGTAGAAAGCTTCAGCGAATGGATTGTTGATGAGCAACAGTTCAAAGGCGAGATCCCTGATATCGCCGGTATGGAGAAAACGCAAAACTTAATGGCGTTTGTCGAACGCAAGCTTTTCACCTTGAATACAGGTCACTGTATCACTGCTTATTTGGGGTGCTTAAGCGGCCACCGTACCATTCGTGAAGCCATTACCGATCCACAGATTCATGCCGTGGTGAAACAGGCCATGCAGGAAAGCGGCGAAGTGCTTATTCAACGCTACGGGTTTAACCGCGCCGCTCACCAAGCGTACATCGAGAAAATTTTGGGGCGTTTCTCAAACCCCTACTTGGTTGATGAGGTCGATCGAGTTGGCCGCCAGCCTATTCGAAAGTTAAGTCAGAATGATAGGCTTATCAAGCCATTACTGGGTACAATAGAATATGGCACGGATAACCGAGCGTTGTTAAAAGGTATTGCCGCAGCATTGAAATATACCAATCACACCGACCCACAAGCTGAAGAACTTCAAGCTTCACTGGCTGAGGTAGGCGTAAGAAAGACACTAGCTATATACACCGGCTTGGCAGAAGAGAGCCCTGAAATTGAGGCAATCAACACCCTGTACCAGCAATTGTAAACCGCGCACTTCACAGGGGGAGTTTAACTCCCCCGTTATAACAATAAGCAGTATTGAGTCTATGGCAGAAAATTTCGACGAAACAGACATCATTGAACGATTAAACCAAGCGACAACCGTGCGTGGCTTTTTTGTTACCGCGGTCGATACGTTTGAAGCGTCTATTGATGGCTTAATCAAGCGGGTTTTTCGCAAAGATAACTTTGCAGTAGAATCAGTGGTGGGGCCTTTGCTGCATGACACGGGGCCACTGGGTGATCTTTCAGTGCGATTAAAACTCTTGTTTGGTCTAGGCGTGTTATCAGATGACGCTTATCACGATATTGAACAGATCATTAAACTTAAAAACCAGCTAAGTAATGATGCTGACGACTACCACTTCACCGACCCTAACGTACTGGATGC
The DNA here is from genome assembly GCA_000565345.1 of Salinivibrio costicola subsp. costicola ATCC 33508 = LMG 11651. Lineage (GTDB taxonomy): Bacteria > Pseudomonadota > Gammaproteobacteria > Enterobacterales > Vibrionaceae > Salinivibrio > Salinivibrio costicola. The sequence continues at coordinate 7,148 of AQOF01000052.1, read as the reverse complement.
GGTAAAAAAGCTTCGTAAAATCGACAATATGAGTATGATTCAGCGCGATATAGAAGCGCCAGAGGATGATGTGGATATTGAGTTTTATCAGCTACAACTGCAACGCCAGCAGCAGGTCCTCCGCTCGGGGCTTTCTCTTGTTATTGTCGAGATTTGCAACGAATTGAGCAAAGAAAGCCCGTTCTAGTACTAAACTGGCGTATAGGCTCATTGACTACCCGGCCAGCACTAACCATATACCAAGCGCTAGCGCTCCCCCTAAAACCAACGTTTCAAATAAGTAAGCCTTAATCGTGTTATACAATTTCATACCTAACCAATCCTTTTATTGTTCGGGTATTAAACCAAAATCGAGAGCAGACTGTCTATCATTATAGACAAAAAGCCTAGTGTAAGATCACACTAGGCTTGAGAAGGGTTGATTCATGCGTATGAATTAAAAAGCGAGCCTCTTGGCTCGCTTCGTATTCAAAAAAGACGAGACAATCAGGCCATTGCCATGGCTTGCTGGGCAATCACCAGCTCTTCGTTGGTTGGGATCACCAATGCGAGCGGTGAATCTTGTGTTGTGATTTGTCCTGCGGCACCGAACCAAGCTGCGGCGTTGGCGTCGGCATCTGACTGATAACCGAAAATCGCGAGTTCTTTTAGGATCATCTCACGGACTGGCAGTGAGTTTTCGCCAATTCCACCTGTGAAAACAATCGCATCCAGACGGGATAACGGCACCATGTAACTTGCGATGAATTTCGCAACGCGATAAGCAAACATTTCCAGCGCGAGTTGCGCACCTCTGTGGCCTTCTTCCGCGGCTTCAACCAGCCCACGACAATCATTGGTGAGCTCAGACACACCAAGGAGCCCTGCTTTATCGATCAGCTCATGATGGATTTGATCCATGCTGAGCCCTTTTTTCGATAAAAACTCTAGAATAGATGGGTCGATATCACCACAGCGAGTGCCCATCATCAAACCCGCTAAAGGCGTAAAGCCCATGCTGGTATCGACACTTTGACCGTCTTTGACCGCGCACAAAGAGGCACCGTTACCAAGGTGTACGGTGATGACGTTGGTTTGTTCAGGCGCTTGGTTAAGCCATTTTGCCGCTTCACGACTTACGTAATAATGGCTGGTGCCATGAAAACCATAGCGACGAATGCCATAATCATTATAGAGCTGACGCGAGATCGCGTAGTGATACGCTTTTTCCGGCATGGTCTGATGGAATGCTGTGTCGAAAACCGCGACTTGAGGAAGGTTGGGGAAGGCTTTACGCGCGGCATTAATACCAACGACATGAGCGGGGTTGTGCAGTGGCGCCAGGGATTTCAAGGCATCGATCTGTGCAAGTACGGCATCATCGATAAGCGTCGCCTGACTGAAGGTTTCGCCACCATGGACCACTCGGTGCCCAACAGCTTGTAATTTATCACTGAGTTGGTTGTTTTCGATAAGGCCCACAATAATGTCCATGGCCTCTTGATGGTGGTCGCTTCCTGCACTCAATGTCTTTTCAGTTTTGTTACCGTCGACTTTCCAGCTCATGCATGCGTCATCACGACCAAAACACTCTCCGGCGCCTGAAATCACAGCATCGCCTGTTTGCGCGTCCATCAGTGCAAACTTTAAAGACGAACTGCCTGAATTTATAACGAGTACCAGTGCATCACTCATAGGTTTACCTTATTGGCAGAATTGGGATCGCGACTTGCGGCCGCCACCCTATTATTAAAATATTTTTGAATAATTCAACTATCGTTATAGTGATAGCATAATTGCCCAACAATTTACTGCGTAAGATCAAGCTAAGTGCGCATCAACTAGGCAAAAACAAGAATGACAAGTAACCGACGACCCCCATGGTGCTCATTACTAGCGACATAATCGTGACGACTTTGCGGTGCGCGCGAAGTGTCTCCATCATACGCAAAAGCAGGTTGGTCCTTGGTGGTATCACTCCAAGGCGGTGCGCATATTCATCCGCTTGCCGCTGATGGCCTTGCTCGCCCAATATATCGAGCAAATGTTGAACATGAGCCACCGAGCAGTGCCGCAGAACACCCATCGATTCCTCGATTGGCATTACGGTGAGTAGCTCGGCTTGCCGAGTTAATTCGTATTGTAAAAAGGCATTACGAGCCGCGACGATCTCGGAGGTTGAGAAAGTTGCAGTGTTATCAAAGGTGTTGTTCATTACCGTCATGGCGAATCTCCCGATTGGCAACAGGTAACGACCATCAACAACGTATAGCGCCTAAAAGGCAGCATTATGCGTTAGAGCGACAGGAGAAAAATAAAGCAGGTGGGGCCAGCTATCAACAACGGCTGGTAAACTGGCAGAGACAATACCAACAGTCGCTATTTTTCTCCGTTTCGACTCGGAGGATGGTCGGTATTGTTCATAGTTATCTCCAAAAAATGTATTGCTTTGAAAGCGTGATCAATATAACAAAAAAGTTAAGCTCTGTCTGTCAGTTGGGCGTTAATTTTATCGCCGCGCCTGCTCGCTAACCTGACCGGACCCTCTATACAGTTACTTCGCATGCCCCTCACTTTTTTGACGGCACAGTAACAGGCTCGCACCTAATAATTGCGAAAAAGCGACGGTGAGATCCGTTTGCATACGCTGCTCACACTCTTTTTGTAACGCTTTTAGAATTCTAAACGCGGCGCCATTGTCCGCTTTGCCACTAATCAGTAGATAGAAACAGAGTTTGAGCGTGGCTTTGAAGTCACCGTTTGCATGCATCGCCTGCATCCAACTGGTCATAAACGCATTAATGGTGCTGGTTGTATCAAGCGGCATGCGCAAGCTGTCGACGATAAACGGCTCCAGCGCGACCATAAAATCTTGTTTTCGAGGAAAATGATGACTAATCCCGGTACGCGATACGCCGGTCGCCTCGCTTAACGTGGTATACGACATTCCCTCATAGCCAAGCATTAATAATTGGTGTTTCGCCTCTGCTAGGATGAGCTCAATGGTCTGTTGCGTTTGTGCTTTACTCCGTTTAGGCATACGTAACCTGTTCTCCCGTCAATCGCCACTGTTGGCGCAGTGCTGTAACGCGCGCCCGTTTGGCTCGCACTTGCGTCTGGCTCGCGATAAAGCCTAGCCTTAGTAAAAATAGTACAGACTCACCAATAAAGCCTGACAGTAAACGTCTTATGTGAATACGGAGGCTGATCAAGCTTTTGGCATTGGCGCCTGAAAATGGGGTGAAAAACTGAAAAGTCAGGCAAAAAACACCGCAAATAGTGTCATCAGTCATAATTTAGACAGTCGTTTAAATGATTATCTTGCGTATGGTGGCCGAGGATCCGTAAGTTAACATTATTATAACGTTTTAACGTATCTCCACGTTGCGACAATGAGGAAGTCCAATGTCACATATCAAACCACATGATCAGATCTTACGTTGGGCCGATGAGCGCCCAAACCATGTTTTTCTGCGCCAAATCCACGGGCGCCGCTTTCATGATTATACCTTTGCCGAGGTCGCCGAGCAGGCCCAGAAAATGGTAACAGCGCTCGCGCGATATGGGGCTTAAGCCGGGTGACAAAATCGCACTGATATCAAAAAACTGTGCTGAGTGGTTTATCGCAGATTTAGCAATGATGATGGGAAGCTACATCAGTGTGCCCATATTTCCTACCGCGGGCACCGACACTATCGATCATGTCATCAACCACAGCGAATCGAAAGCAATGTTTGTGGGTAAATTAGATGACAGTAAAGCGCTAACGGCCTCGTTAGAAAGTCTGCCGAACCTAAAAACAATTGCCCTCCCTTATCCTACCGTAAACTGTCATTACGAATGGCACGATCTGATCGCCAACCACGCACCGTCAGACGAACGTCCTGTTCATCTTGATGGCGATCTCATGTCGCTGGTTTATACATCGGGCACCTCAGGGCCGCCTAAAGGAGCCATGTTAAGCTACGGCGGTTACTGTTGGTCTGCGCAACGGTTGATCGATCATATTGGTATCGAACCTGACGATCGTTTGTTCTCTTACCTACCACTGGCCCATATTACCGAGCGTGTATACATCATGGGGTCAGCCATTATGGGCGGGATCCCGACGGCATTTCCTGAATCACTCGATACTTTCATTGAAGATGTCAAAATGCATCGCCCAACCCTGTTTATTTCGGTCCCAAGGCTTTGGACCCTATTTCAACAGCGAATCCAGGAGAAACTGCCGGACGGTAAGTTGAACCTACTGCTCCGTATTCCGTTAGTGAGTACGATCGTCAAAAATAAAGTCACTAAAAACTTAGGCTTGGATCAAGCACGTGTATTGGGCTGTGGGTCCGCCCCTGTCGCGCCGGCATTGTTGGAGTGGTACCGCAAGATTGGTTTGAATGTCACCGAAGCGTGGGGCATGACCGAAAGTTATGCCTACAGCACCATTAATTATCCTTTCCGGGCCGATAAAATTGGTACCGTTGGCAATGCCGGCCCAGGGGTTGAAATCAAGATCGCAGACGACCAAGAAATCTTAGTAAAAAGCCAAGGACTGTTTAGCGGTTATTACAAAAATGAAGAAGCAACCAAAGAAACCTTGGTCGACGGTTGGTTGCATACTGGTGATTTAGGGGAGCTCGACAGCGATGGCTACCTCAGTATCTCAGGGCGCAAAAATGATACGTTCAAAACCGCCAAAGGTAAATTTGTCGCCCCTGTGCCGATTGAAAAGCGCTTATTTGAATTATCAAACGCTGAAATGTTGTGCGTGATTGGCTCAGGCATGCCAGCACCGATTCTACTTGCGCTCCCACACCATTTCCCTCATTTTGATCGCGCTCGTTACGAGCGTCGAGTAAAAAAAGTGGTGGATACTATCAATGGTGAACTTGAGTCACACCAGCAGATTAAAGGTGTGTTGATGATTAAAGAACCATGGAGTATTGAGAACGGTAAACTGACACCGACCTTAAAAATTCGTCGCCATAAGCTGGAGCAGGAATACCACGATCTTGGCACTCACTGGCCAAAAGGCACGCTCGTGCAGTGGGAAGAAGACTTACTATAGCTTCACCGGCGCCCCGTCAATCTATGCTGGGGCGCCGCAAGACAATACGATTAGCACCACCCCTTTCTTTTTTTCGATGCTATTTTTGATTGGTGCACCGGTAGTTTTTCCATCATTAATACAGAAAAGATATCAAAACCTGACCTATCTCAATGTGCCGCAGGCATGTGTTTGCTAAAGATCGTACCACTGGTTTGCAGCCACGTCTTAAACGTGACGTCATTGGCTGCGTTTACGTAGGGGAACACCATGAAAGAGAACCAAACTGACGCTTGCGATGCTTGCGGTGTAAGTGCTGAGATTGGCTATATCATCTCAGAGGGCGATGATGTAGCAGAAGTCACCATTCAAGCCAACAGCCCTGAGGCGATAGCGGCGCGCTTCGAGCAGTATCTTGACCTGGCAAAGAGTATTAATCCTGCTGTGAAGCATGACTTTGATAGTCAGCACATTAAAAACGACGCACTGACGATTAAGATGCAATTTGAATGCAGTGCTGAAAAGCTGATTTTTGAACTGCGTAGCCGCAGTTTGAACAACGCCTAGGCGTTAAGAGAGCTTTAATAGCATGCAGGCGATTACGCAGGCTTGCTTCAAAAACACGAAGCAGGGTGAATATTCACTCACCCTGCTCATTATTTAGCTATGATTCGAGCATCTTGGGTCAGTGAAAGCGCTCGCCGCCGGTTAAAGCCTTAAGCTCTGCCACGCTTCACACATTTCACGGAATGTTGTCGCATCACCCTCAGGGCGATCCGGATGCCATTTTAGGGCCATCTTCCGCCACTGGCGACGAATTTCATGTTCGCTCGCATTTTCGTCCAAACCTAACACGTTAAGTGCTTTGTTTCGCTCCAGCATCGCAGTCCCTGGCGTATCATTACCGATGTGGCGCTGGTAATGCTTCCAAAAAGAAGACAGCAATTCTTTGACATCATCTTGGCTAGCATCATAGTTGTTCCAGTCCATGTAGTAATCGCGTAATGGATCCTGGTAATCGATTTCTTTGGCCACAAAACCATGACCTCCCACACGCCATTGTAACTGAATATCCATGGATTCAACCTGCAACCATTGCTGGGGCAGCAACATTTCTTGCAGTTGATATAGGGCGTTCATGATCAGGAAATTGCGTTTAAACAGATCAAGATGGGGGTCTTCATCGAGTTGCGCCATCATGGTATCTTTTCGCAACTCACCCAGCAGGTGATGCACTTTCCAACTTTGTCGTGTCGACTCTAAAATACTGAGTATCGGCCAAATCAGGGGGTTGTCTATTTCATCCCGTTTTTCAGCAAGCATGACGTTCGTCCTCTGTCACTGGCCAGCTATTTTAAACCGGCACGTCTTAGGTTTGGTCGTAAACCACCTTACTTAAGGTATAAACCAATTCTGAGTGTTTTGTGGTCATAATCGGAAAATTCATTGTTGTTGGTCAGTATGCCGCCATTACAATGACACTTTCTAATTGCCGGTTAAAATCTAAGCATATCTGGTGCCAACTTATTTTTAAAAAATCATAATATTGCGTATATCCGTCATTCCGCAGCGAATTAATGAATTAAAATAGTGTGATCCAGCGATCATTTGCAGCTTTTAGTGTCACATATGTCTTGACCGTGATCCCCAGCTTTGATCTATTACTGCTATTTAACGGTCGCTTACTATGCCTACTCCTCAACCTGTCATCAAACGCCTCGATCATCTAGGCTAATCGCTGCTTTCTGTCGTGAAGTTGGCTTACCAGATATTATCGATCGTATCATTCCTAAGTACTCCGAGCACAGGGTTTCACATGGTGATGCCGTCTTAGCGATGATCCTAAATGGGCTGGGTTTTCACAGTAGAACCCTGCATATGTTTTCCGACTTTTTCGAAACGAAGCCTGTTTCCAAATTGCTAGCCAAAGACATTGAAGCGCACCATTTAACGGATGATGTCCTTGGGCGCACGCTTGATGCTTTATATGAAGCGGATGTGTCCGCACTTTATCAAGCGATTGCTGAGCATGTTGTTGATAAACTGGGACTTAAAGCGGACTCTGTCCATCTTGATATCACAAGCTTTCATGTTGATGGAGAATACGCCCAAGACGACGATATCAATG